>NZ_JANUYA010000003.1 GCF_024834065.1 Mycoplasma sp. CSL7475-4
GAAATTCTTAAATTATTATCTAAAACTTATCAGGAATTAATTAATAAAATTTAAAATGTGCTTTAAAAAAAGCACAATACTAGACAATAAAATTCTACATTTAAATCACAAATGTATAAAACAAAAAAAGCCCGTTTTTATTTTTTAAAAAAGGCTTTTTTTGTTTCTTAACTCACAATAAAAAAATCACCTAGATGGTGATATGGTTGCCCCAGTTAGATTCGAACTAACGCATGTCGGTACCAAAAACCGATGCCTTACCGCTTGGCTATGGGGCAAAATGGTGGAGGGGGAGGGATTCGAACCCCCGAACCGTTAGGAAGTGGGTTACAGCCACCCGCGTTTGGCCGCTTCGCTACCCCTCCATTTGCTAAAATAGCATAACTATTATAATATAAAAATTAAGTTTGCAAATATTTTTTTAAATTTTATTTTGTGCTTAAAAAAGAATAAGTTTGGTAAAAACTTATCTCTATTAAAAGAGATTATTTTACTGAACAGAAGTATTTAATAATATAATATAAATATATTTATTATAAGGGGCAAGTTATGAAATTTGAGAACACATTATTATTTGCAATGCCAAATACTGAACTTCTTACACAAAAAATTGCGAAAAAACTAAATATGCATGTTTCACCTGTTGAAAAAACTGTGTTTGCTGACGGTGAAAGAATGTTAGTTAGTACTGAAGCAGTAAGAAGTAAAGATGTTTATATTATTGCATCAACATCAAGACCAGTAAATGATAATTATGTTGATTTATTATTGTTTATTGATTCATTAAAAAGGGCTAGTGCTAAATCAATCACAGTAGCCTTAACATATTACGGATATGCACGCCAAGATCGTAAAGTGAGTGGCAGACAACCAATAGGGGCAAAATTATTTGCTGAGTTAATTCAAACAGCAGGAGCTACAAAAATTATTGCCGTTGACTTACACAACCCAGCTATCCAAGGTTTTTTTGATATTCCAATTGATGATTTAAGAGGGGCTTATCCTATAGCTAAAGCTGTTAAAAGTTTAAATGAACCTTTCACAGTAGTTTCACCAGACCACGGCGGAACTATCAGAGCCAGAAGACTGGCGGAATTGATTAGTGATTCAGTAAAAATTAGTATTATTGATAAACGAAGAGTAGGAACTAATCAAACTGAAGTTATGGGCTTGATCGGTTCTGTTGAAAACGAAAATGCTGTTATTATCGATGATATTATTGACACTGGTGGCACAATCATCAAAGCAGTTAATACATTGAAAGAACACGGGGCTAAAAAGATTGTTGTTGCTGCAACTCATGGTATTTTCACACGTGGATTTGAAATTTTTCAAGACAACCCTAATGTATCTAAGGTTATCATAACCGATTCGATAGATAATTCGGAGTTAGCTTCTAAATTTGACAAATTACAAATTATTAGTCTAGATGATTTTCTAGCTGGCGTAATTTCAGCATCAATAACTGGTAGTTCAGTTACTGAATTATATGAACAAATAACAGAAGAAATTCACAAGTAATGAACGAAAAGACTCAAAAATACATTAATATAATTCACGAATTTAATCAGCATAAGAATATTACTGGTTTCAAGAGTATTGATGAATTAAAAAATCAAGGCGTTCTAGACTCAATAAAAGTGATGGATGTAGCTCACGAAATTGGTTTTGATTACACAAACAAACATGTTGCTGATATAGGGGCAGGGGCTGGTTTTCCTTCTTTGCCACATCTTTTGGAAAATAACAATTATTATTTAACTATTATTGAAGGAATGCAAAGTCGTTGTGAATTTTTAGAAAGCGTAAAAAATCAATTAAATGTTGAAAATTTCACAATCATTAACGCACGTGCGGAAAATACGAAAGAATACGCAAGGCAATTTGACTTAGTTACTGCTCGTGCTGTTTCTAGTGTAAAAAACATGTATATGTTAACCCACCATTTATTGAAAGACAACGGTTACCTATATCTGCCCAAAGGTAAGAAATTTTCTGATGAATTAAATGAATTTTTTAATAAATTTCCGGACGAAAAAGAAAATACATTTGTTCTTAAATATACCAATTCATTAAATGAAGATTCATTTGTAGTGGTTATTAAAAAAGTTTTACCAACTCCTAAAAAATGACCTCTAAGTTGAAAACAAATTAAGGATTATTAAAAAACCTATCAACTATTAAACTAGGACAAAAAAAATTAGACCCGAACCTTACAATTCAGGTCTAATTTTTTTTGTCCTAGTTTATCAGTTAAAATCAATGATATTTTTTTCTGTTAATTAGCATCCTCATCAATTTAATAACCAAAATTATAACACTGTTTTACGCACGGATTTTAGCCTCTCTAAAAACGAGGGTGAATTTAAATATCAGGTATGTAATTTTTCACATAATGAATATCACGAAATTTCACGAATTTTAATTCGAACGCGAGAATAACTAAACAAAGAATTCTTAAAATTACTAAAAACCTACCAATGATCGATAGGTAATAAATTAGTTTTCATGCATTATGTTATTTATAATATTCTGAACTTTTTCTTGCGCTTCTAGAACGGTAATATTATCCAAATTATCAAAAAATAATCAATAATTATAAGCGAAACCGTTATATTCTCTTTCGGTTAAATTTGAATATTGCTCACGAGTATGTGAATTTAATTTGGACTTAATTTTATTAATATAAGAAGTTGAAATATTTGACTCAATATCAAATTGTCTTGCGACTTTAATTAATCAATTGCCTGACTTAAATGTAAATGCTAGTTCGCGATTTCGTGTCGCTGGATATTCAATTTTCCCTTCGCCAGAAGTTTCACGACGAGTTCGACGTGGAACTTTTGAAAATTGGTATTTAGTTTTGATACTTTCTTGCTCGCCAACTCTAAATTCGCCTTCGCCTTCTCAATTTGTATCTTTTGGTATTTCGGTAAATTTCACATCAACCAATTTCAAGTCATTTAATTGAAATTTATCAATAATCGAATTTGTATGGGCTGTTAAAAATGAGTCAAACTCTTTTGCTATCTGTTTTTCATCTAATGTAGTTCAAATTACAAATTTTTGTTCTTTTGAAAACTCTGGATAAATAGCATCTAAAAAAGATTCTTTAAATATAGGATTGAAGTATTCTATATGTTTGTTGAGTGAAAAGTCTAATATTTTCGCAATGATATTTTGACTAAAATCATCGTTTTCACCTAAATGCGAATAGATTAATTCTTTATTATTCGGATTGGTGTATAGATCTATTAATTGTACTTTAACTCAAGGATCTAAATTATATGGCATATTAGTTTTGTCTTTAAAATCCTGTTTTTTTGCATCAAAATAAGCTTTTATTTTTTCTTTTATTAGATTTAATTGTTGATCGTTATCAGCGAATGTAGGTGTTAAATATTCTTCAATAAGCTGTTGCTCATACGCTTCTTGACCGCCACTGTCATATCTAATATTTATACTGCCTGAGTAGTCAAAAGGCACTAGGTTACTATCCAATTCATTATTTGATGAATCCATTATTTTAAATCACTCTGGATGAGTTTTTAGATTAGATTTTTTAAATTTGTATTCAAATTTTTCCTCGAAAAATCTAACCATTTTATCCATTGAATCGGATAAAACAGTTATGTCAAAATTATAGTTAATATATCCAATAGGAAAATATGTATTATTGACTTTATTTATTAGTTTGTAATTATCTTTCGGGATTGAATAAGTGCCTCAATGTTGCTGCTCTAAATATTCGCCGACGTGTTCTTGGAAAATTCGATCATATAAACCTTCTTTATTAGCGTTGGGATCAACATTTGACCCTAATAAATCTTCTAATGTGTATTCACTTTGATCAAAATCTAATTCAAGTGTTGCCAACGCGAGTCTCAAACGTTCATATCTTTTTGAAGAAAATTTTCTTAATATTGACGAAAATTCAACATATGGCGGCATTAATGATTGATATTTATTTCATTTTTCGTTTAGGTATTTGGCAACTACTTCATTTAAGTATAAAGGTATAGAGCCTTGCGGTATATTGTTCGATCCTGCCATTCGTTCTTTAATAATTCCATCGAAATATACTTCCTTATTTGTGTTAACATTTATATATCCAACTTGAATGTGCGGTAATAATGAAGGATTTAAAAATGCTTGTTTATAAACCTCGTCTTCCTCTTCTTCAGTTTTGGCTTTTCCGAATTGTAATCAATTATTAGATTTATTTTCGTATTCAATTCTTTCTAAAATAACCTCGCCCTTTATTTTTGCCAATTCCGCTATTCCCAGTTGTAATCTAACATATTCCAAACCACTATTTTTCTTGTATGAATATAGTTTTTTGGCATCGGTATTGTTTCCGTTGTAACCGTCCATATCAACGGCACGCTCATTATAAATAGTACTTTGATTTTGCACATCAATTCTTTTAGGGAATTTTGATGGCAACCCATCTTTACCGTCCAAAAAGAACTCATCTGCAGCTTTTGTATCCGATTCAGTATCGATAACAAAAGGCTTAACGTTTCAGAAATTGTTTTTTAATTGTTGATAAACATCTTTAAAACGCTCTACTAAGTCTGTTTTTTCTGGATTACTCAAATACAATGAGTAAACAAACTCATAAACTTCATCTGGTACTTGTTTATAACCATTAACTAGCAGAATTCTTGTTAAATAAAAGAGAATATTTTCCCATGAATAATCTTTCAAAGGCCGCGAAAAATTATAATTTTTCAGTGATGAATATAATCTTTTAAGAAAAATTTTGGCGTGTGGCGTAAATAATGCCTTGTGTTCGGGGGAACCCGATAACAACATATTAAAATATTCTTTCATAGTTCTCGGATTTTCGGTTGCGAGAAATGAATTAGGTGATTTTTGTGTAATTTCATTAATTATATTTAGAAGCGGTTTTACATAGTAATCAATTTCATTAAGATTTTCTTTTTGTCTTTCTTCTTCATATTTAGATAATAAAGCCAATACTGACTCCTTCAGATTTAATGTACCGTTAAGATTTGAATTATAATTTAGCAAACCAAATATATTTTTGTCCTTACTGTTTGCATCATATCTGGGTAAAAATAAAAAATCGATTGCTTTATCATTCTCTAAATCTAAATCAAAATCTTTAAAAATATTTAATGTTATTTTTTGATCCATTTCAGGTCCAAAAAACATACCGTTTAAATAATAAAGTGAACTTGACTTAATGTCGGGCAGTTTCGCAATTTGTTTTGTAATAATTTCGTTAGTAGGCGAAGGCTCTTTTTTAGAATTTTCTAATTCAATTTCTTGAATTTTATCTCGTAATATTTCTAAAGCGATTGTATCTACATTTTCAAATTCATTACTCAAAATTTCAATATTTTTCAGTGCACTTTGCTTATACTCCCGTTTTTGATCTTGTGTGATTGAATTTAAGTGTTGATTAACCATATCGTAAGCATTTTGGGCAATATCTACATAGCGCTCATATTCAAAATCTTTTTGTTTCATCAAGTTTTCATTAACTTTTTTCAGGTTTTCAATTTCATTGATAATCCTTGAATTGGCTTGAGGTTTGATGATTGAACACGCAGCAACAGCCATGGTTGTAATCACTCCTGCTGCAAATGCTACAGTGTTAGTCAAAATCAATGTTATTCTTTTTTTGTTCATATTTCTCCTCAACAATTTTATAGTAATCATATTATACTAATGTTTTGTGCATATATTTTGACCTACATAGTAAAAAAATTAATATATGAAATAAAAAACAAAAGTTCCAATTTTTAATAAAGTATTAACGTAATGAAAAAAGCAATTACGAAATTAACAAGAGATATCAATTGGAATATATAAAAAACAATCCAAAAGCAACAGCCAGAACATTATCACTGGCGTTAAATATTTCAACAAAAACTATTTATAATCTTAGAAAACAATTAGCAAATGATAATGAAATAACAATTACACATAAAAATTCAAGAAACTAATATTCAAGAAAAATTAGCATTAGTCAAATCGATTGAATAATCGAACACTATTATTCGATTTTAAAGCAAATATACAAGGATAAATATTTAAATTTTTATCTAAATTTAAGATATTTTTACCAGTATGAACTGCCTGAAAACTTAAGAACAATATGACATATGCAAGTATGATTAAGAATTTAAAAGCACGTGGATTTTATACATATGGAATGAGTAAAAACGGTAAAAAAGAAACTCGGAAAAACTTAGCAAATTTATCTAAAAAAGATGATTCAAAGACAATCGTGTTTATTAATAAAATTTCGAAAGAATTAGACAAAAACATTGCTTTTGTTTCAAGAAAAAATAAAGGAGCACATTTGAGTCTGGGAGAGATAGTTGAAATAGATGCAACCGAACATTGATGAAATTGCGATAACAAGTTTCACATATATGTTGCTGTTGATCAAGCGACGGGGATTATATTAGCTTTGCACGCCGAAAAAGAAGAGACTAATCAAGGTTACATGATTTTACTTGAAGATTTATTTTCGAAATGAGGTTTTCCAGTCTTAATAAGAACTGATAAAAGAAGAACTTTTTACGGAAATGAAGCGAAAAACACACCTTTTGTAGAAAATATGAGTAAAAAGAACATAAAAGTTGAATCTTCTAACGTGGCTATATTTAAGCGTCTTGTTGAGCGCACTAACGACGCAATACAACGATTTTTCCCTATCCATTTTAAAAATTTAGGTATTAAAGCAATAACGGTTTTAACAAAAACAAGGAAGTTTTAATCAACGATTTTCATCAATGAAACAATAAATTTACGCTCATAAACAAAATATTTTTAGGACATGCGACACTTCGAAAAACGAACACAAAGTCTATCTAGAAATTAAAAGAAAAGCTTATGCTTCGACATTTCAGTATCAAAATCAGTATTATGTTGCCGTGAATGAAAAAGGACAAAAATTGAAAATTTGACCCGATGATGATGCACGAATAATGATAGATAGTAAAGGCGAAATTAAAATAAGCATCAACAACATTATTTTTAACACTTTAATACTAAAAGGTGATGAGTTAAATGATTTTCAAAAATTTTGCTTACAGTACAAAATATCATCTACCGAGATGCTTTCAAAACCTATGTATAAACTCTACAAAAACGCAGAATATTTGCAATTATTTTATGTAACGTGATACACAAATTAGAAGAGAAAAACTACGATTTAAATCCACTAATGCAACACACTTATGAAGTGAGTATTGAAATCTATAAAGAAATGTAAAAGATTTTCGAAGAAATAAAAAGAATGGCTTGTCCTAGTTTAGAATGCGTTTTTCTGTTTTTTTAATTTAATATCATTAATCTTATTTGTCAATTTGTTTAATTCAGTTTTATAATTTTTTGGAAATTCACTTGTTATCATTTCTATATTCTCAAGAGCGGTTTCTTTATATTCACGCTTTTTATTTTCGCTAATTGAGTCTAAATTGTTTGCGAATTTATTATATGTTTTTTTA
Organism: Mycoplasma sp. CSL7475-4; assembly: GCF_024834065.1. Lineage (GTDB taxonomy): Bacteria > Bacillota_I > Bacilli_A > Mycoplasmatales > Metamycoplasmataceae > Mycoplasmopsis. The sequence continues at coordinate 7,491 of NZ_JANUYA010000003.1, forward strand.
GCAAGATCAACATATTCTTTATATTCGCTATTTTTTCGGTTTAATAAATCATTGTTTATTTTTCTTTAAAAGCGTTGAATCGAACATGCGGCAACCGCTATCGATGTAACGATTCCGCCAGTAAACGCAGTGGTGTTTGTAGAACAAGAATCGCTTTTTTCTTATTCATATATCCTCCTTTTTTATTAACCGTAATTAGAATATTTTATTATTCTATATCCTAAAAACTCATATTAGATTGTGTATGAAAATTTAGCTTTGTTATCTAGCAAAGTATTGAGTTTGTTTATTGAATGATACATCGAATATTTGGGCGATGATGTTTTTGCTAAAGTCATCATCCTCTCCTAAGTTTGAATATATTATGTCTTTATTGTTCGGATTTGTATATAAGTCAATTAACTGTGTTTTTACTCACTTATCTAAGTTATATTCATGGTGTGTATTTTGTATAAATTCTTCTTTTTTCAGTTCAAGATAAGCATTTAGTTTAGATTTTATTAATCTTAATTGTGCTTCATTTTCCGAAAAAGTCGGCGTTAAATATTCTTCGTTAAGTTGATCACGAAAGACTTGTTTACCTTCGCCATCGTTTATTATTAAATGTTCAAAATAATCAAAAGGTTCTAATTTATTATCTATAGTTTTGTAGCCATCCAATCCTTTTAAAGTAAATCACTCAGGATGGATTCTTAAATTATCTTTTTTAAATTTGTACTCAAATTTTTGTTCAAAAAAAGTAATCATGTTATCCATAGCATTCGTTATCATTTTTTTATTGTGACGATACGAATAATTATAATAGTCGATTTTGCCATTGCTTTGAGATCTAAGTTCAAAATTGTTTTCTGGTATTGAATATACTCCTCAGTGATCTTGTTCTTGGTATTGACCAACGTGTTCTAGAAAAATTTGATTATACAAACCAATTTTGTCTGAATTTGCTTTCACGCTTGACCCTAATAAGTCTGCCAAGGTATACTCGCTTTGGTCGAAATCCAATTCTAATGTTGCTAATGCTAATCTAAGACGTTCATAACGCTCTGATGACAATTTTCTTAGTGGCGAATTAAAGACAACATGTGGCGGCATCAACGATTGATATTTATCTCATTTTTCATTCAAGTATTTTGATATTACGTCCTTCAAAAGCAAAGGATTTGCGTTTTCTGGAATGGTTTTATTTTTACTCATATCACTTTTAATGATGCCGTCAAAATATATTTTCTCATTTGTATAGGGATCAATGTATCCCACTTGAATGTCAGGCAACATTGAAGGGTAGAAAAATGCTTGTTTAAATATTTCTTCTTTTTCTTCATCATTTACAGCGTTATTAAGATTTACGAAAGAGTCATAGTCATGTTCATAATCATGTCTGTTTTGAATTACTTTATTTTTTATTTTTGCTAGTTCAGCGGTTCCTAACTGCAATCTAACATATTCCAATCCAGAATTTTTTCCGTAAGAATATAAATTCGATGATTCGGAATGTGGGCCATTGGCCTCTTGGGAGTAAGTTATAACAGCAACCGTATGATATCTTGTATCAGAATTTTGTATGTCATCTCTATTTGGATATTTTGAAGCTATACCTTCCTTGCCATCTAAAATATGTACTCGTGCATCACTTGTGTTTGCGTCAAATACGGTATGTTGATCCGATTCTGTATCAATATGAAATGGTTTGACATCTCAAAAATTTTCTTTTAATTGTAGATAAACATCCTTGAAGCGATCTACTAAATCTGTCTTATTAATGTTGCTTAAAAATAAAGAATATGCAGACTCATTTAATTTATCTGGGCCTCAATGTCTGTAACCATTAACAATGACTGTTCATCTTAGATAATTTGTAATATAATATCATGCAAAGTTATCTATTTTTCGAGCATGATTGTATTCCTTTAAAGAAAAATACAATCTTTTAAGGAATATTTTGGCATGCGGTGTCAGTAGTATTTTATGTTCTTTTTGATTTGATATTAAAAATTCAAGGTACGTTATCGGATACTGAAAATTATCTATATTATCTCTTTTCGTGATGGCGAATATTAGTTCCGCTGTAGGTTTAACATAATAATCTACTTCACTCAAGTTTTGTTCTTTTCTCTCATTTTCGTAGTTATCTAACAATCATTGTATAGACTCTTTAAGAATAAGTCTTCCATTGTAAGCTGAATTATAGTTATACAAACCTGAATCAGTCGCATTTTTTATAAAATCATTCATATTGTAAAGAAAATCAATTGCAGCCGCATCGCTTAAATCTAAATTAAAATCTTCTACCACTTTAGAATTGATTTTTGGAGCAACATATGGCTCAAATAAATCGCCACCCGCAAGGTATAATGAAGACGATTTTATGTTTGGTAATTCAACTATTTTTTTATTGATTGATTTTTCAGTGGGTTTAACTTCTATTTTCTTAACTGTTATTTTTATTTTTTGAATCTTAGTTTTTAAGTCTTCTAATTTAGTTTTATTAACATTTTTGAACTCTCTATTCAAAATTTCAATATTTTTCAGTGCGTTTTCTTTATAATCGCTTTTTTGTTTTTCATTAGCAGATCCAGAGTTTTCAATAAACGTATCATACGCTTTTTTAGCAATGTCCAAATATTGGTCATATTCATATTTTTTTTGATGTCCTAGATCATTATTAATCTTTCTTAGATTTTCAATTTGTGCTTCTAAATTTGACTTAGTAAGTCTTTGGATAGAACATGCAGCCACGGCCATAGTTGTTATAACTCCACCGGTAAAAGCTGTAGTGTTAGTCAAAATTAAAATTAATTTTTTCTTAACCATATTATCTCCTCATAAACTATAATATTTTCAATATTTATTATACTAATGGCGTCAAATATGGTTTAAATAGACTTTATAATAGACGCAATTTTTGTCATAAATGTGAAAAATTTCACTAAATAATCAATGTCGTAAATGTAATATTTTGTGCATTCTAGACCCGTGAATCCTGTTTTTTTATTGAGAAATAGACAATGTTAATGTATATTAAAACAATACCAAATCTTAGTGATTCGGTATTGTTATTTTTATTCAGTTTAAGAATCAACTTTAGCTACTGGGTATTTAATTATTTCCTTTCAAAACCATAAACAGCTATTTTATCATCAATAACTGAATGATTTAATATCTTTATTTCATTGCTTGATTAATGTGAGTTTTAGGCAAAGAACCATTACTAAATAACGACATTAAATTAGATATTTTGTTATTTAAAACTATAATAATTTCTTTAAATTTATTGATTTTTGACTGTTTTTCAATATTCAATTTGTTTTTTAAATGAAACATTGAATATTTGAGCTATTATATTCTCTTCGAAGTTGTCACCTTCATTTATGTGAGAATATATTAATTCCTTATTATTTGGATTGGTATATAGGTCAACCAATTGAACTCTTACTCAACTGTCAAGATTATATTCTTTACCAGTTGTTGCTTTAAATTCCTCTTTTTTGCTTTTCAAGTAGGCATCAATTTTAGATTTTAATAGATTTAGCTGTTCATTATTTTGTGCAAAAGGAGGCGTTAGATAATGTTCAATAAGTTGTTGTTGATATAATCTATCCCCTTCATTAAATCATTTAATACGCAGTTTTCTCCAGCCTTTTATTGTTGGAAGGTTATCACCTGAACTTTTACTACCAGTTCCAATAAATTCAAATCATTCGGGGTGAGTTTTGCAATTTTCTTTTATAAAGTTATTATAAAATTTGTGTTCGAAAAGGTTGATCATATTAGACATTGCAATTGTTAAATCGCCTTCTACATAATCAAAGTTATAAGAATAAGCGCGATTGTAGTCAACTTTACCGTCATATAGCTCTTTTAATTTAAAATTATTTTCAGGTAAAGAATAAACTCCCCATTGTTCTTGTTCTAGATATTCGCCAACATGCTCTAGAAAAATTTCGTTATATAAACCAACTTTATCAGTATCTGGTTTTACGCTTGAACCTAATAAATCAGCTAAAGTATACTTACTCTGATCGAATTCTAATTCTAAAGTGGCTAAAGCTAATCTAAAACGTTCATAACGCCCTGATGATAATCTTCTCAAACCAGAATCAAACGGAACATATGGAGGCATCAATTCTTGATATTTATCTCACTTTGTATTTAAATATTTTGCGATTACTTCTTCAAGATATAAAGGAGTAGAATTTTGTGGAATGTTTTGTCCGTTTGCCATTCCCTCTTTAATAATTCCGTCAAAATATACTTCTGAATTTGAATCGGCATCAACATAGCCGACTTGGATATGTGGAAGTAAAGTTGGATTTAAAAATGTATGTCTAAATACTTCTTCATGTTCTTCTTCGGTTCTAGCTGTATCTACTTCGTACGTGTAAATGTTGGGGGGGGATTTTCAATAATCTACTTGTTCTAAAATAGGTTTGCCTTTCATTTTCGCTAACTCTGCAGTACCTAGCTGTAATCTCACATATTGCAAACCGCTATTTTTAGCATAAGAGTATTGATTTATATGGGAATTCGACGTTGGTTCAAGTCCAACTGTGCTGATTTTAGAATCAATATATCCTGCATTATAATTTTGCACATCCCGTCTTTTTGGATATTTAGATGCTAAACCGTTTTTGCCATCCAAAAGAAATTCTGAATTTTTTTCATATTCACCAGCTGACCAGGTTTTTTCGTCTGATTCAGTATCGATTGCAAAAGGTTTAATATTCCAAAAATTATTTTTTAATTGTTGGTATACATTTTTGAATCGTTCAACTAAATCGGTGTCATTTGCATTGCTTAAATATAGTGAATAAGCATCAAGTCAACTGGAGTTCGAAACACGGATGCCATTTACTAAAACAGTAAGAATTAAGTAACGTTCAACAATTTCTAAACACATACGATTTATTGGTTTTGGATAGTTGTAGTTTTTTAGCGATGAAGTCAATCTTTTAAGAAAAATTTTAGCATGTGGAGTGAAGAGTACTTTATGTTCATTGGAATCTGATAGTAGGAATTCATAATATTTTTTGTTTTCCAATTGAATTGAGCCTTGTGGTAATCCTTTTCAAATTTCATCTTTAATTTTATTAATTTGCTCTATTGCTGGCTTAGCGTAATAATCTTTCTCACTAAGGTTTTGAGCTTTTCTTTCCGCTTCATATTTATTTAACAATAATTTCAATGATTCCTTGATTTCAAATTTACCATTACCTTTTGAATTGTAGTTAAATAAACCAATATAATTACTCGAATCGGAATTTGCATTAGAAATATACTGATGCAAAATGTAGTTAAATATTTGTGGATCTTTAAGGTCTAAACTGAGGCTGAAATAAAAACTATTAGTTACCTTACGCTCGTCTGCGGGCGATAAAAAATTCGCGCGTCCATTGCTTGTATAAGAAAGCAATCCTGGTATAATGTCAGGTAATTTTCCTATATTTACAGAAAAGGCTTCCGTTGAAGGTTTGCTATTTTCGACTGATGTGCCTATTTTGATCTCATTGACTTTTGCCTTTAACTCATCTAATTCTTTTATGTCTATATTTACGAATTGTTCATTCAAATTTTTGATATTTTTCAGTGCATTTTCCTTATAGATGCGTTTTTGCTCTTCATTTAATGAATCTGAATTTTGAATAAATGACTCGTGTGCTTTTTTAGCAATGTCCAAATATTGGTCATATTCATATTTTTTTTGATGTCCTAGATCATTATTAATCTTTCTTAGATTTTCAATTTGTGCTTCTAAATTTGACTTAGTAAGTCTTTGGATAGAACATGCAGCCACGGCCATAGTTGTTATAACTCCACCGGTAAAAGCTGTAGTGTTAGTCAAAATTAAAATTAATTTTTTCTTAACCATATTATCTCCTCATAAACTATAATATTTTCAATATTTATTATACTAATGGCGTCAAATATGGTTTAAATAGACTTTATAATAGACGCAATTTTTGTCATAAATGTGAAAAATTTCACTAAATAATCAATGTCGTAAATGTAATATTTTGTGCATTCTAGACCCGTGAATCCTGTTTTTTTATTGAGAAATAGACAATGTTAATGTATATTAAAACAATACCAAATCTTAGTGATTCGGTATTGTTATTTTTATTCAGTTTAAGAATCAACTTTAGCTACTGGGTATTTAATTATTTCCTTTCAAAACCATAAACAGCTATTTTATCATCAATAACTGAATGATTTAATATCTTTATTTCATTGCTTGATTAATGTGAGTTTTAGGCAAAGAACCATTACTAAATAACGACATTAAATTAGATATTTTGTTATTTAAAACTATAATAATTTCTTTAAATTTATTGATTTTTGACTGTTTTTCAATATTCAATTTGTTTTTTAAATGAAACATTGAATATTTGAGCTATTATATTCTCTTCGAAGTTGTCACCTTCATTTATGTGAGAATATATTAATTCCTTATTATTTGGATTGGTATATAGGTCAACCAATTGAACTCTTACTCAACTGTCAAGATTATATTCTTTACCAGTTGTTGCTTTAAATTCCTCTTTTTTGCTTTTCAAGTAGGCATCAATTTTAGATTTTAATAGATTCAGCTGTTCATTATTTTGTGCAAAAGGAGGCGTTAGATAATGTTCAATAAGTTGTTGTTGATATAATCTATCCCCTTCACTATCGCTTATAATTGACACTTTTGTCGAATAATTTCAAGGTTCAAGTCTATCCCCTGAACTGGAACGACTTGCATCTCTAAAACTAAATCATTCAGGGTGAGTTTTATAATTTTCTTTTACAAAGTTATATTTAAATTTATTTTCGAAAAACTGAACCATATTAGACATTGCAATTGTTAAATCGCCTTCTACATAATCAAAGTTATAAGAATAAGTGCGATTGTAGTCAACTTTACCGTCATATAGCTCTTTTAATTTAAAATTATTTTCAGGTAAAGAATAAACTACCCATTGTTCTTGTTCTAGATATTCGCCAACATGCTCTAGAAAAATTTCGTTATATAAACCAACTTTATCAGTATCTGGTTTTACACTTGAACCTAATAAATCAGCTAAAGTATACTTACTCTGATCAAATTCTAATTCTAAAGTAGCTAAAGCTAATCTTAAACGCTCATAACGCTCTGATGATAATTTTCTCAAACCAGAATCAAACGGAACATATGGAGGCATAAATTCTTGATATTTTTCTCACTTCATATTTAAATATTTTGCGACTACTTTATCAAGATATAAAGGAGTAGAGTTTTGTGGAATGTTTTGTCCTTTTGCCATCCCTTCTTTAATAATTCCGTCAAAATATACTTCTGATTTTAAATCAGCATCAATATAACCGACTTGGATATGAGGAAGTAAAGTAGGATTTAGAAATGTATGTTTAAAAACTTCCTCTTGTTCTTCTTCGGTTTTAGAAAGACCTGTTCTGTATATACCAGCATGTCTTCCCTCATATTCTGGTCTTTCTAAAATAACCTTGTCTTTTATTTTTGCTAACTCCGCAACACCCAGTTGCAATCTAACATATTCTAAGCCACTATTTTTGGCGTAAGAGTATTGATTTCTAAGATATGATTGAGAGTTCCGATCAATTACAGATGTAAGGATTTTAGCATTAAGATAAACGGTATTTTGATTTTGTACATCTTGTCTTTTTGGATATTTAGATGCTAAACCGTTTTTGCCATCCAAAAGAAATTCTAAATCTTTCGGATAACCGCTTGACCAGCTATGGCTGTCTGATTCGGTATCGATTGCGAAAGGTTTAATATTCCAAAAATTAGTTTTTAGATGCTGGTACACGTTTTCGAATCGTTCAACTAAATCACTTTCTTTTGGGTTGCTTAAATACAGTGAATAAATGTAATCTTGAGTCGTATCTTGATCCATACTTTTGAACCCATTCACTAAAACAGTAAAAATTAAATAATGTTCAATAAATTCGAGAGAATCGCGATTTATTGGTCTTGAATAGTTGTAATTTTTTAGTGACGAAGTCAATCTTTTAAGAAAAATTTTAGCATGTGGGGTAAAAAGTACCTTATGTTCATTAGAATCTGATAGTAGCAACTCGTAATATTTTCTTCTCAGCGGGGTGTAAAAAGATAAACCAGTTTTTTTGCTGATTTTATCAGTAATCTTTTTAATTTCTTCTATTGCCGGTTTAGCGTAATAGTCTCTCTCACTAAGGTTTTGTACTTTTCTATCTCTTTCATATTCATCAAGTATTAATTTCAATGATTCTTTAAGTTTGAATTTGCCATTAGCTTTTGAATTGTAGTTAAACAAGCCGATGTAATTATTTGAATCAGAATTTTCTTCGGGAGTATATGGATCTATAATGTATTTAATTGCTTGGGGATCTTCAAGGTCTAAACTAAAATCTGAATAAGTATTTATATCCACTTTAGCGCTAATTTCTGGATTGAAAAGGCGATTATGACCTAAATAAATTAAGCTAGGTTTAATGTCAGGTAATTTTCCTTTTTTAACAAGAATGTCTTTTGTTAATGGCTCACTAGTTTTAACTGATGTGTCTATTTTGATTTCGTTCACTTTTGCCTTTAAATCATCCAATTCTTTTCTGTCTATATTTATAAATTGTTTACTCAAATTTTTGATATTTTTCAATGTATTTTCTTTATAGATACGCCTTTGTTCTTCGTTCAATGAATCCGAATTTTGAATAAATGACTCGTGCGCATCTTTAATAATGTCTAAATAGTGATTGTATTCTGTCTGCTTTTGTTTTGTTAAATCAGTATTTTCTTTTTTCAAATTTTCAATGTCTCTTTGAATTGAGTCATAACTTTGTTTACTGTGTTGAATTGCACACGCAGCTACTGTTGCTGTTGTAATAATTCCCCCAGTAAATGCCGCAGTGTTAGTCAAAATTAAAGCTATTTTTTTCTTATTCATATTCACATAAACCTCCCTCAGTAATTTGTAACTTTTAATTCTAATAAAAAAATAGTTTTTCTCTTCCCATATGTATAAAAGTCTATTTTTCATGAAATAGATGCCTTAAAATCTTTATTAAACAACATAATTAATTGCTTAAAAAATTTTATTGTTTGCTATTGAAATGGTAGTTTATTTTAATCATTGAAAATGTTTTTAAAATCGTTTGGATATAAATATGCTAATTTTTTGTTTATTTCATAGAAACTACCTGGATTATATTGTGTGTCATCGTTTCCGAAAAATGAGTATTTTTGTGTTTCGCTGAAGGTAAAATTATTTTTTCTAGCAGGGCTACCTTGTGTGTTTAAGCCTACTAAATTGCCTTCATGGTCATATATTCCGGAACCAGATGATCCTGAAAATAAATCAAAATATCTCGTTTCTCATCAGGAAGCACCTTGAAATCCTTTAAAAATCGTTGATGGTTCGGATAATGATATTTTTAAAGTGTTTAGAGCAAATAGATATTCTCTATATCTTGCTATATTTGCGTATCCATCTTCATTTGAAGAAGTGTTTACTTTTGGTAGGGATGCGATATAAAAGTTTAGATTATTGTCAGAGTTCATATAACGTGATTTTTTAGAAAATTTCATTGGTTCTAAGTCTTTAAAATTCAATATATGTTGTATTGCATTTTTTTGTCTTTGACTCAAAAATGAACCATTTTCAACATAGTTATCTAATTTACCATTACCAAATTTTTCGAATATAACTTTAAAATCTATTATTGCGATTGCAATGTCGGCGCCAGACGCTGAATTAAGATTGTTTTTGTCTATAATAAAACCTTCATTATCTCTCGAATCATCAAAATTATTGGCTTTATTTCTTGAAAAATCCTTAATTAATTCAATTGTTATTGCGTTGTTACTGTTTGCGAAATTGAAGTCGTATAGATTGCCAGTAACTTCTAGGTCTGGTAAATTGCTTGCAAAACCGTAAATAGGTCCTTGTCGATTATCGTCTTTTGATATTAATGTTGGAACTACAAGTTGCCCTTTATTCACACTATATTTGTCATTGCCAAATTCTCCGGTTGTTTTGTTAGAAAACAAACCAGAATTTTTTGAAGTATTGACATTTCAAACATGATAATTTGCAAAAACTCAAAACCTAAAATCATTTGGATCATCATTTACTTTAGAAATCACATTTCATGTACCGTCGAACTTGTTTGATAATGAAAACATTCTTTTTCTACCTTGTTCAATACCGACGCTGGAGTCTTGTTGGAAAAGTCTTCTTCCAGTTTCTTCAGCCGAAGGCGTCGGAATTAATACATCTTTAACTTCGTATTTACTTATTTGCTGAGAAGAATGCGAAACAGTTTCAGTTTTAATGTCGTATGTATCATTGTAGCTAGTTGTTGAAGGCTTGATTGAGAGATTATCTACCATCTCGACTTCTTTAAAACTTAATAATTTATCAGTATTTTTATCTTGAATTCAATACACGAATAAGTCGGCTGTATCAATAAAAATTGAGTGATTTGTTGCTGTATTGTGTTTTGATGCTAAGTTTGTAAATGATGTATCAAAGCCTTCTCTGGCACTTAATTTAAGTTCTAAATCATCGCCATTTAAGTGTAAGTCAAATTTAACTAGTGATTTGATTTTTGCTGCAAGATCTTGTTGGAATTTCGGGTCTTCACTAACATAGTCAAATAAGAAATCTACATCCTCAATAACACTGTTTTCTTGGATGCTTTTTAATGAGATTGGAATACGAACACGACTGTGAACGTCATTAAACTCAGTTCAAAGTCTTGAATTTATCGGATTAGTGTCTAATTGTAGATTTATTCATAGCAATACATTTTCAGGGTCAATGTTATTTAAGCCTTGTATTGAATTTATTTTTTTGACTATATTTGCATTTTTACCATTTTTGTCAATATTTATAATTTGTTTTGATAGAAAATTACGAGTTTTAAATCAATGCAATTGTTGTTCTTTATTGTTTTTTACAATTGAATAATCCTTAAAATTAATATTGTTCTTATTATTTGGGTATCTTGTTAAGAAATTGTGTTTTTCGAAATTATAATCAATTAATGTTGATAAATTTTTCACTGAAAAATCAATTAAATTATTGCGATTATTTTTAATTAAACTTTCTTTGCTTATTGGTTGGACATCATCATGTGTATATTCAATCAATTGATCATTTAATTTGTGGTCTGATATTCAGTTAAAGTTAAATGCAAATCAGTTGGTATTTGTTATTTTTATTGGTGTTTGTACTGGTGAAAAATCTGTGTTTAATACTTCGAGTTCATTTAATTTATATTGAATTTTTTCTTGTAAACCGTTTAATTTGAACTTATGCAACTGATTGTAATTTAGGTATATTCTTTTTCTGTTTGGAACACTATTTTCTTTGTTAAATTCTTCTTCACTATTGGTAGGGCTACCAAATAAATCAGTTTCAGGTTTATAAATTTTTTCCTTAACACTAAATGTTAGGGCAATGATTTTGTCACTAATATATTCATGTTGATTTTCGGTTAAATTAAGTGCAATTGAGCCATAAATATTTTTATTTTTATTGTCTTTGTATACATTGAAAGAATCTATTTTAAGATTATTAAGCGAAAGAGTGTTATTGAATGAATTTTTTTTATCAAAAGCTATTTTTGATACATCGCCATTATTGAATTCCATTTGAACAATAACAAATTTTGATATTTTATTATTCAATAATAAATAATCAAAAGCAACAGATGATGAATTAATTTCGTGTAAATTTATTCATTTACTTCATGGTTTTTCGTCATTTCAACTTTTAACTAAAACCATTGATGGTGTCTTGTTAGGATATTGATTTTTATTTAAATTAATGATCACATTGTTGTCGGCAACGTTTATTGATTCAATATTTATATTTTGACCTTTTATAGTTTCTAAATCAGCATCATTTGAGTGTAATCAAGTAGAATGCTTATCAATAGTATCAAAATATTTTTGGTATGAATTATTTGATGAAATCAAATTTGTTCTATCAAAAATAGCATCACTGAAATCAGAGATGTTTAGGTCTTCGTTTGTATAATCATTGGCACTTTGTAAGCTGAGTACATTGCCGTATTCGTTGCTTGTTTTATCAGATTTTTTAATTGTTGTATTTTCATTAATGCCATCTTGATTATCGGTATTTTTACTATCGTTTGTAGTTTCACTCGATTCATCAGGGGCAGTGTTTGTTTGATTGTCTTTTTCATCAACCGATGAATCATTATTAGACGTTTCTTCTGGTTTTGGGGCTACATCTTGTTCATCGTTATTTTCAGAAGAATCTTTATCCTTTTTATCATCAGGTGTTTCAGTTGATTTATTTGAAATAGATTCAGATTGATCATCATTTTTTTTCGCAGAATTTGTTTCATCTGTGTTTTCTATATTTTTTTCCCCAGTAGGATCGGAATTATTTTTTGAATTGTTATGGTTAGTGTCACTTTGTGGTGGTTGATGATTTTGGTCAGTATCTTTTGTGTTATCTACAACCTGGCTGCTATTGTCACTGCCATTATCTTTTTGTTTTTGGCCTTGGTCTTCATGGCTATTAACATCATTGGTTTCGCTATTTGTTTTATTGTCTATTTTGTTTTTATTGCCTTCTGAATTTTGTTTATTTAGATTTTCAAAATATAACGAAATTTCATTTTCAATTTCGCTTATTTGTTTTCGATTTGAAATTGAATTTATTTTCTCTATAAAGTATTGTTGTTTTAATACATCTTTTATTGAATTTACTCTATCACGGAGCATTGCTTTTTCATTTACAAACTTTTCTTTTTGGCAGCTAACTACCAATAAAGGCAATAGAATTACTGAGTTATTTACTAATGTATTAATTATTAATTTCTTTTTTTTCATAATATTGCGTGTGTGGACGCTGCCTCCTTTTTCTAATATAAATATATTTTAATACTTTAATTTAGATTTAATATTTAGATTAATAGCAAAAACAAAATTTTATAAAAAACGAAGTATATACCATACTTGCGTTTATAAGTTGTGATTGAATTTACGGCGAATTTTAATAGCCATTTTTTCTAATCGTTTTTCTCTACTTTTGACATAGTATTTTTTAATAACATCAATGTATAAGTTAATTGACTTGTCAACAACTTCTGATCAGCTAAATGGTAATTTCGCTGCTGCTTCTCCAACATTTTTAATTGCCGCTTTGTTATTGAAGATTTCAATAATTTTGTTTGCAAACGCAACATAATTTTCGTCAGAAGTATAACCGTTTTCCCCATCTATAATGTTTTCACTGGCTGCTGAATTTTTGATAACTAAAGAAGGTAATTTTTGTGAAGCAGCTTCGTGCACAACTAAACCAAATGTGTCAAAAACCGAAGGGAAGACAAACAAATCGTGTGCTAAATATAGACCTTTTAATTCATTGAAATCACGAATGACACCGGTTCAAATAATTTTGTCATAAATACCTAATTCTTTTGCGTATTCTTTAATCTCGTTTTCACGCCAATCGCCACCTACCATTGTTAATGAGAAATTGTTATTGACCTGCAAAATCTTTTTAAAACTGTCCAAAAGCAGTTTAATGTTTTTTTCTCAAACAAAACGAGAAACAAATAATAAATTATTTTTAGTTTTATCAATGTTAAATTTTGCTATAGCATTTTGTTTAAGATACTCATGATTTGTATCAAAAGTGAATTTAGTTCCGTTGTTGATTACTTCGTGTCTAGATGCATTCGAATCAAGACCGCTTTCAATCATTGATGTTTTAGAAACATGAATAATGCAATCGGTTGACTTAGCAAATTGTTGAACAATTAAGCCACCAATTTTCCCTACCATTGTACTGCTTGCTGATTTTGTTATTGCTTCTTTAAAGTTAGTGTGCATTGTAAGAATAACAGGTATGTTGTATCTTTTTTTCAATTGATTACCGATCGAACCAGCAAAGAAAGGCGAGTGAACATGTATGATATCGGGATTGAAATTATCAATTACATTCAATTCCGATTGCACCAAAGGTGTTCTTATTACTTGATATCCTCCTCATTTAAGGACGCTTGGTTTAATTCTAAACGGTTTGTAGTTTAATTTTTTATCTTCGCTTAAATCATAATCAGTATAGGCGGGTGCTAATATTAAGAATTCAACATTTTTTTGTTGAAATTGTTCAATGTAATTTTCCATTACCCTCACCACACCATCGACTAATGGCAAAAATGAGTCCCCAACCATTACCACACGCAATGGTCTCGTATTTAAACCGATAATATCGGCTTTATTTTTTCATAATAATTTATTTTTCATTTTCTATCCCTTTTTCTTTAAATGTAAAAATGTCCATATCATACATACCTAAATGTTTAGAAATCAGTGTTTTTACAGGTTTTTTTCAATTTTTACCGTAGCTGGTAATTAAGATATCTTCGTAATTGGCAAACACATTAACTTTTGTGTTTTCAAAATCGACTTGGACTAAATTGTCAAAATCTATATTTTGATAAGTACCTGTTTTTATTTGACTTTTAAATGGTCAAGATATAACGTGATTTAATTCGCCGTTAGTATCATCAAGCAAGCTATACATTTCGTTGAATGATATTTTTTTGAATAATCAGGTTCAAGCAAAAAAGAATTTTAATAATTTCATTCCTCATTGTCTTTTAAATACCTTTCTATGTGTATAGTTATGCATATAACGAACTTTATTGTATAAAGACGAGTATTTTTTTAATTTTTGTTTATTGGTTTTGACAACTACAAAAATATCAATAAATGTTGAGCGCGGATCATCTTCTCTATCTTTTGTGAATTTGCCAAACAATAAAAAATTATTGCTGTTTTGGTTATGCAGAAACATATTACTGTGATTTTTAATTAAGAATTCGTATGTTTCGAGCGGAACAACAATATCCAAATCATCATCTCACGGAATAAAACCACTATGTCGAATAGCACCAAGCAGCGAGCCAAAAAACAACGAGTATTTTAGGTTATTTTTATTGCAAATTTCAATAAATTCCAGTAAAAGTTGATATGTTTTTTCTTGCTTTACATTCATATTTTCTCCATTTCAATATATCATACCAAAATATAAGTTAATATTTTATTCGCAGGTTTTAAATGCAAGAAAAAATGTCGTCTTAGAAAGACGACTAATTTTTATTTGATAACAATGTTGCCGGCAAAGACATCAATTGTTATGTTTGAGTTGATTTTATTCCCGTTTTCTATTAATTTGTAGGCTAATAAACTTTCAATTTTATTTTGAATAAATCTTTTTATTGGTCTGGCTCCAAATTGTGAATCATACGCAGAATTAGCAATAAATTCAATTACTTTTTGTGTAAAATCAAGTTTTATTTCTTTGGCCTCATAGACCCTGTCACTCAATTTTTTTAGTTCTAATTTTACAATTTCAATTATTGTGTCCTGGTCTAATGAGTTAAATTTAATTACTTCATCTATACGATTCAAAAACTCTGGAGTAAGATATTTCAATAACTCAATTTTGATTTCTTCTGTATCAATTTTTTGATTCAATTGTTCAATGTTTGAAACTAGGTTCGATGTCATAATAATGATTAAATTTCTTGCATTAATAACACGCCCTTTAGAATCAGTTATAGCTCCGTTATCAAGAATTTGTAGAAGAATATTTAAAACCTCTTTGTGTGCTTTTTCAATTTCGTCTAGAAGCAGAATTGTATAAGGATTTTTTCTTATTTTTTCTGTCAATGATTCACCACTGTCAAAGCCAACATATCCTGGAGGAGCACCGATAATTTTAGAAACTGAATGTTTTTCCATATATTCAGACATATCAACTCTAATCATTTGTTTTTCAGAATCGAATAGTGAATAAGCTAATGCTCTGGCTAATTCGGTTTTACCAACTCCTGTTGGCCCAGTAAATAGAAAACTAGCTAACGGACGGTTTGGGTCATTAATGTTTGCTTTTGCTCTTAAAACCGCTTGGGTAACAAGTCTTGTTGCCTCATCTTGACCTTTAACTCTATTTCTTAAATCTTGCTCAAGATTTAATAGTTTTGTCTTGTCATTTTCTAGTAATTTAGTTACTGGAATTTTAGTTCATTTTGAGACAATTGACGCTATCTCTTCTCCTGTAACTGTATCTTGAATTAGAGATGAAGACGAGTCATTAATTTGTTTTTGAAATTCCATTATTTGTTTTTCTAATTCTGGTATTTCAATGTATAAAACTTTTGACGCCTTTTCAAATTCGGCATTTTTTTGATAAATTGTTAACTGGTGTCTTAAATTCTCTAATTTTGATTTGGCTAAAGATAAAGTTTCAAGACGGTCTTTTTCAAAGTCTCACTGTTTTTGATAATTATTGATTTTTTCTTTTTCTTCATTGATTAAGATTTCTAACTCATTTAATCTATTTTTATTTTTTTCTTTGTTAATTTTGTCGCTTGATAGCGAAATTTTTTCCATTTCAAGCATTGCTAATTTCTGTTGAGCAATTTCTAATTCTTCAGGCTTAAAGTTTATTTCAGTTTTAATTGTAGCGGCAGCTTCATCAATTAAATCAATTGCTTTATCTGGCAAATAGCGGTCTGAAATGTATCTTGATGATAAGCGAGCAGCAGCTACTATTGCATCGTCTTGAATTTTAACGTTATGGAAGTTTTCAAAACGCTCTTTAATTCCCCTTAAAATTGCAATAGTGTCATCAACAGAAGGCTCATTTATGTCAACTTTTTGAAATCTTCTTTCTAAGGCTGCATCTTTTTCGATATATCTACGATATTCATCGTAAGTAGTGGCACCAATTAAATGTAATTTACCTCTAGCCATTAACGGTTTTAAAATGTTAGCAGCATCCATTGACCCTTTATCATTTCTTCCTGTTCCAATCAACATGTGAATTTCGTCAATGAACAAAATGATTTCGCCGTCACTTTCTTCAATTCTTTTTAAGATTTCTTTCAATCTTCCTTCAAATTGTCCTTGATATGAAGCGTTAGCAATAATCGATGTTAAATCTAACTCAATTAAATCTTTACCTTTTAAATTTTCTGGCACTTGTCCTTCAACAATTTTTCGTGCTAAACCTTCAACAATTGCAGTTTTACCAACACCTGGTTCCCCAACCAAGACTGGATTATTTTTTGTTTTTCTACTTAATATTCTTATAATTCTTCGAATTTCTTCGTCTCTATTTAAAACCGGGTCTAGTTCATTTTTAATTGCTAAATCTGTTAAATTTCTTCCATATGTTTTTAAAACATCTTCTTTTTTATTTTTATTATTTGGATCTAATCCTCCAAAAATGTCTTCAATATTAAAATCGTTTGGATTCATACAACCTCCTTTTAATAATTATATTTTAGCACTCTTATAGTTAGTCTGCTAATATTTTTAAATATTTTTGTTTGACTATGCTTTTTAATAAAATTGTGATTATGAGATTAAGACATGATAAAAATGCAATAGATAAGCTAAATAATTCCGAATTTTTAGTTAAAGATAGTGATTTACCGATTAAATTAGACAAGACATCAGTTGTGGAAATTGGCATGGGCAAGGGCGAAATGATTGTGGAATTGGCAAGGATGAACCCCAGTAATAAATATTTTGGAGTCGAAAAATACCCAACTGTAGCTGCAAAGTCATTAAAAAAAGCACAAGAATATAAATTAAATAATTTTAAAATAATCATTGCAGACGCAGCAAACATAACCCAAATTTTTAGTGGATATGCAAATACAATTTGACTAACTTTTAGCGACCCGTGACCAAAGGCTCGTCACTTTCGGCGTCGTTTAACATACAAGACATATCTAGATTTATACAGTAAATTAATGGATAATGGTTCTATTTTGAAATTTAAATCGGACAATGATCAATTGTATGAGTTTTCATTGGAATCATTTGCCCAAAACAATTGAAAAATAATTGATTTTGGTACAAATCTACATTCAAGTGCTTATGCTAAAGATAATGTAATGACCGGGTATGAAAAAAAATGGAGTGAAAAGGGCAAAAACATTAATTTTATCTTTGCTTCTAATTCAAAATCAAGAAATTAATAATTAGTGCCAATCACTAATTATTTTTTAAAAAAACATCTAAAAAGTATTTATTTAATGCAAAAAACATAAATATTGATAAGCAATCATAAATACGAAAAATACTTTTTTAAAGAAAATATCAATAATTTTCAATAAATTTCAATAAATTTGAACCTAATTAAATTAATAGTTATATAATTAAAATAACATTTATTTTTAATTAACTTTAATAAGGGGTAATGATGAAATCAAATAATGATAAAAAAACTAAATTAAGAGGAATTTTGAGTGCAGTTTCTCTTTTTGCAGCGGGTGCCGCAGTTAGCATTTCTATTCCAATTGCTCTATCAACGAAGAAAGTAAATAAAGATGAAATAAAGCAACAAAATGAAGAATTAGAAAAAGAACAAGAGAGAAATAAAAAATTAAGCGAAACAGCTGACGGTAAAGGTATAGTAGCCAAAATCAAAAACAAATATGCTGATCTATTAAAAAGTAAAGGTCTTATTGATAAATCAAAAACCCTTTTAAATTCTTTAAAAGATGATTTTCATGTTTTAGAAAGTCTTTATCCACAATACTTAAATGAAAAAGAAACAACAGAACCAGAATTATTATCAATTAAAAATAGCATTTTTAACTGAAATATTGTTTTACAAGTTCCTAAAAACGCACCTACTGTTCAAGAGGTTGAAGTTAAGTTTGAAGAACATGTAGTTCCAATAGTTCGTGAACCTGATGAAATTGATGAAATTGTTGATACTGATTATTTCGGTATCTTCGATGACATTGAAGTTGTTTATGAAAACAAAGAAAATGTTACATTCAATGATGCTTCAGCATCTGATATTAAATTAAGATTTAAAAATCCAAAATATAGTGAACAATGAGAGATAACTCCACATTTTTCAATAGAAAAAGAGGAAAATGGATTTCGTGTTAGCTACATCAACATTACTAACAAAAAAAATGATAATATGTCGTTTAGATACCCTAACGGTGAGACCAAATTCTTACCAGCTAGCGAATTTAAACCAGCTGATGAAAACCAAAATTAATCAACAATATTTTGTTTAATGTTTATAAAAACCCAAAACTTCCAGACAATAAAGCGTTTTTATTGTGAAAGTTTTGGGTTTTTTATTGCAAAATACTCAAATATTATTAAGCTGTTTTTTTGGTCACAATTTATAGTAGTTTATTTTTTAAAAAAATTAAATACCTAGATCTTTTGTAATATTCTAGGTATTTAATTTAATATCTTTTTATGTAAAATCAACGCTATTAATAATTCATTAATTCTTCGTATTCGTCAAGTGTTCCATGATAAATAAAACTTTTATCAGGAGAAATTTCTAAAATAACATTGGCAACTTGATTAACAAGGGCACGGTTATAAGTTGTGAAAATAGCACCACCCCTGTAATTTTTTAATCCTGTGATTAATGAGTCAATACTTTCGGCGTCTAAATGGTCTAATGGCTGGTCTAAAACTAAAAAATTAGCTTCTAATAGCATCATTCTTGAGAACATTAATCTAGCCTTTTCACCACCAGATGTAACTGTTACATCTTTAAACACAGTGTCGTTTGAAAATAACATACGACCTAAGAAACCACGCATTCTTTGGTCGGAAACATCTCTAGTTTCTTCGGTTGTATTTTCTAGCGGTCATTGAGAAATTCAATCTAAAATACTCATTTTTTCAGTGAAATACTTTTTATTTTCGTTTGGATAATAAGTGTGCTTAATTGTTTGACCTCATTTTACACTTCCACTTGTAGGTTTTTTCAAACCTAATAAAACTTCAAGAAAACGTGTTTTAGCGATATCATCTTCACCAATCAAAACCATTTTTTCACCTTTTGACAGTGTAAATGAAACATTTTGAAACATTACTTTACCATTTTCTTCATATGAGATTGAATCAACTTCTAAAATATCTTTTCCGGGTTCTCTATTGATATCTCAATTTATATAAGGGTATTTACGATTTGAAGGTTTAATTTCGTCTAAAGTTATTTTTTCAAGTGATTTTTTACGTGATGTTGCTTGACGTGATTTAGATGCGTTGGCACTAAAACGAGCAATAAATTGCTTTAATTTTTCAATTTGTACTTCTTTTTTAGCATTTTGTTGTTTTGTTAATTCAAGAGCAAGTTGGCTACTTTCTTTTCAGAATGTATAGTTACCAGTGTAAATTTTTGCTTCATTAAAGTCAATATCAACAATGTGTGTACAAATATTATCAAGAAAATCACTA
Organism: Mycoplasma sp. CSL7475-4; assembly: GCF_024834065.1. Classification (GTDB taxonomy): domain Bacteria; phylum Bacillota_I; class Bacilli_A; order Mycoplasmatales; family Metamycoplasmataceae; genus Mycoplasmopsis. The sequence continues at coordinate 27,751 of NZ_JANUYA010000003.1, forward strand.
TCGTGACTAACAACAATAACAACATTGTCATACTCGGCCAAAAAGTTTTCTAATCATTTGATAGAACGCAAGTCAAGGTGGTTTGTCGGCTCATCCATGATTAAAATATCAGGGTTACCAAAAAGAGCTTTTGCTAATAAAACTTTAATTTTTTGATTAGCAGTCAATTGATTCATTGGAACATCTCATTTTTCTTTTGGGATTTGTAGTCCTGAAAGTAATTCTTGAGCATCATTTTCGGCGGTTCAGCCACCTAGTTCTCCAAATTTTTCTTCTAATTCACCAGCTCTAGTGTAATCATCCATTGTTGCGTCAGGGTTAGCATAAATTGCGTCTTTTTCGCTTTTTATCTTGTATAAGTCGGTATTTCCCATTACGACCACTTCGGTTACGATTAAGTCGTCATAGGCATTATGGTCTTGGCTTAAAACACTAATTCTACGGTTTTTTTCAACAATTATTTGACCACCTGATGCCTCTATTTCACCTGAAATTATCTTTAAAAATGTTGATTTACCGGCACCATTTGCACCGATAATTCCGTATGTATTACCCTCTGTAAATTTTAAATTGACATTTTCAAAAAGTTTTTTATCACTGAATATTTTGCTTAAATTTTGTACTTCTAACATGAAACCTCCATAAATATTTTTAAATTATATCAAAAATTAATTTTTTGCTTTATGTTCTCACTTTCTTATGTTTTACTTGCCACAAAAAAACAAAACGCAATTTTTAATTAAATTTTGCGTTTTGTTTTGATTTTTTATTTTGATTTAAACTGCTAATTATTATTGTATTTTTTAAAGTACTCGTGTTCTACATATCTAAAGATAGCTTTCATATTTTCAATTTTTTCTTCCATTGTATCTAGGTTATCTTGTTCTTGTATGACGTTGTCATTAATTTCGTTTTCGTACTGTTTGCGTTTTTTCTTATTGATAAATTTAATATATTTATCAATATTGTCTTTTTCATTTTTTCAAGCCGACAGTTTTATTGTTCTTAAATATTTGTTGTACTCTTTTTCGCCTTGAACAGGGTCATTTAAATAGGCATTAATGATGTCATAGTTCATATAGGCTAGATAAGGGATTGTGATATCAACTTCAATACCTTCTTGTGTGTAAGGCAATTGAGATTCACTTTTAATTTGATCATTTGAGCCTGAAACTCAGGCATTGTTTGATGATATTTCTAAACTTGTTCCATCAGGCAAAACAAGCGGCAAAATAGAATACATTCCGCCCCCTGATTTATTACCGATGATAGTTGCTAACTTATTGACTTTGGCAATGTGTGTTAATAAATTAGCGGCACTGAAAGTATTGATACCGGTCAGTATATATCATTGATAATCGGGGTAACCATCTTTTGTATCATACGCATTATCTTTATTGACATCAACACGATATTTTGAGTACGATAACAATTTGCTTATTGTTTCGTAGAAATAAATTTGCTGATCTTTGTTTGTCAAAAATCCTGCTACTTTTTCCATTGCGGCGATAGAACCACCGCCATTAAGAGAAAGATCTAAAATTATTTTTTTTATAGGTGTTAGATTTTGCTTAATCAACTCCATTGCTTTGTACATTTTCTCAAAACTATCATATTGATAACTTTCTTCACTCATTAAATTTTCATTTGTGCCGATAATAAATTCGTCAAGGTAAATTATTGCTGTATCGTCGTGAAAAATAACAAATTTATTTTCTTTATTAGCAAGTGAAGCGTTTCTAATTTTTCTTAGTATGCCTAATCAACCAATGTATTCATTCACCTTTTGACTTCTCGCAGACCCATAAGGATTAGCACGATAATTTTGTGGATGATAATATGAACCTGACTGTATAGAAGAGTGCAATTCGTTTAAATTTTCATAAAACAATTTCTCATAACCGGCAGTATTATCGTCAATATTTACTGATAAAAATTGCTCTTTTAATCCAGTTTTTTCAAAATACTCATCAAAACTTTTTGCATTATTTTGTGCTAGAAAACTATTTTTTAGTCCGTAAAAATTATCAAAAACAAACAACATAAAATTGTAATTATTTAATCTAAATTGCTTTGTTTGTTCTTTATTATTATTTATATTATTCATTATTAAGTTATACTCGTTTGCGTCAATATCTTTATTGATTACGGTGCTAACGCCAATGAATTTTTCGCCGTTGAAATAAACATTATAATAATTTTGGCTAAGAAATAGTAGATTAAATATTGAAAAAGGAATATATATTTGATTGTTTTTTTCTTCAATACTCATATTGTATTTTGCTAAATCAAATTCACTAAATTCATTGTCTGAAAGTTTAGTAGTTTCAGTAGATTTATATTCAATTCTTTTAGCGTAGTCAATGACTTCAGAATTCTTTAGTATTTGAAATACATCTAAATTATTGACTAAAATTTTGTTTTGATCCAGATCAAAAATTATTTCTTTTTCGCCGTTTGCATAATAAATTTTATTTTGTTTTTTGGATTTGAATTTGAACAGCGTACGATCTGTTATTCCGTCGATTTTTGCAATAAATTCATTGACGTTTATGTATAAATCTTCATTTTTAGGATTGATAAATGTATCAATTTTTACATCATTTATTTTGTACTGATTAGAGTTATTTAAAAAGCTATATTGCTTGTTGAACTTTAGAGTTAACGGAATTTCTTTATTAAAAACATCATTATTTTTTCGTGCATTATTTACACAAGAAATAGTTGCAATTGGCAAAGAAATAAATGTAGTTATTGTAGGAATGAGTTTTAAACCTATTTTATTTTTATAATGTCATTTCATTTATTAACTTTTGAACCTTCAAATCTATTTTTTTCTAATTCAAATTCAGATTTAATTGAATCTTCATTTGGCAATTCTTCTTCAGTTTGCGCAGCAATATTTTCATCTGTTAATTCAAAATTAACAACGTTTATCAAAGCGATTAATTCATCGATTTTTCTTTGAGTATTAATCAATGTATCATGTGAATTGTATTTACGAACAAAAATAAAATCACTCAGTTTGTTTGTTAATTCTTCATCAATTTCATTGATTGATAAATTAATTAATTTTTTTATTGCGTTTTTTTGTTCGTCAGTCAATGTTTGTATTTTGTGTAGAACTTTATATTTTGCGATTAGATTCAAATATTGAATATAATATTCTGAATTTTTAACCACTTCTCTGTATTTTTTTATTAGTTCATTCAATTTACTGATTTTTGATTCAATTCCATCATAGTCTTTTTTATTGTTGTTGTATTTTTCATCTTCAGCAATGTAATTTGTTCTTGTTTCTTCTTTTAATTTATCATCATTATTTATTTTTTCAGCATTTAGTTCGTAACCAGCTAAATTAATAACTTTTTTTAATGCAATGATATTTTCGTCAATATCAGTTAATTTTTTGTTTGTCGTTCAGGCGTATTTATAATCGATAAGATAGTTTTTTATTTCAGCAATAACGCTGTTATCATCATTGCTTTCTGGTTGTGCTAATTCAATTAATTCATGTTTTGCTTGTTCGCTTATATTTGGATAATTATCGATGGCAATAGTTGCTATATTTTGCAAGTATGAAATGTATAACTGCAAGCTTCTAATTCTTTCACTTTTGGTATTTTCTAACGATTCAATTTCACTTCGTATTTCGTCTTCATTTTCAATTTCAATGTTTGTTGATAAAAGTTCTTTTAGTTTTGTTTTTTGTTCTTCGTTTTGAACAAAAATATTTTCAATTTTTGGAAATAATTCAGACGAAATTACAATACCATTAGTCGAACTTGTATCTGTTGTAATTAAATCAAGATTGAACTCTGCTGGTATTGATAATGTTGTCAACTCTGGTAAATAAGTAACAAATGTAGTAAGTGATGCTGGTAAAGATAATTCATTTATTAATGAGTTTCTAAAACCATAAAACTTCGTTAAAGAGGCCGGTAGATTCAGTGAAGTTATTGATGTTTCGTTAAAACCACTTAATTCTCGCAATCCTTCATTTAGCAATAATTTATTCAAATTATTTGCATTATTGAATGCAAATTCGACTATTTCAACATTTTGTGGCAAAATAAGTTCTTTTATTGGTGTTTTTTCAAAACCGCTAATTTTTTTCAATGATTGCGGAAGAGTTAATGAAGAAATTTTAGTGTTTGCAAAGGCACCTTGATCAATAGTTTCCAGTTTATCATTAAAGACTATATTTTCAAGTTCAAAATAATCTTTAAATGCATCTTGTTGAATGTATTTAATTTCCGGTAGCAATTGTAGACTTGTGATTTCTGAATCATATAAAGTTAGAGCAGCATTTTTTGTCAATGTTGTTGTTTTAACATCAAGCAATATTTCGTTTATTTGTCTTTTTAAATCTGCTTCTTTTTGTGCGTAAATTTGTTCAGTATAACTTGATTTATCTGCGTCTTTTTCAGTAGTAAAAAGACTTCTAATTTTATTTTGAATATCTAAATATATTTCGCTATTTCCAAATTCTCTTTCGAAATTATTCATTATTCTAGATTCACGACCTAAATATAATTCGTATAGTTCTTTATTGCTTTTTTTATCTAAATTTAAAGAATTTTCAATAACTAATTCAATGTTTGTTGTAGCTTTAATTAATTTATTATAGTATCTTAAATCATCTTCGCTTATTGCTTCGCTTGTATTGATTGTAGTTTGCAAAAGTTCAATTGCGTCAGGTTTTGTTAATTGACCCAATATGCTTTTAGCTTTGTTTAATTTTTCGTTAAATTTGTCTTTAACTAATTGACGCTTTTCATCGATTGTTAAATTATTATATTTTTCAGTTTCTTCAATGATTTTCTTTAGTTTTTGGCCGGCTTGAATTAACTGTTCTACCGTCTGTGCCTCATGGAACGCTTTAGTGGCCTCTGTTATTCCTTCCCCCGATTTGCTAAAAGCTTCATTTCCTTCTTCGGAACTATAAGATTTGTGTTTAATCTGTGCGTCTTCAATAATTTTTTGTAATTTTTCTTTTTCAATATCAAATTCGCTTTTTGCGATTTCTTGTTTATTTTCCTCGTTTGATTGTGTTTTTTTATTGTTGTTACTGCATGCAGCTGCAACAAATGGAATAGAAACAAATGAAAATCCAAGCAATATTAATTTATTCTTTTTCATTTTTCCCCTTTGTGAAATCTTTGAATGGAATTTGTTGATTTTTAATGTCTTCAACTCATTCTTTATTATTCATTAAATACTTGCTGTAAATATTTATTAAATATAAATGCGGTCAATATGTTTTTGATATTTCCGCTTGTTTGACATATTGTGGTAATGTTAATTCTTGTACACCGGTTTCGCTAAAACCAGAAAAACTCTTCAATCTTGGTGGCAAAACTAATTTGCTTATTTGTGTTTGATTGAAGCCCCCTATTTTTCTGATGCTAGATGGCAATTTTAATTCATATATTCTGGTAAAACCAAACCCATATAATTCTTCAAGTCCTTCCGGCAAGGTTATCTTTCTAATTTTTTGATTATAAGTAAAAGCATCATTAGTTATTTTTTTTAGATTTTTGGGTAAATTTACTGATGAAATCAATGATTTTTGACCACCAAAGCCCCCTAATACTTCTAAATTATCAGGTAATGTAATTTCTTTAATTCCTGTATCATTAAATGAAACGGGCAGTATTTGTTTAACACTTGATGGAATGGTTAAACTTGTCAATTGTTGATTGAAGGCAAAACCTCCCAATATTTCCAAACCTTCATTTAAATCTAAACTTGAAATCGGTGCTCTATCAAACGCTGATTTATGTATGATCTTGAGTGTTTTTGGCGTTTTTAGTTTTGTAATTCTTGTTCTTGCAAAACCACCTAGTGAATTTAAATTGTTTGGTAAATTCAGTGAGCTCAATTCGGTTTCGTCTAAAGTTCCAGGATAAATGTTTACAATTGAATTTGGTAAATGAATCTCTTTTATAAAGGTACCGGTAAAGCCTCCTAAATTTTTTAATTGTGGTGGCAATTTAAGTTTTGCGATTTTCGTATTATCAAAAGTACCGATTTCTATTGTTTCAAGTGTATTAGGCAATTCGATTTGTTCAATATTTCAATTTTTAAACCCGCCTAACGAGATGAGATTATCTGGCAATTTTAGGTTAATGACATCATATTGAATATCACTCTTCAAATCGAATGAACCAGGAGCAATAAATTTAACTGATTCAGGTATGTTTAGGTTTCTTATATCAGTATTTGCAAACCCGCCTAAATAAATTAAATTTTGCGGTAAATCTAAACTCGAAATTGGTGTTGAATCAAATGAACCTTGATGAATTTGTTCTAGACTTTGTGGCAGTTGTAGTGAACTGACTAGTGTTCCTTGAAACCCACCTAATTTTTTTAGTTTGCTTGGCAATTTTAAATATTTTATATTTTTTGAATAAGCCAAAGTGTTAGGGTGGATTTCAATTACAGAATCAGGAATAATTATTTCGCTAAAATTCGATTTTTGAAATCCCCCGAATTTTCTTAAATTGTTAGGTAATTCTATTGAATTTAGGTATTCTAATTCACTAAAACTATTTTCGAATATTTCGTCTAGTTTTTCGTTAAATTCAATTTTTCTCAGTGTTGAATGCGAAAAACCGCCAATTTTTTCTAAATTTTTATTCAATTTTAATTCTTGAATAGGTATTGAGTCAAAACTATTTTCTCTTATTATTTTTAGGTTATTTGGCAATTCCAATTTACGAATTGAAGTACGAGCAAAACCCCCAATTTCTTTTAGATTAGCAGGCAATTCAACACTCGTGATTTTTGTATCATCAAAGCTATTTTTGTATATTTTTTCAATACTATCAGGTAAATCAATAGTTCTTATGTTGGTACGCGCAAAACCACCTAGATTTTTTAAAGTACTCGGCAAAGTTATTGCAATTAAATCTGACTCATCGAAAGCATTTTGCTCAATTTCTTCTAAACCCTCAGGAAATTCAATATTTTTCAGTAACACTTCTTTAAATCCACCTATCTTTTTTAGAGATTCTGGAAGATGAAGGTTGTCAATTAATGTGTAATTGAACCCGTTAAGCGATTCAATACCATCAGGTAGTTCTAAATTTTGAATTGCTGTATAATCAAAAGCACCTTGCGCAATACTGATTAAATTTTTGGGAAAGTTAACTTTTTTTAGATTATAAAATTTGCTAAAAGCACCAGGTCCAATTTCAGTAATATATTCAGGTATATCAATCTCTGTGGAGTTTTTATTGAACATTTTCAGTGCTTTTGTTGCACTTAAAAATTCTTTTCTTTCAGTGTCCAATTCAGTATTGTTGCTAGTATTTTTGTGGCAAGCAACACTTATGGGCAAAACTGACACTATAGGTAATATAGTTAATATTTTTAATTTCATTTTTCCTTCCTAGCGGAGAGGTTTTTTATTTTTATTTTAAAAATTTAATAAACAAAAATATCCTCTATACGACGACAAGGGGATATTTTTAAAATTTCGTGCTACGCATGAATTACCATGATCCGCACATAGGTATAATCTCAGCCTTTTACAGCACCCTTGTCGAAATAATTATATTATGAGAGCATAAATAAAATTATTTTTTTTGACTAAATAGGGTTAAAAAAGCACATTATTCAGTAATTTTTAATGCATCTGTGAAAATTTTTGCATTTTCCGAACTAGTTAATTCCATTAATTTCAGCATCGTTAGTTGTTGTTTTATTACGTTGCGTAATGATTCGAACGATAAACTTTGTGGATTACGGTTATGAATTTTTTGAATAAAGTCAATTTGTTTTTGAACTAACTCATCACTTACAACAAAGTCAAAATCATTTTGGATCGCTTGAATTAATAACATTGATGCAGTACGTTTTTTTGCACTAGCTTCCGCAATATTTTTAATTTGTAGGTGATTTGGATTTTTCATGTCTAAATCTTTTGGTGAGTTAAGGTCTTGTGCTAAACCACCTGGACGCATTTCGTTTTGTGTTATTTTTTGCATTGTTTCAGTAATATATTCAGGACTGTAATTAATAATGTTTTGAGCAACAATAGCGTCAGCATTCAATTCGTAGTATTTCAATAATTCTCTAGAGAATAATTCTTTTTTCAAGTTGGCTTCAAATTCTACTTTCAATTCTGCAAGCGAGTTAATATTTTGTTCTTCTAATTTAACAAAAGTTTCGTCTGTAACGTGAATTATTTCGTCATAAGTTGCCGAAATAATTTCAATTGTTCAAAAAACATTTGATGGGTCGTTTAATGTAAAAGTTTGACCAACATTTTTACCAATTAATTCTGCATTAATTGAAAAATCATTTGATGTTAATGCTTGCAATTTTACATTTCTTTGCTCATCAACAACTTGACCATCTTTTGAACCTTTTAAATTTAAAGTTACAACATCCTTAACAGCAATTGGGCGATCTTTAACCTCTCTAGTTATTGGATAATTGGTTTTAAATTCTTCAAAAATAGCGTCTAAACTTTCTTGTGTAATTGCAGGAACATTAAAATTAATTTTTAAATTTTTATAATCTAATTTTTTTATTTCTTCGTTTGGATAGTAAACAAAATCAACTTTTGCTCTAAACTCATCTTCATCATTGATAAAATCAACATAAGGACCACCTACAGGCACATTTTTTTGAGCAGGATCAAGAATTTGTTCGATATATTCTTTTGTTTTTTCTCTTAAAACAGTCATTGAAGCTTTATTTTTGATTTCTTGGGGTGAAACTTTTAAGCCTTTTGAGATCGCATCTTTTAAAATATCATTTTTTATTTTTTTTCATTCAACTGACGAAACATTAATTTCGTGAGTTTGTTTTACGTAATTAATCATTTTTACTCCTTAAATAGTGAAATATATTTTAAATTATATATGATAAAAATTCATAAAAGATACTCTGATTCGCAAATTATTTAATCATGTCCAAAGAGTTACATCGATTTTTTAGCTTTAAAACTAGATTTTTTCGTAAAAAAACAAATTTTTAAAAAAAATGAAACACACGGGTAAGTTGTTGTATAATAAGCACGTTATTTTTATATAGCAATATTTTAAAAAAATAAGTTAACAAAAACAGAAAGGAAAATTTAAATGCCTACAACAAATCAATTAGTTGGTAGTGGTAGAGTGCAAAAAGTTCGTAAACAAAATGCTCCTGCATTGAACTTAAGCTACAACACTCTTACAAAATCGAGCCGTAAAGAATCAGCTCCTTTTAAACGTGGTGTATGTACTCGTGTTGCAACTATGACTCCTAAAAAACCTAACTCAGCTATGCGTAAATATGCTCGTGTTAAATTATCAAACGGTATGGAAGTTACCGCATACATTGGTGGTGAAGGCCACAACCTACAAGAACACTCAGTTGTTCTAATCAGAGGAGGTAGAGTTAAAGATCTACCTGGTGTTAGATACCACATCGTTAGAGGTACACAAGACTTAGCGGGAGTTAATAACCGTAAACAAGGTAGAAGTCTATACGGAACCAAAAAAGAAAAATCAAGCAATTAATTAGAAAGAAAGAGAGAAAATTATGTCAAGAAAACACAAAGCTCCAGTTAGAGAAGTACTTGCTGACCCAATTTTTAATTCAGTTCTAGTTACAAAGTTGATTAACTCAATTATGCTAGATGGTAAAAAATCCGTAGCGCAAGACATTCTATACTCAGCCTTTAACATTATTAAAGAAAAAACAAACAAAGAACCAATGGAAGTATTTCAAGCTGCAATTGAAAACATTACTCCTCAATTGGAAATCAGAACAAGAAGAATCGGTGGTACAAACTACCAAGTTCCTACAGAAGTTTCAGCACGTAGAAAACAAACTTTATCATTAAGATGATTAGTTCAATATTCACGTCTAAGAAACGAAAAAACAATGGATGTTCGTTTAGCTAACGAAATCATTGATGCATCAAACAAAACTGGTGGAGCAATCAAAAAACGTGAAGATACACACAAAATGGCTGAAGCTAACCGTGCTTTTGCTCACTTTAGATGATAAGATATTATGGCTAGACAATACGAATTAAAAAACTACCGTAATATCGGTATTATGGCCCACATTGATGCAGGGAAAACAACAACAACAGAAAGAATTTTGCTACACACAGGTAGAATTCACAAATTAGGTGAAACCCACGATGGTGCTTCACAAATGGACTGAATGGCTCAAGAACAAGAGCGTGGAATTACCATTACTTCAGCCGCAACAACAGCCTTTTGAAAAGGAACCAGAATCAATATTATTGATACTCCAGGACACGTTGACTTTACAGTTGAAGTTGAACGTTCACTTCGTGTATTAGACGGTGCAGTTACTGTGCTTGACGCCCAAAGTGGTGTTGAACCTCAAACTGAAACAGTTTGAAGACAAGCAACAAACTACAAAGTACCTAGAATTGTTTATGTAAACAAAATGGATAAAATGGGTGCTGACTTCTTTATGTCAGTTAACTCAGTTAAATCAAGACTAAACGGAAATGCAGTTGCTATTCAAGTACCTATTGGTGCTGAATCGAACTTCACAGGAATTATTGACCTAGTTGAAATGAAAGCATACATTTACGACGGAAAACCTGAAGAAAATCCAGAAGTAACTGAAATTCCAGCTGAATACTTAGAAGTTGCTAAAGAAAGAAGAGCAATGTTAATTGACTCTCTTTCAACATACGATGACGAATTTATGATGAAACTTCTAGAAGGTGTAGAACCAACAGAAGATGAACTTAAAGCAATGATTCGTAAAGCAACTTTAACATCTACTTTCTTCCCATGTATTTGTGGAACAAGTTTCAAAAACAAAGGTGTTAAAAAAATGATTCAAGCTGCTGTAGATTACTTACCTTCTCCACTAGATGTTCCAGCTATTAAAGGATATTTAGGAGACGAAGAAGTTTCAGTTCCAGCTACAGATGATCACCCATTCGTGGCTTTAGCATTCAAAGTTATGACTGACCCATTTGTTGGATCACTAACTTTCTTCCGTACATATGCTGGTGTGTTACAAAAAGGTTCATACGTTTACAACACAACTAAAGACGTTAAAGAACGTATTGGACGTATCATTAAAATGCACGCTAACTCACGTGAAGAAATCGATGAATGTTATGCTGGTGACATCAACGCCTTAGTTGGTCTAAAAGCCACTACAACAGGTGATACTCTAGTTGCTGACAAATCACCAAAAGTTGTTCTAGAAAGAATGGTATTCCCGGAACCTGTTATTTCACAAGCTTTAGAACCTGAAACAAAAGATGCTATGGAAAAATTGGCTTTAGGTTTACAAAAACTAGCAGCCGAAGACCCTACATTTAGAACTTACACCGATGAAGAAACCGGTCAAACTATTATTGCTGGTATGGGTGAATTACACTTAGACATCATCGTGGACCGTCTAAAACGTGAACACGGTGTTAAAGCTAAAGTTGGTGCTCCACAAGTTTCATACCGTGAAACAATTACTAACGAAGCTGAAGTTGAAGGAAAACACATTAAACAATCTGGTGGTAAAGGTCAATACGGTCACGTTTGAATTAAATTTGAACCTAACAAAGATAAAGGGTTTGAATTTGTGGACAAAATCGTTGGTGGTAAAATTCCTAAAGAATACATTAAATCAATTCAAAAAGGTCTTGAAGATAAAATGGCAAGCGGTATTTTAGCCGGTTACCCAATGATTGATATTAAAGCTACATTATTTGATGGTTCATACCACGATGTCGACTCTTCAGAAATGGCTTATAAAATTGCTGCTTCTAAAGCTCTAACCAAAGCTAAAGATCAATTAGGAACAGTTCTACTTGAACCAATTATGGACGTTGCTGTTGTTATACCTGAAGATTACTTTGGTGACGTTATGGGTGATTTAACTCGTCGTAGAGGACAAATTGTTGATAACGAAACCAGAAATGATGGTGCTCACGTGATTCGTTCACACGTTCCATTGAAAGAAATGTTTGGTTATGCAACTGATTTACGTAGTATGACTGCTGGTCGTGGAAACTATCAAATGCAATTCGATCACTACGAAAAAACACCAAAAAATATTGCTGATCAAGTTATTAAAACACGTAACATCAAAAATGATGACGATGAATAATTAATAAAAATAAAGCCATGCTTAAAATGGCTTTATTTTTCTTTTTTAAAAAAAGTAAAAAAATAACAACCATTAGGTTGTCGGTGTATAAAAAATAAATTAATAATTAAAAGGGATAACACTTTTATCGTAACATAGTTACTGAGTGATTATATCAAATAATTATTTATTTTCAAGAAAAAAATTATATTTTTTTATTAATGGTAATTTTTGAGAAAAACAGCATACTTTACTCGCTATTTTATTGTAATTTTGCCTATCTTTTTTACCAATAAATGCGTGAAATAAAAAACAAAAGTTCCACTTTTTTGAATTTAACAAATGAGAACTTTTGTTTTTTATTTCATATGCTAATTTTACCTATCTTTTTTTATCAATAAATGCAATTTAGTCTTATAATAATTTTGCCTATGAAAATTAATAATAATCCTGGTTTATTGCCAAATATTAAAAAAAGACAACAAGGCAATTTAAAATTGCTTAACGAACTTGTTGATATTCTTACACAAAATAATTTTAAGTATTCATTGGCATACGGAACACTATTAGGTGCCGTTAGAAATAATGACTTAATTGAATGAGATGCTGATATTGACATAATCATTACTAAATCAGCTCTTGATTTTTTAATCGCCAAATACCCCGATCGAATTGTTACAAATGAAAATACCAAGCATCATTTTCTAACATTTCCTCGTTTTGTTGACTCGCTTTCAAATGTCGATGTGAAAGATCCAAACTCACAATATATCGACCTCTTTGTTGTCGTGCCAAGCAGCGCTGAAGTTTTTAAAAAATATTTAACTAAGCCAATTTATAAAACAAAAGGATTACGTGGCTGAACAAATGTTAAATATTACTTTAATCATAAAATTGCTAAAACACTTGCAAGAATTTTTGTTAAATTGAGCATGTGATGACTAAAAGGTTTAACATTCCAAGCAGTTTATGATAAATTATATGTTGCAAACTCAGATAAATACGCTTTAACCGTTTGACCAGACAAAAGTAATTATTGTTTAATTGAAAGTGTTGATTTCAATTCACCAAGTTCAATTGAAATGTGTGGCAGAAAATACATGTGTTTAAATAATACTGAGAAATATTTAGAACAATGGTATGGCAAAACATGAAAAACGCCAATCAAAACATCTAAATCAATTTACTATGGATATTATGAAATGGGCAAACAAAAAGAATAAAATAAGCTATTTTATTTAATTTTTGTTACTAATTATTTCGCTTATAAAAAAAATAAAAAAAACTTTTTTGTTTTTTAAAAATATACTATAATTAAATAGCAATTTTAAGAAGTTGCCCAGGTGGCGGAATAGGTAGACGCAAGGGACTTAAAATCCCTCGGTGGTAACACCGTGCTGGTTCAAGTCCAGTTCTGGGTACCAAATGATCGCAAGATCGCTAAATGCGCCCTTAGCTCAGCAGGTAGAGCAAATGGCTTTTAACCATTGGGTCAGAGGTTCGAATCCTCTAGGGCGTACCATTTCAAGAAATTGACCAAAATAAGCGTAAGCTTATTTTTTTTATTTTTATTTAAAAAAAATATAAAAAATATTTGGATTATAAAAAAAATATAGTATTATTTTATCAGTAGTTATAGCGCAAGGGATCACCTGATACCATTCCGAACTCAGTAGTTAAGCCTTGTAGTGCCGACGATACCAGAGATGGGAAAATAGGGAGCTGCTATTTTTTTTATATTTTTTTAGAAAATAGAAATAAATAATATCAAGAACCTTAAAATCTATTTTTCAATTTTTTTTCTTCTTTGATATTATTTACATAATAAAAAATGCAAATAATAAGGAGAAATATGAAAAAAATAGCATTGTCGTCATTGTTGACGATATTACCAATTTTAGCCGCTTCTTGTTCAACGAATAATATTGAAAAACAAGATACAAAAAATGATGTCGGAGATCAAGGTTCAACTAATAATATTCCAAAACAAATTACAACAAATAATATTGAAAAATACAGCTATCTTGATTTTTTAAAGTCACAACCACACGATAATAAGATTCTAATTCTAGAAAACGATTTAACAGCCAGCGAAGTTTTTCCAGGTTTTTTAGTTTATAACAATTTCGAATTAACTGAAGACATCGATTGAGATGAAGTGCCTGATGCCATAAGTAATTTTAAAATTTCTAATGTGTTCAATAAAGAGTTTTTCAAAGATAAATTTCTTGTTTATATTTCAAATAGCAATACAACAATGAAACCAATTCAATACCGTGATAAAGACTATTTAGTTTCTCAATCATTAGCGCCGTTTGACTATTCTAATGGTAAAGTTGTTTATGGTTTATCAATACTACCAACAGTAAGTGATTATGCGCCAAATGTTCAATTACCAAAAGAATACGAATTTTACTTTACAAATTCGTTGACGTCTTTATTTGTTGCTTTTGATAAGAAACAATACGATAATGTGATTGAAATTATCAAAAAAATAACAAACGAGGATCAACAAAAACTTGCTGAATTAGAAAAACAAAAAGCTAATAATCCACAAGGCAACACAAACCAATATAATCCAAGTCCAGACGGACCTGTTTCAAACTAAATATCAGTATGCCAAAAGAAAGAATAGAAAAAATAATAGCTCGTTCAACGCAATTCTCACGCGCACAAATAACGAAAATGATTCGTAAAGGTGATATTGCTGTAAACGGAACAAAAATATTGAAAAGTATTCAAGTTGATATTGAAAATGACGCAATTTCAATTAAAAATCAGCCTATTACATTGACAAAATATCATTACTATTTATTCAATAAACCTGCCGGTTATTTATCGGCTAATAACGATAAAAATCAACAAACAATTTTTGATCTAATAGATTTAAAGAAAAATCAATATTTTTGTGTTGGGCGACTAGATAAAGATACAGAAGGTTTATTAATCATAACTGATGATGGAAGTTGGTCAAATTGAGTATTAAAACCACAAAATCATGTGCCTAAAACATATCATGTTGAGGTTGATAAAGATTTCGATGATCACATAAAAAACTATACAGGTGATATCAAAATCCAAAACCATGTGGTTAAGGATTATAAATTCAATTTTATTGCCAAAAATATCTGTCAGTTGACTATTTATGAAGGCAAATTTCATCAGGTGAAGCAAATGTTATCATTTTTCGGGTATCAAGTAACATACTTGAAACGAATAAGTTTTGGTTCAATAAATTTACCTTTAGACTTGAAAAAAGGCGAGTTAAGACAAATTGATGAGTCAATAATTAACTCCCTAAAAAAAATATAAAAATTATTTTGCTTTTTTGCAAAATATAGTATTATTTTATCAGTAGTTATAGCGCAAGGGATCACCTGATACCATTCCGAACTCAGTAGTTAAGCCTTGTAGTGCCGACGATACCAGAGATGGGAAAATAGGGAGCTGCTATTTTTTTTATTTTTTTAAATTATTTTTAATAATCAAAAACTAATTACTTTTGTTATTGACAAAAAAATATTAGTTTAATGCTCCTAATGCTGATGTAATCAGCAATTATATTCACACCCATGTCAAAAATAAGACGTATGTTTACATTAACCTATATCACTTTGATCTAAAAACACTTATTGAGCTATATTTAAACAAAATTGATTCGTCAATTGTCACAGAATTTTTATCATATATTGTTGATAACAAAGGTCGTCGTTATTAACAATATATAAAAACGTAGTTTAACTTTCAATATATTCATTTATTAATAAATGCAAAAATTTTATTAAAAATAAATTAAAAAATTATTTTGCTTTTTTGCAAAATATAGTATTATTTTATCAGTAGTTATAGCGCAAGGGATCACCTGATACCATTCCGAACTCAGTAGTTAAGCCTTGTAGTGCCGACGATACCAGAGATGGGAAAATAGGGAACTGCTATTTTTTTATACTTTTTTGTGTAATTTGATAGCAAGCTCCTAATTAAGTATTTATTTTTGCTTGGAAAATATTCTGGCATAAATTCATTTTGTTTTTAATTGGTTTTAATTTAAAATAATAATTGCATAAAAAAATGAAAAAATGCAAAAAGGAGCAAAAAAATGACCAAAAGAGTAGTTATTGCAAAACAAGACCCAGAATCAACAAAAATCTTATCTCAATTAAACGCACATATTTCAGCTAATTTAAGCCCAATTTTAATTGAGTTAATTAAAGTTAGAGCATCACAAATTAACAAATGTGCTTACTGTTTAGAAATTCACACAAAAGCAGCTTTAGAGGCAGGTGAAACAGAGCGTAGAATTTTTGCACTACCAGCATGAACTGAATCACCATTATTTAGCGAAAAAGAAAAAGCAGTGTTAAAAATGACAGAAGAAATAACACATATTTCAAATGTTGCTCTTAGTGATGAAACATTTGAAGAATTATCAAAATTCTTTAATGAAGCCGAAATTTCTGATTTAATGATGAATGCAATTGCAATTAACACATGAAATAGAATTGCACTAGTAAGCAAAGTTAAACACAAAAATTAGTTTTTAAACAGCATTTGCTGTTTTTTATATAGTATTTTGACTGATTTTTAGGTTTTAAAATAAAATTATTTATAATTAACAAACATGCAACCAAAAGATAAAATTACATACTTTATTGACCTTGATGGAACTTTATTTGATCAAAGAGGTTTTAGTCGAATTTCGCACAGAAATTTAAGTGCTATTTTAATTCTTAAAAATTTCGCTAATGTTGTCTTTTCGACAGGCCGCAGTTATTCAGATTTTAGAGTTCAACAAGCAATGAGACAGTTAAATATTCATGATATTATTAGTTCATCGGGTGCTGAAGTTTACATCAACCGTGAGCGTGTTTTAGCTAACCCTATTTGCAATGAAACGGTGCAAAAAATTGTTGATTATGCAATATCAAAAAAAATATTATTTATGGTTTATGATGCTACAGGCGAGCATATTTATGTAAAAAATAAAATTCAAAGATTTTTAGCTAACATAACAATTAAGCGTTGAGTAAAGTCAATAAATTTATTTAAAGATTTTGATATATCAAAGCACAAACAAATTACGAAAATCGCCTTTGCTTTTCACACAAATTTATTTTCAAAAAAAATTCTTAAACAAATTGAAAAAAATTTTCCTAATTTAACTAACTCATACACCGCTAGCCGCAATTACATAATCGAAATTACAGACATCACCACAAACAAAGCAATGGCCACTGTTGAGTATTGTCGCATTAATAATATTGATTTATCAAATACTGTTCATATTGGCGATTCAATGTCGGACTCGTGTTTAAAAGGTTATGTTGGTAAATTGGTAGCGATGGGAAATTCGACTCCTTCACTTAAATCGGTCGCTGATGAAATTGCACCAAATCATAAAAATGGTGGTTTATATAAATATTTTGTCCAAAACAAAGTAAAAAAACAATAAAGTCAATTAGCTTTATTGTTTTTTACTTTTATGCGAACTGTGATTTATATAAAGCGGCGTATTTGCCATCTTGTTCAATTAATTCGTGGTGTGTACCACGTTCAACAATTTCACCATCTTCAACAAACAAGATTAGATCTGCATTTTTGATTGTGCTCAAACGGTGCGCAATAACAATGCTGGTTTTGTTTTTCATTATTGAATTTGCTAAAGCATCTTGAATAATTTTCTCAGTGTTTGTATCAATATTAGAAGTCGCTTCGTCTAAAATAAGGATTTTTTTATCGCCTAAAACTGCTCTCGAGATTGCTAACAATTGTTTTTCCCCTTTGGACAACAACATATCATTATCCTCTAGCATTGTGTGATATCCCTTTTCAAGTCTTAGGATAGTATTGTGAGCTGAAACTAATTTGGTTGAATTGTAAATAGTATGTTCACTTGCGTTTTTATTCCCAATCAATATGTTGTTATAAACTGTATCTTTAAACATAAATGAATCCTGTAAAACCACAGCCATGTATTGGTTTAAGCTCTCTTTTTTAATAGTTTTTAATTCAACACCATCAATTGTTATTGAACCTTTTTCGTAATTATGGAATTTACTTAATAAATTAATAACAGTTGTTTTTCCTGCCCCTGTAGGCCCCACAAGAGCAATGCTTTGGCCTGGCAGAGCTTCAAATGAAGCGTTTTTTAAGTGTCATTCATCTTTATTGCTATTGTATCTGAATCACACATTTTCAAATTTTATGTGTCCTTTAACGTTTTTTAACTCGTTAATTTCGTTAGAAGTATCAGGCTCAATTAATTGGGCTATTTCATTGATCCGCACAGTGGAAATAACACCGTTTTGTGATCCAAAAATTGTACTAATAATTGATTGAAATGCGCCTGTTACGTTATGTATATAACCAATATAAGCTAGGAAAAAACCAAGATCAGGGCCATTGCTATTTAAACCCAAAACTTGCAACAAGCTTCACAAAGCAATATTATTGTTTTTGAACACGACAATGATTGCTGCGGCAGCTAAAACAATAATATTAGTTGACATAATAAACCATGGAATAAACATTTCAGTTCATAAGTCAGCCTTAAAAGCGTTACGATAAATATTTTTAGCTATTTTATTGAAGCTTTTGGTCGACTCTTGTTGACGGCCAAAAGTCTTTGTGATTTTCATATTTTTAACACCTTCTTCAACAAAGGCGTTTAGATTTCCAAATTCATCTCAAACACGTTCAACATTTGGACGTGCTTTTTTAATCATTATGAAACCAAAAGAAAATAGGAATAATGTTATTAATATAACGATAATAGTAATATTGGCACTGTAAATTATCATTGTTGTAATGGTAATTAACAGGTGAGCAATATTTGAAAAAGCTTGCGTCAATATTTGGCTTAGAGTCATTGAAATATTATTGACATCATTGATTAAAGTGGAAATTAAATCACCGGTTTTGTGTGTATCATAATACGAAACAGGCATTTTTAATAGTTTTTCCATCCCTAAACGACGCATATTCATGGCTGTTGAAAAACCTAATATTAAATATATTTTGAATTCGAGGAATCTAAATATACCAAAAATTAAGAAGACAAAGACCATAGCAACAATCATTGTGATAAAAAATGTATCATTAAATTTAGCATCAGCCTGCAAGGCTGCGTGAGTAAATGATTTTGAAGCTAGAATACCACCCATCATTATTCCGGCAATATAAGCAGTCGAGTTGATAATGGTTGTGAAAATTCCAAAGACAAATAATCAAGGAGAGCGTCCAGAATATTTTGTAACAAGTTTAATGATTCCTAATGTGGAACCGAATTTACGTTTAGACTTTTGTGTATTCATATTCCCTCCTTATAATTCCAATTGACTTTTGTGTATTTGTGCATAGAATGGCGAAGATTCTACCAATTGTTCGTGTTTTCCTTTAGCAATAATTTTTCCAGAATCCATTACAATAATATTCTCGCAATTTTTTAAAGCACCAATTTTTTGTGAAATTAAAATAGTGGTACATTTATAGTTTTTAGTAATATTTTCAATTACTTGTTTTGTAGTTATGTTGTCTAAAGCACTTGTAGAATCATCTAAAATTAAAATTTTTGGTTTACGCAATAATGAACGAGCAATTGAAAGTCTTTGTTTTTGCCCGCCAGAAATATTTGTTGCCCCTTGCGTGATTTTATGGTCTAAATTGTCACCAAATTTGTAAACAAAATCATAAGCACAAGCATTTTTTAAAGCAGTATTAATTTCTTCATCAGTTGCATCAGGTTTTGCTCATTGCATATTTGAACGAATCGTACCAGAAAACAACATTGCGTCTTGATAAACAATACCTACTGTATTCAATAGGTCCTTTGTATTGATTTGATTTACTTCGTGGTCACCAATTTTAATTGAACCTTCATCATAAACATAGTTATTTAAAAGCAAGCTAACAAGAGTTGATTTTCCAGAAGCAAATAAACCGATAATTCCTAAACTTGATTTATAGGGAATGTGTAAGTTAATATCACTTAAAGAATAATTGGGGTTATCTTTATAGTATTTGAAATTTAAATTTTCTATTGTAATATCAAGATTTTGATCTTCATTATTATTGATTCTTATTCCGTTTTCTACAACTAATTTGTCTTCTTTTGCAATCAATACTTCTCTGATTCTGACTGCAGAAATTTTTGCTCTGAAGGCAAATCTTAAAAACATTGTAATTAGTAAAATTCCAAAAGCAATCATTCAAAGATATTCAATAAATATATTCATTTGCACTACTGTATTATCAGTAGCTGTTTTCGAAATATACTCACCTCTAACAAACATATATATTCCAATAACAATAAAGTTATTGACTGTAAAAAATATTGGGTGTAAGGAAGTGATTATAGTTGCAGCTTTTGAATTTAATTTGAATCAGGTATTGTTAGAATTTCTAAATTTTTCCAATCTTTCGTTTTCGAGATTGTATGTTTTTATTGTTCTAATTCCTTTAATGTTTTCGTCGATTTCTTTAGTAACTTTTTCAACTTGTCATTGAGTTTTTTTAATCAATGGCGAGGCAAATTTACCGATAGCGACCATCACACCCATCATAATAGGTATTACTGGCAAAATAATTAATGCCATTTTTCAGTCAACTGAAAACGCAATTGTTGCTCCACCTACTATCATAATAAAACCTTTAACCATCATTCTCAATCCGCCAACAAGAAAGTTTCAAAAGATTGCAACGTCATTTGAAATTCTTGTCATTATTGATTCAGGTTTTAGGTCAGAAATATTTTTTAAACTTAAAGCGTTAAGTTTTTTAAATAGTTGTTTCCGATAAAATAGCGATGATCTTTCGGCAGCAAACACAAAAACAAATGTTGATGCAAATGTAAATAGCGATAACAATGTTGTTTGTAAAGCAATAATAATTATCAATTTATTCTGTACATCAACCTTTGGCATATTGTTAAAAATATGTCAATTTTTTAAAACTTCAATATGATCAACAATTGGTGCGTCCGAAAACAATAGTTTTATAAATTGCGATATAAAATTAGGAATTGTCAAACTAACCAAAACACCTAAAAAGACTAATAATGCCCCGAGGGTAAAGATTCATTTAATACGTTTAGGGAGCATTTTCATTAATTTAATCATCTAACCTCCTTTTTAACCGGTTTTAAAGATTTTCTTACCAAGTTTGATGTATTCTTCGACAAGTTCTTCGAAATAACTAAAACCAATTTTGTAAAATTTATCATCTTTTAAATCTACACCGACTTTAGCAAGCGTATCAAGTGGGTAATTTCTATCACCAGCTGATAAAAATTCTTTGATATAAGTATCTAAAAAGGCTGGGCCTTCATTTTTGTATTTTTTATAGAAAAAGTTAGCAACTAATTGTCCAATTGCATATTTGTAAACATAAAAACCGTAATAAAAGTGCGGCACAGTTACAGCTGCGATTTGCTGATCGCTATTGAATTTTGCTTTCTTAACTGAGTATTTTAAATTGTTTTCATAATACAATTTTGCTATTGCTTCATAACTTGGTCCAATTTTACCTTCTTCAATGTTTTTATACAAATCATACTCATAATTTGCTCATAATGTCTGTCTAAATACAGTACCAATAAAGCCATCTATCATTGATTCAATAATTTTGAATCTGAATTTATCGTTATTAGATTTTTTCAATAAATGGTCATATAGCATTAGCTCGTTAAATATCGAAGCGATTTCTGCTAAAAATATTGGATATGAAGCATTATGAATTTCATTATTTTTATCACTGAAATAAGAATGCATTGAGTGACCTAATTCGTGGGCTAAGGTTTCAACTGAACCTAAATCGCCATCAAAGTTCATTAAAATGTATTTTTTATCTAAACCATATGTTGAACCTATTGAATATGCACCAGAAATTTTATTGTCTATTGTCATATAGTCAATTCAATTTTCACTATAAGCTTTTTTGACAATATCTGTATATTCTTGTCCAAAAGGTTCTAATGCTTCAAGGACAACATCTTTCATTTGTTCTACAGTGAAAGTAGATTTGACTTTTACTAACTCACGCATCGAGTCGTATTTTGGCCGAAATTTCTCATTAAACTTGGCTTCGTAAAATTTTTTAAAATATTTATTTCGCTTGGCAATAATAGTTTTAAGACCACTGACTTTTTGGAATAATGATTGTAATAATTCATCATCAACTTTATCACTAAAAGTCAGCATGTTCACTGAATCTTTATAACCTCTAATTTTTGCTTCGGTTGCAATCGTGTTGAATTGTTGGAATAACAAATTAGCCAATGAATTTTTGTGTCTTAAATTTGCCTTTTGATAATTCAAATAAGTATTTTTTCTCAGCACAGCATCGTTTGATTTCATGAATTTAATACGTAATGCAGGTGATAATTTATATTTTTTACCTTTTGAATCTTGTATAAATCCATAATCTAATTCTGCATCAGTAATTAAATCAAAAACACCTTCGAACGATGGTGTTGCATTTGCTTGTTTGACAATATATTCTTCAACATTATCATCTAGCTTATGCTCAAAATCATTAATTGCATCAGTTAAATTTTTTCTGTGACTCGATAGACGAGGGTCATTGATTCATGATTTGATTTTTTCAATATTTTTGAAAAATCTAACAGGTTCAGACCCAATTTGTTCACTGATTTTTTGACTAATTAGATCTCATTTATTACTTAGTTCTGAGTATTTAGAATTTGTTAATTCACGATTAGAATTATTCGAAAGATAGTTAGAAATTCTATTTGTTAGCACACCAACTTCGGCCGATTTATTCAAATATTCAATATATGCATCAATATTGTCGTATTTAGATTCTTTAACATCAATAAAATATTGCATTTTTGTTTGATATTCATTGAATAAATCTTCAATGCCATTACCGTTCAATAAGCTTTCTAAATCAAATTGATATTTTTTATCAACATCGCTCAATTTTTTGTATTGTTTCATCTTTTTTTCTCCTTTCCTTTTAATTAATAATTATTAATTATATTACAAAGTAGAATTATTTCTATACCGATAATAGCGTTAAATTAAAGGCTAAATGATAATTTCAGTGAGCATTAATAGATTGAATTATTATTGCCGAAAAATCTTCGCAAATTTTATTCACAATTGCGATTGTTTAATATAATTATCTCCATTATGAAAGACTTAAATAAAACAGGTACTAAATTTGTATTAGCGAATTATTCTAGCAAGTTTTGCACTTCGCTATGTTTTTCATACGCCGAATACTTTGAGGATATTTTTGATTTAGCTTCCGATAATTACTAGTTGAGCATTTGACCAACTAGTAAACTTTAATTAACTTTTTAAATTAAGGAGTATATTTATGGAAAAAAATCAAAATATACGAAATGTTATCGAATTGAAGGAAGTTGTTAAAGAATTTGATGACAAAGTAGTTTTAGAAAAAATTAATCTAGATATTAAAAAAGGTGAATTTGTTACCCTTCTTGGACCTTCTGGTTCTGGTAAAACAACAATTTTAAGACTTATTGCTGGTTTTGAAAGAGCCACACGTGGTGAAATTAAATTTAACGGTAGAGATATTAAAGATCTACCAGCCCACAAAAGAGATCTTTCAACTATTTTTCAAGACTATGCTTTATTCCCACATTTAAATGTTGAAGGAAACATTAAGTATGGTTTAACACTAAAACGTGTTCCGAAAGAAACAATCAATCCAAAGCATCTTGAATTATTGCGAGTTAAAAAACAACAATGAGAAAAAAAAGCCGCATTAGAAATGGCTAAATTGGACAAACTACAAGCCCAATATGAATCTGAAATGGATAAATTTAAGCCAAATTCATTGCAATTCAAAAGAAGACAAAAATGATTAGATAAATCTGATTTTAACTATTCATATTGAGAAAACTATGTTGAAATGAAAGTCGAAGCATTCGAAAAGCAATATTTAACTAGAAAAATTTCAAAAGAAGAAATGAAAGAAGAAATTGCACAAATAGTGCAATTAGTAGGGCTAAATGGTTCTGAAAATAAAGCGATTAGCGAATTGTCTGGTGGAATGAAACAACGTGTTGCATTGGCTCGTTCATTGGTTATTGAACCAAGTATTCTATTGTTAGATGAACCTCTAAGTGCACTGGACGCTAAAATTAGAGAAAAAATGCAAAAACTATTGAGAAGTATTCAACAAAGATTGGGTATTACATTCATATTTGTTACTCACGATCAAGACGAAGCACTTGAGTTATCGGATAGAATTGCGATTATGCGTGATGGTGTGATTGAGCAATATGACACTCCAAAACAAATTTATGACTACCCAGTAAACAAATGAGTAGCAAACTTTGTCGGAAGTTCAAACATTTACAACGGTGTTTTCAGAAGTGGAGCAAGTGTTGATTTCATGGGTCGTAATTTTCAAACAATACATAAACAAGACGAATTTAAAATTGGACAAGATGTTGACGTTTTAATTCGCCCTGAAGATGTTGATATCGTATCGCTTGATGAATTAAATGGCAAAGATGTAATTTTAGGTACAATCATTGACTCAACTTACCGTGGAAGTTATTTCTATTTAAAAGTTAAATTTGCAAATGGTTTTCACATCTATGTTGAAACAGCTAAAAAATTCAATTTGAATGAAACGGTAGCTATTAGTTGAACCGTTGATTCAATTCACTTAATGGCAAAAGATGAAAAATGGGATTATCAATCTGATGAATTCAAAAATTAAAAGTAAAATTTCCTGAAATAATCGATTATTATTACTTTTGCCCTATATTTTATTAGCAATATTTTTAGTTATTCTACCTATAATTTTAATTATTATTAAAGCTTTAACTCCAAGACATAATTTTGATAGTGCTCAACTAATAAAAGAGTTTGGAACTTGAAAAATTATTGGCCGGAGCTTAAAAATTGGTGTTATTTCTTCTATTCTTTGTTTATTAATAGGTTTCCCTTATGCTTACTTTATAGCAACAACAAAAAATAAAATACTACCAATTTATGCGATGAGTCTAATTCTTTCGCCAATGATTATATTCACTATTGCAAAGATATACGCAATAAGAGGCTTCTTTTTGAGTATCTTCAATGAAGATAGTTTAGAGGCTGAATGATTTATGATTTTAGCATTAACTTATTTAAATTTACCTTACATGATTATGCCACTGTATTCAGTGTTTAAAGACATGCCTAAAAATATTATTGAAGCTAGTCATGATCTAGGATATAGCAAAATCCAAACTTTATTCAGAGTAGTTATTCCATACAGTACTAAAGCTATTTTAAGTGGTGTGAGTTTAATTTTTCTAGCTTCTGCTACCACTTTTGTGATTAGCGACAAATTATTAGCTAATCCTGCTCAACTACAAACAGTAGGTTCGATAATTAACCAATATTCAAACCCATCAAACGTATTTGAATTATCTTCAGGATCAGTGTTAGTTATTGTTGTGAGTGCTTTATTCATTGGCTGTTATGCAGGAATTAACTTTATACCAAGATTAATTGTTAAGTTAGTAAATCACAAGAAAAGAGGTAACAATGAATAAAATCGCTGAGTTTTTTAAAAGAACATACATTTATTTCATTCTTGCTCTAACTTACATTCCACTTGTGTTTTCAGTAATTTTCAGTTTTAACAAACCAAGCGATAAAGGATATTTGTCAACTTCTTGAAACGCATTTTCTCTAGAATCATGAAATACATTTTTCGATGACGGTAGAGATATTGCACTGATAAATTCAATAATTGTTGCTTTGTTTACAGCTGTTTTAGTTGTCTCGATATCATTGTTAACGGTTTTTGCTCTTTGAAGACAAAAAAATAAAAAAATTGAGAGTGTAATTAAATCTGTTAATAATATTCCTTTAATTAATCCTGATAATATTACAGCTATTGCATTGGTTTTAGTATTTTCACTGTTTTTTGGAACTCTTTCTGTTGCAAAAGAAGGACTTTTAAGAGGTATAGTTGCTCATACAGTTATGGCTTTACCTTATGGAATTAGTTTAATGTATCCAAGAAGTGAAAAATTTGAGCGTTCATTATTTGAAGCTAGTCAAGATTTAGGTTATTCAAAATTCAAAACCTGATTCAAAACCTATTTTATCTACATGATTCCTTCAATAATTTTTGCAGGTCTTGTTGCCACTTTCTTGTCGTTTGATGATTTTATCATCTTAAAAACTACAACAAATACCTCAACTCTAGGAACAAAACTATATGAAGGTAATTTCCGTGGTTGAGGATTGGTTGTTGGTGCTGCAGTGTTATTGATGACATTAGTTGGTAACGCAATTTATATCGCATACAAAGTCAAAAAAACTAAAGTTAAAAAAGTAAAATTTAAGGAGCAAAATGAAAACTAAAACTAAATTCATTTTAAAAAGAGTTGCCTTTGGCGTTGGTTTAACCGCAATGGCAACTGCTTTAGCAGCTGCTCTAATCTATAAATTTAAAAAACCATTTAAACCAACTTTTTATAACTATAAATCATATATATCAGACAATGCAAGACAGGCTGTAAGTGAAAAATTTGACTTTAAAGAATTTGAAACAATTGGTGAATTTACTAAAGCTGTTTTAACAGAAAAAGCAATCGGTGGTATTGGCTCAGATGCGCAGGCAGTTCAATTAATTAAACGTAATAAATTGAAAAGAATTGATTATGTTAAATTGTTCTACAAAGATACACCTGATTGAGCAAAAGGTAAGACATTTGCAGAATATCGTAAACTAGATCAATACAAAAAAATGCAAACCCAAATCTATACAAAATTAGTTTGAGATCACTTAGCATACTACGATGAAGTTTTAAAAACCGACTTAATGAATGAACCATGAGAAGATGATGAACCAAAACACTTATACGACTATTTTATTCCTTACTTTAGTCAAGACATGGTTATTGCATATAATCCTACAAAACTTGATAATGAGTTGAAAAACGCTTCAATAGATACTGTTGAAAAAAGAAAAAAACTTTACGAATTAGACTCATTAGTATTGAATAAATTAGCAAATATTGGTTTTAATGCAAATAAACCTATGGATCAAAAAGAAGTTATGTTTGTTGATGCGTTGCAATCATTGAAACAATCTAGTTACAATCGTTGAGAGTTAACCGATTCAGTTAGAGATAACATGATTTATGGTTCAGGTTATAACAATCAAATCCCAACAGGTGAAGCAAGTACAAAATCAGAACCAAAACTATATCAAAAATTGATTAATCAATTTGCTGAGTCAATTAAAGCCGGTATCGGTTACAACTTAACTAATCCTAATTTACAACTTTTAGGTGATGGTCAATTATTATTGAATAACTTGATTAATTTTGATTCAAATGTTGAGGCCGGAATTATCTATAACGGTGATGCATTTGACGCATACAATTCAGAGGATAATTACGAAGCTGTTAAAAAAGGAACAATAAGATTCATTAGACCAAAACAAAATCTATTGTTAGTTGATGGTTTAGTTATTACAAACAGTGATAAAGTCAATGAAAAATTCTATGACGAAATGTTAGAGAATGTTAAACATGCATTCATGAGTGGTCTTCAATTCAATGAAGGTGAAGAAAGAACATGAGAAAATGTTAGTGAAGAAACAATTCAAACATATTCAGCATACGATAATTTTGATTATGTTTCATATACACCAGTGTACAAAGTTTTATATGACTATATAACTGCAAACAACTTCAATGTTGACGAGTTGAAAGATGATGAAAAAACACCTGAAGCGTTAGAAAAATATAAACAAGAACTATACGAAGCCAAATACGCTAAACAACTTTATGAAATTAAAGACAATTACGAAATTGTCGATCCAGTAAGTGGCGAAACATTGATTTCTTATGATGTTAACCACACAGCAATAGTTCCTACTGATCAAAAAACCGAGACAAACCTAACAACTTATTGAAACAAAAAAACCAGAAATTAAAGATTTAGACACACTTATTTTGTGTGTCTTTTTCTATTTTTTTGAACTAAAAATAATAAAATTTCTATGAAAGATTCTTAAGGAGAAAGATGAGAAAAAATTTACTTAAATTATTGCCTGTCGCACTAATGCCTATTACTCTAAGTGCTTGCAACTACACAGATCCTAAATTAAATGAAGAACTAAAAAAAGTATCAATATCACCAGTACGTGATAGTGTTGATTCTAGTGTATCACTAGACGATTTTGCTAGCGATAAGTACCTTAAAGTAGATGGACTATCACCAAATAATAAAATAATCATAAAAAAAATTCAAAAAGTAGGCGACGATAACTTATTAGTAACATTTGAAATCGTCGATAAAGCAACAAGAAAAACCAGTGAACAAAAAACACAACAAATCCATATGAAATACATTGACTCAAGCAGTCAAAGTAATTCAACTAACAACAAATTTGTCTATGAAAAAAACAATTATTATTCATCGCTAAATGGTTTGCGTGGTAAAGAACTTTTTAAAGAACTATCAAAAATTCAAGCTGAGAAAGTAGCTATCAAAAACAGCCGAGAAATTATTGAACAAGGGCCTAACAAATATGATTATCAATATGCAGAGCTATACAATATTTACAAAACAGCTTTTGCTGATAATTTCTTTGAAAAAGATCAATCAATTATTGATATTTATTCAGAAAATCCAAATGGTAAAGACCCTTATGTATATTCATTTAATAATTATGAAGGGCGTGACAAAAACAACAAAAGTGGCAAGAAACTTAATAACACAAAAGGTGAAGGAAGTGTGTTTAACAGAGAACATACTGTTCCCCAATCTTGATTTAACAAAGAACCAAATATAAGAACTGATGCACATTTTGTATTTCCTAGTGATAAAAAAGTAAATGCCGATAGGGGTAATGGTATTTATTATACTGTGGATAATGGTGCAAAAATAAGTTTAAATGGAACAAAAACTACCGCTAACTACACAGAACCTATTGACGCATTCAAAGGCGATTTAGCCCGTGCAACACTTTATTTTGTTTTAACATATCCACTTTCATGAGAAGATGGTAATGGCAGTGCTGATTTATTCAAAAACACATTCCCTTATTTAAACAAAAAATATTTAGACACCTACATTGATTGAAGTAAAAAAGATGGTATTGATGGTTTTGATATCCAACGAAACAACGAAATTGCAAAATACTATGGAGGGTTGCGTAATCCATTTAGTGACTATCCTAACTTAGCTAGTTTAATTTTCGGAACTGGCGACGATGTTTTTGTTGATAAAGGTATATTAGTTGGACTTAATCAATAAAAAGACTGAATAATTTGCGAATTTTTAAGAAAACAGCGTCTTGTTGACGCTGTTTTTAATAATGAATATTTATTGGTGTTTCAATTCTTTGGCTCTTTCGACATTGAAGTATTTTACAAATTCAGTTGCTAAATCGATTGCAGCTTGTATGTCAACTAACGAACACACACCAATTGGTGAGTGTAGATATCTTTGTGGTAGAGAGAAAGTAATTGCAGGCACACCGCCTTTACCATATTGCAATGCAGTCGCATCGTTACCACCACCTTCAGAAATATATTTATAGGCAGGAATATTGTGTTTACGTGCTAAAGACATTAACATTTCTGTAAATTTAGGATTAGTTAGTAAACCTCCATCTTTAACTAATAGAGCAACTCCATCTCCTAATTTTGTTCCACCTTTAATTGCACCAGTTGTATCGTGACTTGCACATGTATCAATTGCAATTGCCACATCAGCATCAATAATAGATGTTGCTGTTTTAGCACCTCTTAGACCTACTTCTTCTTGAACTGTACCAACGATGTATGTTTTATTTGGTAGGTCTAAATCTTTGATGTTGTTGGCTAGAAAATCAATAACTGTTACCCCAGCTCTATTATCCATTGATTTACCGGCAACTAAATTATTAGGCATATCAAATGCTTCGCCACTCATATAAACTCTATCTCCTGGTTCAATACCAAAATCAATTACTTCTTGTTTGTTAGCAAAACCTGCGTCCACAAATAATTCTTTATTTGTTGGGGCTTTTGTAACTTTTTCTCTTTCCAAAATGTGTATTGATGTGTGGCCAAAAATACCAGTAATTTCTTTGTTGTCACGATTTGTGACAATTTTAGCTTTAGTTCCAATAACAGTAACTGGTCAAATTCCACCAACTGGTTCAACTAGTAAATTACCGTTTTCTTCGATATTTCTAACAAAATAACCAACTTCATCCATGTGTGCTGCAAACATAATTACAGGGGCATTAGGATCGCTTTGTTTATTTGAAATAATTAGCGAACCAAAACCGTCTCTACTAAATTCTAATTTATCTGATTTGATGTTTGCTTTTAGAGCATCAACGACTGGTTCTTCGTATCTACTCATTGCTTCAATAGCCATATATTCTTTAAGTCTTGTACTTAATTTTTCATATTTTTTACTCATATTAATCTCCTGATTTTTATTTTACATAAATATTTAAATATTCATTTAATAATTAACTTATATATTTAATTAATATAAAATTAATATATAAGTGCATAGTAAAGGAGGTTAGATGAAAAGAAAAAACAAAAAACAAGCTGTCTCAACCGATTTAGTTAAAAAACGTATTCACGAGAGTGCAAATATGAATGATAGTGAATTATTTGCAACATTTAATTCCTCAGCCAAAGGAATTATTGATGATTCAACTATTGAAAAAAATCTTGAGATTTATGGCTCAAATAAGTTGGATAAAAAATCTAATAATACACTTTGGAATAAAATTGTGGCTTCCTTTTTTAATCCATTTTCAATTATTTTAATCGTTTTATCACTTATTTCGCTTGTTACTGATGTTATATTGAAATTAGTAAATAACGAAAAAGCTGAACCGGCAACAATGATTATTATTCTTTCCATGGTTTTATTAAGTGGTATTTTGCATCTAGTTGAAGAAATTCGCTCGAGTTCATCATCTGATAAATTAATCAAAATGATATCAACTACCGCAAGAGTTCAAAGGAACGGAATCTATTATGAGTTGCCATTGGAAGAAATAGTGGTTGGAGATATCATAGTCTTGGCTGCGGGCGATATTATTCCTGCGGATGTAAGAATATTGAGTGCGAAAGACTTATTCGTCTCTCAGTCTTCTTTAACCGGCGAAAGTCATTCGATCGAAAAATTTTCGCATTTAGTCAAAAACTTTGACTACGATAATATCGTTGATTACCACAACTTAGCCTTTATGGGTTCTAATGTTATTTCTGGCTCTGCTCGGGCAATAGTTGTGGCAACTGGAAATGAAACATACATTGGTCAAGTTGTACAGAAAATAAACGAAAAACCAGTTAAAACTGATTTTGAAAAAGGTATTTCATCAATCTCAAAATTATTAATTAGAATAATGTTGATAGTGGTGCCGATTGTATTTTTGATTATTGGTATTAAGGGACAAGTCAAAGGCGATAGTAGTAAATGACTAGAAGCATTGCTATTTGCTATTTCAGTTGTTGTTGGTTTAACCCCTGAGATGTTGCCAATGATAGTCACATCGACCTTGGCTAAAGGTGCTGTAACAATGTCTAAGAAAAAAACAATAATCAAAAGTCTAAATTCAATTCAGAATTTTGGGGCAATGGACGTGTTTTGTACAGATAAAACCGGAACATTGACCTTAGATCAAATTGTCCTAGAACGTCACTTAGATGTTTTAGGCAAAGACAATAATCGTGTATTACGATATGGTTTTTTAAACTCGTATTTCCAAACAGGTTTAAAAAATCTGCTTGATTTATCAATAATTGATAAAACAGAAGAATTAAGTGTTATTGATGAGCAATTACGTCAATTAGAGACTTTATACAATAAGGTTGATGAAATACCATTTGATTTCGAAAGAAAGAGAATGTCAGTTATTGTTAAGAGCAAAGACTCAAAAGTACAAGTTATTACTAAAGGTGCTGTTGAAGAAATGTTATCAATTTGTTCACATATTGAAATTGGTGGCAAAATAGAACAATTAAGCACCCATCTAATACAAAAAGTATTGAAAAATGTTGATGATTTAAACGATAAAGGTATGCGTGTTATTGCGGTTGCCCGTAAAGATGTTGATTTAAATACCGTAGGAACATTTAGCGTTAAAGATGAATCAGAAATGATTTTGATTGGTTATTTAGCCTTCCTTGATCCGCCTAAAGAATCAACAGCGAGTGCTATTGAAAATCTACACAAACACGGTGTAGAAGTTAAAATTTTAACAGGTGACAACGCTCGTGTTACAAGAGCAATTTGTGCACAAGTTGGTATCCCTAGTGAAAAAGTAATTTTAGGTAAAGATCTTGAGTCATTAAACCAAGAACAAATTGAAGATGTTGTTGAACATTACAATATTTTTGCTAAACTTTCACCAGACCAAAAAGCAACTATTATTACTGCTTTACGTAACAAAGGACACGTTGTCGGTTATATGGGTGATGGTATTAATGATGCCCCTGCAATGAAAGTTGCTGATGTTTCCATTTCAGTGGATACAGCAGTTGATATTGCCAAAGAGAGTGCTAATATTATTCTTTTAGAAAAAGACTTAAATGTTTTAGCAACCGGAATTATTGAAGGTCGTAAAACATACTCAAACATGAATAAATATATCAAAATGACTGTCGCAAGTAATTTCGGTAATATTATCAGTATTTTATTTGCTGCCTTGATCTTACCATTCTCGCCGATGATGGCAGTTCAAATTCTATTCCTTAACCTAATCTATGATATTTCTTGTGGTGCAATACCTTGAGATAATGTTGATAAAGAATTACTGAACAAACCTCGTAAGTGAAATCCGAAGTCAATTGTTAAATTTATGCTCTGATTCGGCCCTGTTTCGTCTATAGTCGATATATTAGCCTTTATATTATTGCGCTATGTCTTTATACCTAATCTATATCCAGGTCTTGATGTCGACAGCGAAAGATTTAAAATCTTATTCCAAACAGGTTGATTCATAATTTCAATGTGAACTCAAAGTTTGATTATTCACTTTATTCGGACTGAAAAAATTGCCTTTATTCAATCAAAACCAGCAACACCGCTATTGTTATTCTCGATTTTAGGGTCAATTCTAATTACTGTTAGTCCTTATGTTCCATGATTAAATAACGCATTAAAAGTTGAGGCTTTAAACCCTTGATTCTACGCCTTATTGGCTGGCTCAATACTTTTATACATAACCCTAACTTTATTTGTAAAAAGATTGTATCTAAAAAAATATAAAGAATTGCTTTAATATAAACAGATTTAAGCGAAAAATAATCAAAAACCAGCGTCAATATAAACGCTGGTTTTTCTTTATTAAAAAGAGCTATTTTGCTATTTCTAAATCTAAATTTATATACGCAGAGATTTCAATATTTTTTCCTGAATAAATATTGAAATTAGAATCATTTTGCTTACAAAATTGTTTAAATTCACGACTGTGGCCTTTACCGCGAAAAATATCATGTGCGATTTCATGTATCATGACTGAATCTCAATATTCGTGCGGTGTTAACAATGTTAACACTGAATAGTGAATTTCTTTTTTCTTTGTTAAGGTATTGAACTTGTATGATCCTCAATAGCTCAATCTTTTATAGATATTTATTGGAATTGTATCAATAACATTGAGTTTTCTTTCAATATTTTTGTGTCTTTGTTCAACTTCTTTAAATAACCAGATTTTCAATAAATTCAACAGTTTTGAATTAAGTTTTTCCATACTGATATTGCGATAATTTTGCTTCAATACAAAATAGGCAATATTTTCTTTGTCGTCTAAAAGCATACGCATTTTTGTATCCTTATAGATGAATTTTGTTTGGTATCTTTTTCCGCCTATTCAAACAAATTTATTCTCAATTGGTGAAAAAACGTATATTGCTTTTTGTTCAAATTTAATAGAGTCACTATTTTGGATAAGTCCATTTATGTATTTTGCTAAATTCTTTTTGCTATTGTAAAAAATAACAATATTTTTAGTTATTGAGCTCGCCTTATAGCCATTAGTTTTATTTTTTGTATAGTATAAATCGTAGGTGACATTGTCAATAGATACTGAGCTCGGGATATTATTCTCCATTTTGTTTGAAGCCTTTTTCTCATTTTTTAATATCTTTACGTGAAGTTACTTTATTTGTTTTAATAGCGTCTAACACAGCATTAACTTTTTCTTTATCCATTTCTCCGAATTCATCTAAATCATTCTCAACTTCTTGCAGTATTTGTTGATAATTTTTTTCGCTGGCAATTATTGTGTGATTATCAACACCTTCAACACTAAATTTCAAATCCTCAGGAAAAATAATCATTGATAACATTGGTAAATTAAAACCACACATAGCGTGAAAATGATTTAGGTGTGTATGGTTTTGTGATATTGGATTAGTTACTTTTCGGTTGTGTTTTTTATAAACTAATGACAAATTTTTGTTGGCAACACTGCCTTTTAATTCACCAATTAAATATTTCGTTTCAATAATAATGAATATTTTGTTGTTGTATAAAATTCCGTCAATTTCAAATTTTTGACTGCCCATGGCATATTCGTATAAGCCACCAGGAATGTATTTGAAATTGATTTTTTTGTTTTTTGTGTAGTAAGTTAACTCGTTGGAAATTTGCGATTCGAATTTGAAGCCCATTGTTTCTTTTTTTCTTGCTTTGGTGATATGTCAAATGTAAAGAGTTAATAGAGATACGATTAATAATCCCATTAAAACTGTGCCTATAATAATACCGTTTCGCATTTCGATCGATATATTTTTTGGCTCATTTGCGGTATTTTGCAAAATCTGATTAAATTGGTTTTGATTCATAATGTTTTAATTATAAATAATTTTCAAGTCGTTATTTTAATTTAATGACTATTCGCCGGCATTAAAGGTGCAAAAAAAGCAAAAAACGTGATTTAAGGCGAAAAAAACCGAAAAAAAGTTATTTATGCTATTTCGTGTGGTGTTATAATAACGTTATATAATCGGAGGAATAAATGAAATCATTAAAAATATTATCGGTAACAGGTACCGTAAATAGAGAATCTTTATCAGAAAAACTAAACAATGAAGCCGTAAAAGAATTAATGGCTAAATATCCAAATTCAACATTAACTAAACTAGATACTTCAAATTCACAATTTGCTAATCATTCATTGACAGCAACAAACTTTGCAGAATTTT
Source organism: Mycoplasma sp. CSL7475-4 (assembly GCF_024834065.1). Lineage (GTDB taxonomy): Bacteria > Bacillota_I > Bacilli_A > Mycoplasmatales > Metamycoplasmataceae > Mycoplasmopsis. The sequence goes on from NZ_JANUYA010000003.1 coordinate 63,011, forward strand.
TTAAAGATGTTGACTCAGACGAATGAATCAATAAATTACACGACACAGATGTTTTAGTTTTATCAACACCAATGACAAACTTTTCATACACAGCAGGAATTAAAAACTTTCTAGATGCTATTGCAGTTGCTAACAAAACTTTTTCATATAAATACAGTACAAAAGGTGGTTCAATTGGTTTACTAACTAATCTTAAAGTTGTTATTATCGGAACCCAAGGAGCTCCATTAGGTTGATACCCATTTGCCGGTTTTCTTGACACACTAAAAGGAATTTTCAATTTCTTTGGTGCTAAACAAATTGAAACATTTTTAGTAGACGGCAACAAAGTTGAACCTAGAAGCAAACAAAGCCACGATGAAATCATTGCTGAAGTTAAACCTGAATTAAATAAAATTTTAGAATCATTGGAAATATAAAAAAAATGGCGCAAGCCATTTTTATTATTTCAAATATTTACGTAAAAATGCTTCATTAACCACGAAGAAACGATAAACATTATCAACTACTCTATTAACGTGTTTGTATAAATTGGATTCTTCTCCAAAAAAATCTTTGGTTACTTCGACAGCTTCGTTAATTACAATTCTAGGATTAATACTGAACATTTCCAATGTTGAGTTCAATAAAATTGCTCTTATTAATGGGCTTTCTTCGTTTCAAGTTTTATTGGTTAAAAATTTGTCAATAATTTTCGCTAAATAGTCTTTATTTTGAACAACTTTTTCTAATTGTAAAAATTGTTCATCATTCAATTCATCGTGTGTTTGTCTTATTCTTGCTAAATCATAATTATTCAATAACTCGCAAGCATAAATAACATTAATGACTTCGATTCGATTAGTTCTGCGTGATTTAGTCTTTTTATTCATGTTTGTAATTGTATACTAAAATTCAATTAATATTTGATTTTTCGGACATTATTAATGAATTTTTCTTTCAAAATATTAGTTACGATAAATACGGGGCTAAAAACTGTAATGTAAATTGGAATTATAAATAAGTCTTTAATGACTATTTTTACGAATAAAACAATATAGTCTATGCCATAATGTTTTAATTTTCCGCTCTTGGGAGCAAAAAAGTAATTATAAAATTCTATATAGCTTACTGGTCCTAGTATTCATCTAAATACTATTGAGATAAATAAAATTAATGATGTAACGAGAATATAATAGTTTCATTTTTCGTTTTTGTAAATGAAGTACAAAATAGTGAAAAAAGTAGTTAAAATCAGTGATAAGAATGCATAAACCATAATTAAAATGACAATAATATTGCGAGGAGCAATTACTTTTTTGCTTAATTTAAAATCGCCATTAGGATCGGCATATTTTAAATAAATGATTATTGCTAGTACAAAAGAAATTATGGTCAATGTGTAAGCAAAGACAAAACGAATTATTTTTGTTTTTCTAAACATTAAAAAATAAAAATAAGATACAGCCGAAATTAGTGGGGGCACAATTGCGTAAAGCCAAAATCATGTTCCAATAGAACCTGTTAATAAAAGAACGAGGGTGTCACCTAATAAAGATAATATTGCACCTTTAAAAGGTCCGAAAATTAGACCATAAAAAATAAACATCAGATATTCTAATTGCACTGGAATTACACGCAATATTGTAAATTTAGCAAAATAGATAATCACAATATGCATTGACAAAAATATAGCGCCAAGAACCAGTTCATAAACATTTACTTTAAAAATTTCGTTAATTCAAGTTTTAGACTTAGGTTTTTTTATAATAGAATCTTTCATAAACCTCCAATTCAAGATGAATTATAAACACACAGAAAAGGAATAATTAATATTTGAAAAAAATTTTTATTTTTTGACTTTTTGTATAAAATTACCAGTTTATAACTAATAAGGAGTTTATTAATTTATAATTATTGCATGAGTAAAAATATTAAATTAGAACCGATAGATTTCGGAACTGCAGGCATAAGGGGAATTGTCGGCAAGGGTATAAATCATTTATCCCAAGCACATGTTCAACGGATTGCACACGGATTTGCTAAATATTTATTGAATAAATACAAAGATGAAAAACAAATAAAAGTGGTAATTGGACGTGATAGTCGTCGTTACTCACACAAATATGCAAGCATTATTGCAAATATTTTGCAAAGCTACGAAAAATTTAAAATAATTATAAGCAAAGATTTAACACCTACACCCTTTGTTTCATTTTTAATTATTAAACACCAAGCCCATGGTGGTTTTAATATCACTGCAAGTCATAATCCTTATCTATACAACGGAATCAAACTATATAACAACTATGGTTCACAATGTTTGCCTGAGGAAATTGAACAAATAAAATCATATTTTGAAAATTATGACTTTTATTCTGAATATGTTGATGCTAAATTTCCTTTAAGCAACAAAAACATTCAAATTAATACTGAAAAAGAGAAAAAAGAGTATTTGACTAAAGCTATTCAGGCTGGTGGCGAATATAATTTTGCCACTTCTGAAAAAATAAAATTTGTCTATTCAAGTTTGCACGGAGCTGGAATTAAATTTGCTCGTGAAATTTTTGACAGATTTGGCTTTAAGCAAAATATTGATTATTTTATGCCAACAGAACAAATAAAACCGAATCGCAATTTTCCTACCTGTCCTTATCCTAATCCGGAATTAAATGAAGCCTATAAAGAGAGTGAAATAGTGGCATTAAAAAACAATGCAGGCGCAATTATTGTTACTGATCCTGATGTGGATCGAGTAGGTATTAAAGTCTTACACAAAGGGCAATATGTATTGCTAAATGGAAATGAAACTGCCACCTTAATTTTTGATTTTTTACTGAAAAATATTGAAAACATTAAACAAAATTCATACATTGTTTACTCGTTTGTCTCATCAAATCTACCCGCTTTGATTGCTAAAAAACACAATATAAATAGTTTCATAGTTCCGACAGGTTTTAAATGAATTTCTAAATTTATTAACGAAAACAGTGGCAATTATTTATATGGTTTTGAAGAGAGTTATGGTTCTTTAATTGATCCATCAATTGCACGTGATAAAGACGCCTTGCAATCGTTAGCTATACTGTTAAAAATGGTTGATTTTTACAAACAACAATCCAAAACACTTGTTGATGTGCTTAATGACATTTACGAAGAATACAATTTTATTTCTTCAAAAACAATCAATATTGAAATTAGCGAAAATTTTAACTTATCTAAATTACAACAACAATTTAAAAATATTGACTTAGCAAATAAAGTTGTTACTGACTTTAACGAAAACACTGATTACATGAAAGCAAATATGATTAAGATCAGTTTTAAAGATAACGATGATTGAATTGCTTTAAGACCTTCTGGCACTGAACCAAAAATTAAGTTTTATATTTTTGCTTATGGCAAAACAAAGAAAATTTCTGAAGAAAATCTCAATAAATATATTGAAAAAATTGAGTTATTAGTTCGTTAAAACAAATGATTTCAAACACTTTTTGAGTGTTTTTTTATGATAAAAATTATTTTTTAAAAAATCTTTTTTCTATATAATTGAATTGTTATGTTAAAAAACTTAAATGCACGCATTTTTAAAGGGAAAAATATTATCATGATTCAAATCATGAATTTTTACTAATGCGAGCCACAAGTGTTTCTATGGTGGCTGATCGAAGCCTACCCAGTAAATTTAATTAACTTAAGTAGGTTCTAGAAATCTACTTTTAATTTTATTTACATAACCATAAATTAATACCACGGAGGTCAATATGAAGAAGAAAAATTTATTGTCAATAACAGCATTGTCGCCATTGCCGTTAGTAGCTTTGGCTGCTGCATGTACTAATGACGGACAAAAATCAAACAATAATGAAGACGAAAGAAAAATTGCTAGTTTAACAAATACATTGAAAAAAGCAAGAGAAGATATTGAAAAAAGCAAAAAATTGATTGAAAAATTAACTGCTCAATTAGAAGCACAACAAAATCCAAACTCAAATGATCGAGATAGAATTGCTGATCTAGAAGCTCAAATTGAATTGTTAAATAGAGAAATTGAAAAAGTTAGAGGTAAAAAAATCGAAAGAAGTAATGTTTCGGCTAAAAAATTACTTAACACTTTATCAAAATTTTTAACCGATCAATTTCCAAATGAATTGCAAAGACAGTTCCCTGAAAGATATGAGAGCGAAAAAAATGTTCTAAATCAAATTAGAACAAGTGTTTTAGCTACATTGAACGAGTACAATAATACTCCAGAAGACTTATCTAATTTTATCAGTTGACAACAAGCAATTATCAATGTTTTAGGTCGTGCTTCAGTTGTTGCAAACTATGTTAATAGCGGTTCGAGTGTTGTTTTATTACCTGTTAAAGCAGATGAACAATTAGCAATGTTATTCCAATGAAGAATTGATGATATTGATAGATTGATTGAAGCTGTTAAAGCAAATCAAGACTCGGTGTATAACACAGAAGGCTCTAATGACGATGGTGCAAGCGAAAAACAAAAACTTATCGCTGAATTAGAATCATATAAAGAAGAATACTTGAATGCTAAAAACGAAAAATTATTGATGGCTCAAATCGCCAGTTGATACAGATTGGAAGATAATACTGCAACAGCTGTTGCTGGAAAATTTATTAATGTAGGTTCAGTAACAGACTCAATAGCTAATAGACGTTTCTTAGCAAAATATAAAGTTGATCCAAGCATGACAATCTCGCCATTCCCTGTATATCAATCAATAATTGATCAAGAATTTATTCAAAGTGCCAAAGAAAAATTAACAGCGATGAAAAATCAAGTTGTTGAGTGATTAAAAGTTGAAAAACAAAAACCATTTGTACGTTCATTGCGTTACACAAAACTTTATACAAAACTAATTTCAACACTTAGCTCTTTAATTTCTTCAACAACTGGCGATAGTGTTAAATATAGCAGTTTTGAATACGAAAAAGACGTTGAATTATTTATTGCCGAAGCCAAAGAATTATTAGCACAATTAAAAGCAGTTGACTTTGAAGCAGAGAAAGCAAAACTTGATAAATTAGTTGATGATGCAGTAGGTACTAACGGAACATTATGAACATCATTCGCAAATAGAAATACTAAAGAATTTAGAGAAAACGAAGACAATTACGAAAAGATGTATAAAGATTTTTATGCTTATTACAGACCTAAAATTGTTGACTTAAGAACCAAAGCACATTCAAACTTCCAAGAATCATTTGTTAGATATACTCAATTTTTAACTTTAGAGGCAGAAATTAATCATGCATACAAATTAATTGACTTGCATAAATTACTGGGCGATAATATTAATGATGAAGGTTTTAAAGCATTAACTAAATATGACAGTACCGAAGAAATTGACTCAAAAATTAAAGAACAAGAAACGAAAATCGCTTCATACAAAGATGCTTTAAAACAAAAATGAGATTTAATTCAAGCATTATTACAAGAATATACAGGTTCTACAAAAGAAGATGCATTGGCTTATATCCAAAATATTTACACCAAAGCCAATGAAGATAAAACATTGTTAACTACAAACTTTGCAGAAGGTGGTAAGTGAAATTCATTTTATTCTGCTGAAGATGAAAACAAAATGATTGAAGCATTCGACAATTATTTACAATTTGTTGAAGGAATCAACTCATCAGCACAATCGAAAGATAACGAATCACTAAATGCTGATATTCAAAAAATTAAAGAAAAAACAAATAAACTTAAAACAGATTTCTTTGGTTCAAAAACATCTTTAGAAAACCAAGATGAAGCAAACGATGATCAAAGCGACTCTGATTCATATTTTGTTCAATTCTTCAATAATTTACAAGAGCAAGGATACGAAACATCTGGAGAAGAATATAACAAACAAATTCAATTGTTTACTGACGTTTTAGATTTATATAACATGTCGAATGCATTAAACTATGATGACCCTGAATTTAACAATAATATTTCTAACATCAGAACTCAGCTGGCAACAGTTAAACAAAATGTTGAGAGTGCAAAAGATTATAACAGTTACTACGATTGAAATGTCGAAGGTGAAATTGTAAATCAAATTAGAGATGATATAGCCGGCGATTTATTCTGGTTAGACAAAAAACTTCAAAAAGTTCTTTCTCAAAAAGAATCTGGCAATGTTGATGGCGAAGAAGGTGCAAAAGCACAATTAGATAAAGTTAAAAAAGGACTTCAAACTAAAATTCCTGCACTAGGAAACCCTGCAACTGATACACCTACAAACGAATTAACATCTTCTATCAAAATCAGTATTGATACAGCAAACGAAGCAATTCAAAATCTAAATAGAAGAAAAAGAAGAATCCAAAATCTAGCAAAATTATTACCAATTCAAGAATTGCTAGTCTTAATTAGATATTATGAAAATAATCAAAAATCAAAATTATTAGAAATTCTTCCTAAAAAATCAAATGACCAAAACGGAAATAATGCAACAGAGGCTAACGGTGGTCAAGATAAAGAAATCGCTGATTTCTTTGATGAATCTCTAAAAATAACTAGCCAACCAAGTTCGGCTAGACAAATTACTTCTGTTGAAGTAGAAAACTTTAGTCACGAAGACCCTGCTGAGCAAAATAAAATATTCCAAGAATTCAGAACATTAGAAGAGCAATATGCTAATGCATTGATTGAATTTATTGAAAACAACGAAAATAGCAAAGAAAATGAACTAAAAGCATCAGTTAATACAGCAAGAAATAACTATTATGAATTTTTAAATTCTCTAAAAGAAAAAGGTGTAATTTTAGATAATAAATTTATCAGAATGAGTGCTGATAGATACGTAACCGATGAAGATGCAGAAGACAAGTTAACTCCATTTGATTTATTGAAAAAATATGTATCATCAACCGGAGTTAACAAAGTGGCCACGAATTTATATAACGAATATGTAAAATAATAAATAAGCGAGGGGATATGAAAAAAAATAACAAGAAACCCAAAAAAGCATTAAATTGAAGAACACTAGTTTGACCTAAATATTTAATTTCGCTAGGAATAGTTGCAGCCGCAGCGGGTGCAACTATCGGTGTACTTAAATATAACTCAAGCAACCCGAAATTAGAGGACGGAACAGAAGCTAAAAAATTAAGCAATGAATTTTTAGACTTATCTAAAGAGCCGTCTATGACTTTCGTAAACTCTGAAAAAACAAGTGAAGTAGCTTCGTTTGACCCAAATCAAGGCGAAGAAGGTGTTGTTGTTTACAAAGGGAAAGAGTTGTCATACAATGAGTTTCTAAAACAATATTACGAAGCGAATAAAGCATATCCATTTCTAAATATTAGATATGGTATGTTTGATTTTTACAATGAGTACTTAGAAGCTGTTAGTGCAAAAGACTTTTATTCATTTACTAAATGATTTATGAAAAATGTGTCATGGGGTCCCGAAATCATTACTCTTAAAGAGTTTTCAATTGTTAAAGGGGTTGAACTTAAAGGAAATAATATAACATTAGGTTCACACTCTAATCAAGACAAAGAATATACAACAATTAAATTCTTCCCTGATGCGTTTTTCGGTTCTATTCCTTTTTACAGCACAATTAGTGGTCAAGGTAACGCAACGGATTCATTGTTATATAAAATCAATAAAAAACTATTGACTTCTGAAGAAATTCAATCATTTTTAGACAAAGCAAGCAAATATAATGCATTTAGTAATATTTCACTTAAAACGCTTAAAGCCAACTCATTTAGATCAATCCCTGACATGAGAGCGCTAATCAATAAAACTGTTTTTGCCGTAAAAGGACAATTACCTGCTGAATACAAAGATGATGCATTCAGTCCTATTGAAACAGGAAGGGTAAATGCAAGTTCTGAATATGTTTCAATAGTTAATGCCGCTAGTGCTAAAGAAGCTAAAACTAAATTTGCCAAACTATTGAATGAATATGCAAAAAAAGGTATAAAAGGTTTTTCAACTGATATTGATTCATATAGTTTTGAACAAAAAACTATTATGAATATAACTCGTGATTTTGTTGAAGAAACTAAAGAAAAAGATAAAATTGCCGACAAATTTGTTCAATTAAACTTTAATGATGGTAAATCATTCACAATGTTTAGCCCAATTGAAGATGCCGAATATGAAGTATCATCTACCAATGAAGACACTGACGCAATGTGAGAAAAATCAAAAAATGTACAGAGCATTGAGGCAGGTTTTGACTTAAGTCTAAAAGATTTTAATAACTTAAATAGTGACCTAGATTCTTTATACGCAAAATGATTGTCGGAAAACATACTGCTTGAACAAGCTGATTTTCAATCGTTCAAAGAATTGGTTAAAAAGTTAAAAAGAATTGATGACATTAAAGCAGAAATTGTTAAATTAAGCAATGAAATAAATAAAACTCAAGCAACAGAAGACAATTTAATCGCCACAAATACTTCTGGTCAATTTAGAACTGTTCAGAGTTTTTATGATAATTTAATCGAATCAAACAATCAAGAAAGACAAGAGACTGAAACTAAATTAGGTTTACAATTACAAAAAATTAAAGAACTTAACACTCAAATTCAAAATGAGCACGACAAAGATGAAATAATTAAACTAAAAGAACAAATCTTAAACTTAAATAAACAAGTTCAAGCTGGTCGTGAAAAACTAACTGACTTGAATGAATTATTAGCTAGATTTAATTCAGCTTTAGAGCAATACTATAAATTACCTAATAAAGAAAAAGTTCAAGAAGTTAACACACAAATCGGTGCATTGTTGAACGAACAAGATGAGTTAAATGAAGAAAAACTAAAAAGCGATGCTGGAAAAATTCTGGCTAGAGCAAATATTCAAAGTGCAACATTTGAGACTCTTATTGGATTAGAAAAACTTTATACTGACATCAAAGCATCACCATTCATCAACCCACAAACTGAATTTACTTCTTTAATTGAAAAAGCACAATATATTGTTGATTTCAAAAAAGAAATTGACAAATTCAGGCCAATTTATAAATACTATGAAAAATTCCTTGGCGGTGATTTCTTTGCTAGAATCGTGCCTGAAAAACAAAAATTTGTCTTGTATTCACACGATTTAGCCTTCAACCCATTACAATTGATTGCAATTGATGAATTAAAAGAAAATATTGAAAAATCACAAGTTAATTGAAGAGAATATTCAGACATTAACGGTTTCATTCGTTCGCAAAATGATGATGAGCCAAAAGATTTCTTTGTTTATGCCCCTAATGCTAGAAGTGTTGCGGAGGATTTTACTGGCGGTGATGAACAAATTAACGATATTGCGAATAAAATTAAATCAGAATTCAAAACCTTGGAAAACGAGTTTATTGATGAAGCAAGATTAAAAAATGCATATAATGAACTTTCATCGCAATATGATTCTTTAAATATTGCCGATTCAGTGCAAAAAGTTAAAGACGATATTGATAAATTAAGTAAATTATCAAAAGAATTTGAGTACTATATTCCAAACTATGTGAGAATAATGACTCTAAAAGCTATTGTTCAATTTACTGATCAACAAAATCGTCCTACTTTAAAAAATGAAATTCTAGAAATTATTAATTCAAATGATGATTTAAAAGAACATTTATCTTCGTTTGAGTATGTAATGGATAATATTGACGATATGAGAAGAGATGCTGAAAAACAAATTTCAGATTTCAACTTACAAGCTGCCGGCATAATTAAATCTATTTACGACGAATATGCAAAAATAATTACTAATAAAGCAACTCTTGATACTGGTATTGATCAATACAAAAAAGATAAACTTGCATTTTTCACACAAAAAATCAATGAAATATACGAGAAAATCAAAGATGCTAACTTGTCTGATAGTGCAATAAAAAATAACGTTGAAGATTTATTTAAAGCTCTAACATTATTAACCAATGATCAAGATTTATCATCAATAATGGCCGATTTCAAAGAACCGTTGAAATACGTAAAAGATATTGCTGCTAAATTCATGATTGATGACACAAACGAATTAATCAGAACATACTTTGCAATTGTCACAAACAACGTTTACAAAACATTTACAAGAGATGGAGAAAATGCTCCTGAACAACGTAAAATAGTTTATCTAGCAACTATATTTAACCCAGTAATCGCTTTCCAAAAACACTTCTTTGATCAAAAAATTGAAAAACATAATGAGTTTTCAGAACTGGCTGAAAACTTGAAAAATGAACTTGACGAATTAGAACAAAATTCACCAGAATATAACCAAAAATTAAGTGAATATACTGACGCACAAGCAAAAGCTAATTTTTATCTTGCAGAAGCTAAAAAATCTTGATACCAAGAATTTGAAGATGAAGAAGAAAATGATGAGAGTGAATCAAGTCAACAATTACCAAACAACAAAAAAATGGTTGATTTATTTAATCTTGACACTCTAAAAGAAGCTTTTGAAGATGCTTACGAATTTTATGATTTCGAAGATGACGGTGAGCACGAATTTGACTTTAGCGAAGAAAATCAACTAAATTACGAATCAAACAAAGAAATTGTTGATGCTTATAACGCCGCTGTTACTCGTTATGTACAAACTAGAAACAACTACAATGATAGAAGAGAAGCTTTTGTTAAAGACATTATTGACAAAGCTGAATCTCTATTGTCTGTTGCAAATGATCTTGAGTCATTCGAGAGACAAATAAACAATAAATATCTTGACGCAATTAAAGCTGCTAAAAACATCAAATTAACTGATAGTGTTAAAAATCTAGTTCTTAACGAAATGATTAATGGTGACGGTCTAGAATTAAACAACGAAAATCAATTAATCGTTGCAACTTCTAAAATCGAGTTAATAGAAAAATTAACTAAATTAGGTATTATAAGTGCTAATGGCGACACCACATCACCTCAAGAATTGGCAAAACAAGCTAATGAAAAAATTCTTCATGTGCAAATTGACAGAACTTACAAAAAAGGTTCAAAACTATTTTTCACATTGAAAGAAGTTAGTGATAAACGTGCTAATGATGTTGATACATTAAAAGCAATTAGATACTTAAAATACAACATTGATGCCAAAGATGATTTCGCTTTAAATACTCAATCATTAGAACAATTAAAAGAAATGTTTTACTCAGCTGGCTACAAACCTTCAATAAAACCAGCAGTTATTAAAGAAGAAGGTAGCAAAATTGTTAAAGACGAAAAAGGCAACGATAAAACAATTTTGACATACAGTGTCTTTGTCGAAGCATACGACGGCTTTAGTGATGAATTATTAAGAAAAGTACCTTGAGCTGCTGAATGATTGGAAGGAAAACACCTAGTTAAAAAAGTTAATGACGAGGGTGAATTTGAGTATTCAATCGAAGATGGAAAATATTTAGGTTTCCAACCAGATACACGTATTGGTCTATGATCACTATTGGCAATGAACAACCCTGATTACAAAGGATTATCAGTAGATTTTCTAAAATTTGTTGCAGCCCATGAGTATGGACACCATATGACTTTAAACGCAGCACAAGATTTAGGAGACAAAGGACAAAAACCACTTTATGGTTCTGCCTTAGTGCCTGGATCAACTCCAAACATTCAAAACTATTACTCAAGAAAAGTATTAGATTTATATCTAAAAGCTAGAACCCACGTTGGTTTAAACTCATCTCCGTTATTGAACCAACCTAATATCGTTTCAGAAAATAATGAAGGTGAATACTTACTATACAACTTAGCTAAAAAACAAGGTGATCAAATTATTATTGATAAAACAACAGTGGAAACTGCTGCCGATGTTTGAGGTCACAATGTTGGCGAAGAAGATTTAAAAACAGCATTAGAAAATTCAAAACGTCGTTTCTTGCAAACATATGAAGGTCTAGTTAAAGCAACCGAAGAGCGTCGTAAAGCAAACGGTATTGATGGTGAAGAAGATAAAAAATGACTTGAAGTATTCGACCTATGATTAATGAATACTTTAGATCAAAACTCTGGAACATTGAACCCAACAAAATACTCTGATGACCAATACCCTGTAAAATACATGACACAAAACGCTGATGGCACCTGATCATTCAAAAAAGCTTCTTTAGATATGTTAAAAGGAATTGCAAAAGATGGATTAGGCAACGATATTCAATTTGAAATTTACAAAGGTGAAGTTGTTCCTAAAATCGTTGAAGGTATCAGAAACGAAGCTACTGGTGATTACACCACAATTAATAAAGTGTTAGTCTTTAATGCTGATGGAACTCCAATTGTGAATGTTCCAACTGGTATTGATTTATCAAGCACCGACTTAAATGTCAATCCATATTATCAACAAAGAAGAAGAGCAAATCAAACTTATAATGCTGCATTAGAGTTTGTAAACAAAAAAATTACTGATGCATCAAATACAATTAAAGCCTTAATTGTTAAAGATTTCTCAATTAACGGATGAGACTTTGCGACAACCAATACTTCATTGACACCTAAAACTCAAATTGCTTACCCTAGCTATAGTGAAATCTTCCCCGAAGTTGACAAAAACTACAATAATGTATTGTTAAAACCTTACTTAGACCACATCCATTCTAGAAAAAGAGAAACCGGATGATTAAGACCAGGTTATTTCTTTGCGAAATATTATTCAACTGATGGTGAATTGCTTTACGATATTAATGATTCAAGACAAGCAGTGAGAAAAGTAAGATTTTCAACACCAATTGATCAAGAAATATTCTATGTTAACCCATTTATTGAAGATGATGAAACAGGAAGAGAAAAAGATAAATCGAGTGTAACATTTGCTGACATCATGATTGCTATGTATCTTGGAGACGGACGTAATTATTCAATGGTTTCAGCAGGTGGAAAACAAGCGTTATGACTTTCACCAGATGAAATTTATTTACCAAATATCAAACTTTCTCAATCACTAACCACTGGGTTCTTAGCAGACAGTTTTAGTCCGCAAATCTTAAAACAGTTAAACCAACTTCCATATATGAATTGATTCAGTCCATACATGAAAGAAATGGTTGGGCATGACTTAAGAAAACATGTTTATATAATGGTTAACTCAAGTGGTGAAGTTGTTAACGAAAACCCAAGAGCCAAAGATTACCCTGCGTTTTGAGAAATGAGTGCCGTTAAAATTAATGACAACATTTTGGCAAAAGACGCCGCAATATCTTTATTTAATTCATTCTATTCAACAGACGAAAATGGAATAAAACGTTTTGGACACAATATTACATTCAACGACTACAATAAATTCTTTAGTTTTTCAAGTGTAGATACTACTAGAGCAAAATTAGACCCAGTTAAAAAAGTTGTTAACTGAGATATAGACTATGTTGAATCTAAATTCAATATTGATAGATTCGCAAACACACTAAGATCAGCACTTTCGACTGCAACCACTCTTTCAAAAAGCGATAGAGAAAGACTAAATGCTCTATTTGCCCAAGATGGTTCTTACGATAAACAAGTGATGGCTAATGAAATAATGGAAAGATTCACAAGTTCTCCACTTGCAATGTTAGTTAAAGATATTCAACTAGGTAAAATTAAAGAAAAAGTGAATGCAAACACTGATGATGCATTGAGATATGGCTGAATTTTTGACAAAAATCTTGGATATGGACTATATAAATCAAATGATGTGAATGCCGATCCCGATTCAATCGATGAGCATAATTGAGAAATAAGTGTTAAAAAATTATTTGATACTTTTTCAACTTTTGCCACTGAAAATGGTGTAAGTTTAGATGATATGTCGCTATTCGATGAGTTGATTTTAGACGACAAAACACAAATGTATTCAACACAATTACATTTCAATTTCCGTCAGTCTAATTTCAGTATGAAAGATATCTTGCTTTCAATAGTTAAAGGTTTCACTAAAAAATCAAGACCTACTTCAGATGTTGAAGAATACTTCAAAACCAAAACTGAAAGAAGATTCAATGAATTCTTCTCTGACTATACATATTCATTTGCCGAAGTTATTAACCGTGATAACTTGCAAATTACCTATTCTCCATCAAATACAGAGTTTAAAAACCTACCATCGTTTTTAACTAATGTAAATGAGTCAAATACTGGTTTAGAATATGTGATCGATGGAACTCCAACTGATAAATGAAATAACTTAAAAGTTAATTTCACTGGCGAACAACGTACAAATGTACAAAACGCAATTATCAATTACGAAATTAATGAGGATACCGAAGCTAAATTACGTGCTGATAAATTAGGTACTGATTTTGAACCAGGTTCATTTGTTAATTCTGAAGCATTTTCGGAAGATTCAAATAGAGTTTCAAACTACTTCGGTCAATTTAAATCAATCAATAACGGTTGATTTAAAGACCGTTGATACAGAGAAATGTTGAAATTTAAACTATACGATGACAATGGTCAACCTATCCACGATGACACAATTAGAATTAAAGATTTAACTGGAAAAACAGTGACAAATCGTCCACAAGCTTATTGAGAATACTACATTCAAGCCCAAGGAATTGGGGATAGAAACCTTTCAAACATTTGAAGAAACACAGATAAAGATGCTGTGGCATTATTCGGTTACTTGAGCAACGACGTTGTTGATAAAGCTGATCATTTAGTTTTCGAAGATCTATCAACCAAAGAAGTTAAAACACTAAAAATCAATAAAGAAAACAGTAGTAATATGTTCTATTACAAAACTCAACATGTGAATAACGAATCAGATCCTAGCTCACGTCATTACTTAAAAGATGAAGTTTATGACTACACTGATTCTAATGGACACCATAGCGGTTCAGGATTTACAGCCTGAGTTAGTGATTATGCTATTATGTCAAATTATTCAAACAAATTATTAACACCAGGACACGAGTACAAAATTTACTTTGCAAATAAAGCAGGTGAAAAATTAAATATTGACTTAGGAAGCAACGAAAGTGTATCAGAGAATGGTAAAACCTTCTCTCAAGCGCCAATATCTGTTTATAGAAAAGATATTGATGGTAAAAAAGTATCAGTTATAAAAGTTGGTTTCCAATTCAACGGAACAAAATAGGAGGGAAAATGAGTAAAAAATATTGAAAATTATTGAGTTTATTGCCTATCGCAACACCATTTGTTGTTGTAGCTTGCACCAATAACAAAAAAGATGATCATAATCAAAAAACTAAATTAGAGTACAAAAAAGATTATGACTTTGGTTTAGCTACTAACCCAATCAACTCATTGAACTACATTAAATATCCATCAGTAAACACAATTCTTCCTTCTATTGTTGAATCACCTTTAAAATCTGGACCTAACGAGGCAATAAAAAGAATAGCTAATATTCCAAATATCCGTCTTGGAACATATCAAACAGAAGAAGATGGGACTTTAGATAAGTTTTTAAACGATAATCCTAACCCAGAAAACTCGGGTCGTTTCTATTCATTGGATGATTTTGGTTCAGCTCCCGGTAATATCGGAACTGGTTTGACAGACTATTTACCAGTAAATGCAGTTGTTACACCAAGTAATAAGTTTCTTTCAATGAATGTAATACTTAACGATGGTCAAAGCAAATGAAGCAATGGCGATTTAGTTACTGCCGAAGATTACATTGACGCAATGCACTATATTTTTGACTTAGAAACTGGATCACAAAAACAAACAACAATGTTGCAAAGAAAATTCAGAGCTTCAAATGAGATTTTGCAAGCCCAACAAGAATACATTCAAAAATTCAAAGTGGCATATAAAAATCCTTTTGCTTATCCACCTTTAAAACAAGTAAACGGTAAATGAATATATGATGTTTTCAATTTCGATTATTCACCTTGAGCATCACAAGTTGAAGGTGATGAAGAAGCTGTTGCAAAAATTAAAGAAGCTGCTTTAAATTTTGGTTTTTATTCAGGCAGAATGTACTGAAATTTAGACAATAAAACTGTTTTAACATCAATCCCATATTCACCTGATTTTAACTGAGAAGATGATGAAACAATTTTGATGCTTCCTAACCCTGAATATTCACTAAACTTGCACACCGAAAAAGAACTGGAGGAAATACCACAAAGAATTCCTACCAGAGTTAAAAAGTATCTATATTTTGACCCTAAACAAACAATTTCGGATGAGTTTACAAAGATTTTGCAGCAATCACATGAGTTAAAACATAAATTAGGGTCTATTTCGTATGATGAATTTGACCCAATCCCTTACCAAGATGCAGTAAATAAGTTATACGCTAATTTATTGCCGAGTGGCCAAACAACACTTGATAATCCTTTTGTTAAACATATTGAGCCTAAAAAATACTTTAAAAATAGAGTTTTAGCCTTGGATGAATTTACCTTAAGAATCGCCTATGACGATTTCCAACCAACAAATTTAAACAACGCATATCAAGATATAACATCAATTGTAGTGCCAATCAATAGACGTTTTGTTGAGTCAATTGGTGGAATAAGAGAATTTGGGCTGAAAAAAGAAAACTTTTTAACAAATGGTCCTTTCAATATTGATGAACTTGTTTTAGGTCCACAAGGATTTGTGAGATTAACTAAAAATAATCAATATTATTCAGCTGCAAAAACTATTTCTAATAACATAAAAATTTATTTCTCAAATGACCCAAACATTAACTCAGCAATGTATGATGATGGCTATATTTCAGCCACTAGAATTCCACCTGTTTTACAATGAAAATATTGAACAGATAAAGAACATCGTACATATATGAATAAATCAAACGGTTTTGGTACTATTGCCTTAGCATTTAACTTGGACGCTGAAACAAATAAAAATTCTTTCGTTAATGACCAAAATTTAAGAAATGCGATTTATTATGCAATTGATAGAAATGAATTATTAAACATTGTTGGGTGATCTTCATCATTCCCCGTTATTACATGAACAGCCTTTGGTCAAGCATCTTCTAGTTTTGGTGATGCAGTTGAATCTGGTTTTGAACACGACTATATGTATACCAAATTTGGTTCATACCCTTCGGGCGATGAGTTAAACAACGATAAAAATTATTTAAATAAATATATTTACAAAAAAGCAAAAGAAGAAGCTAAAGATAAATCTTGAGGAATTCCAATTCCTGTACAAAATTACACTCACATTGATCATATATCTAAATCAATGAAATTCGAGACTGTCGATCGTACCGATAAAGGTTATCATTTAGATGTTGCTCGTGCATTTTTGGATGAGTTTAAAAAAGAACATCCAAACCTAAAAAATGTTACATTGAATTTTATTTCTAACTCAACTGACGAGCAAAAAAATGCCGGAATTGCTTTGCGTGATTTCATGAAAAAAGCATTTGGTGACTATGTACAAATTGACATCAAAAACTTACCGGAAAACGTTTATGAAGATTGAAGAACTACTGGTAAATATGACTTAATTTACCGTAACTTCGATGCCTTTGGTAGTGATATTTATTCATATATCAGAGTGTTTCTAAAATCAGATGGTATTGACTCCAAAAGTCAAAAAACAACAGGTTTTAGAAATAACCCTTCAGGTTCATGAACATATGATGAATATTTCAGATCATTAGGATATTCACGTGATGAAAACAATAATCTTGTTATTAATGATCCGGTTAAAGCAAAACAAATAAATGAATTAAAACAAAGATTGAGAATTTTAGGTACTAAGCCAGGTGGTCCGGATGTTTGAGATAAGATAGTTGACCTATCAGTTGTAAAAAATGGCGAAAATATCAATGATTATACTGAAAGACACCTTAGATTTTTCACTTCACAATTTACACCCGAAGAGAAAAAAGACGGTTGAACCGAAGTTATAGCGTTTGCTGTAATAGCTGGTTTTGAAAAAATAGTTAGAGAAACTGCCCCTGTTATTCCTTTAATGGAAGTTGATACTTATTGAGAAGTTTCAAGGGTGAATGGTACTTCGAGTTTATATAGTTACTCGTTGCAATATGCTTATGATGTTTCTAACCCACCATCAGCAACATTGCCAAAAATAATTAAGTAAAGGAGGAAAAATGGAACAAAAAACGACAAATAATATTGTTAGTGAATCAGAACTTGATTTAACTAACAAAGCATATGTTCAAAGACCATCATATGTTGATTTTAACAACAAAATCAAGCCTAATATTTCTAAGCTTGCGATGACGTTCAATATTAAATCTCCTTTAATTAAATTTCTATTGAGATTTCTAATTATTGTCTTTGAATTTTTAACAATCGCTTGAATTGTTATCACAATTACATTCTTTTTAATTAAATCAATTCCCGGTTCTACATCATTAACATTAGGACTGGATGAATCTTCACGAAAAGCTGTTGAGGCGACCTACGGATTAGATAAACCACTAGTTGAACAATATTTTATCTATTTAAGAAATATTTTAGTCGGCAATTTCGGTGTATCGCTTTCAGTCTTTCCAGGCCAAAATATCAATGATTTTGTGTGAATTAGATTCTATAAATCATTCTTAATTGGTATTTTCTCGGTTATGTTAACACTTGTGATTGGAATTCCTGTCGGCGTCTATGTCGGTATGAATCCCGATAAGTTACCAGATCATATTGCAACCGTGATAG
This sequence comes from Mycoplasma sp. CSL7475-4, assembly GCF_024834065.1. Classification (GTDB taxonomy): domain Bacteria; phylum Bacillota_I; class Bacilli_A; order Mycoplasmatales; family Metamycoplasmataceae; genus Mycoplasmopsis. The sequence goes on from NZ_JANUYA010000003.1 coordinate 81,535, forward strand.
TTTCGATATTTTCATCAATACCTTCATTGGTTTTCGCTCTATGGTTATTATTATTAGGAAGAACAGTTAAAATACCTTATTTATATGTTGAAACTGATTTAGCAACCTATCTATTGCCTGGATTGGCACTTTCGTTAGGTTCGATTATCGTTTATATTAAATATATTAGAACAGAGCTAAATAGAGAATTAAATTCACAACACGCAAAATTCGCCTATTTAAAAGGTTTATCAAAATCAAGATTCGTTTGAACACACGCACTTAAACCTTCTTTATTCCCGATTGCTACCTTTTTCCCAGTGGTAATCTTCGGAAGTTTTATTGGAAGTTTATTTGTTGAACAAATATTCTTTATCACTGGTAGTGGTGGTTTATTATTGAACGCCATTACTTCAAAAGACTATAATATTATTTTATTTATGGTTACATTATTCTCATTAATTACAATACTTTCATACACATGCCGTGACTTGCTATATAAAGCAATTGACCCACGTGTTAGAAGAAGTAAATAGAAAGGACACAATATGGCAATTTGAGCATACAGAAATAAGACTTCGCCAAATAACGAACACGGTAAAAATTTAGCACCGAATCGTTTTGTGCAACCTTTAAATTACAAAAAATGAGAATTATTAGGGAATTTATTAGAATTTCATGAATCAAACAATGTTAAAAAACAACAAAACAAATGAATAGATTTCTTCTATCGTTTTTCTAGATCTTTTGCCGGAGTTTTCGGATTTGTGTTATTTATGGTAATTGTACTTAGCGCAGTATTTATTCCTTTTTTCACAAAAGATCCTGATAAATTGAGTATTAATGACAGATATCACAACTTTTTCGAATCGGCTGATTACATTTTCGGTACTGACGCACTAGGACGTGATTTATTTGCTCGTCTTTGATGAGGTTTAAGATATTCACTAGCACTAGCTTTAGTTACGGCTGTAATTCAAGTTTTTGTCGGTTTACTGATTGGAATTACGATGGGTCATTTTCGAATTTTTGACACAATTATGACCTATGTTATTAAAGTAATTTCAAACGTGCCTTCAATAATTATTTTGATTGTTATTACTATTGTTTGACGGCCAACATTTTGAGTTATGGTCTTTGCCCTAACTTTTACTTCATGGACGGGTATCGCTAACCAAATGCGTTCACAAGTATTGAGAGCAAAAACATTTGAGTGAGTTTCGGCTTCGGGCATTCTAGGAACACCAACATGAAAAATACTGCTTAATTATTTACCTGTTGTTATTCCTTTATTAGTTACCGAAATTGTTTTCCATATTCCTGGTGTTATTCTTTCAGAAACATCATTAGCGTTTATTGGTTTGAGTATTGATATTCCAACATTAGGTAACTTGATTTCCGAAGGTTCAAAAGTATTTACGGCTTATCCACGCTATGTGCTGTTGCCTTCGATGGTGCTTGTGCTATTAACAACATCAATTCAATTAATTGCCGCAAGTATTCAAGATTCATTGTTAAGACAAAGATAGGAGAATTATGAATAAACCCAAGAATTGAAATGATCTATCCTATGATAAAAAAATTGAATACTATGCTTCAACAATGCAAACAACATTGAAAACAGAACGCGAATTAAATCCAGCACCCTACAGTAAACTTTATCCACAAGTTATAAAAAAATTAGCAAAACCACACCCACTTAATCTTTTAGAAGTGCGGAAAGAAAAAAATAAAGGCTTTTGAAAAGATGTGGCTGATTTTTGAAAAAATATTGGTCACGGAATTAGTAGAATTTTTCGCTGAGGCAAAAAATTCCAATCAAATATTGACTTACAATCATATTTTGATTCAGCACGTATTGAACACGTTTTAGGTGAAGATCTTAAAGTGGCAGCCGAAATTGAAGACATTTATTTAACTTTTAAAAACCCAGCTAACCCTAAAGAAAAAAACCTTGTTTTAAGAGGTCCTAGTTTCAAAATATATGAAGGAAAAATACACTCAATAATTGGCGAATCTGGTTCTGGTAAATCAGTAATTACTTCGCTGTTATACGGATTGACTGGAAATAACTCAATTGTTGAATCAGGAACTGTGAAGCTATATGGCTTAGAAGTTCATAATTTCAACTTATATAACTGAGAGAAATCAAAATTAAGAGGTCGGGTAGTTAGTGCTGTTTTCCAAAATCCGATGTCAATATTAGACCCTACGATGAAAGTAGGTAATCAAATTACCGAAGGAATGTTAATTAACGGAATTGTTAAAACTAAAAAAGAAGCGGTTCAAGAAGCAATTAAATATCTACAATTAGCCAAAATTAACAATCCAGAAAAAGTTATGAAACTTTATCCGCATGAACTTTCAGGTGGAATGATTCAACGTATTGCTATTGCGGCAATTGTTAGTCTTAAACCGAAAATATTAGTAATGGATGAACCAACGACCGCTCTTGACCCAACAGTGCAGGCTCTAGTTTTAGACATCATAAGAGAGCTTCAATCAACATTCAAAATCGCAGTAGCTTTCATTACCCACGATTTAGGAGTTGTTGCATCTATATCTGAATTTATCAACATTATGTATGCAGGACAAATTGTTGAATCAGGAACTCGTGAAGAAGTGCTAATGCACCCACAACATCCATACACATGGGGATTGATTTCTTCAATGCCTGATTACAATAATGATGAACGTTTAAATGTGATTAAAGGTGCTGTGCCTTCATCTCTAAATAACATCAAAGGAGATGCGTTTGCAGTTCGTAATGATTACGCATTAAAAATTGATTTAGAAGAAGAAGCAAACTTTTATTATGTATCACCAACTCACTATGTTAAATCTAGTTTGTTGGACGAAAATGCACCATTTTATGAGCCACCTAAAATCATTCAAAATCTTTGAAAACGTTACTTTGATCGTTTGAAATTGATTCACGGCGAAAATATTTTTGTAGCACATGAAGATTACATCAACGATTTAAACAAAGCACAAGAACATAATGCAAAAGTTGACGAAATTAAAAAACAACAAGCACTCGAAATCGCCCAAAAACAACAACAAAACGAGGAGTCATAATGGAAGAAAAAAAATATTACGTTGAGACCACTCGTGGTGGTAAAAAACTTTACCGCGCAATAAGACCCGGCACTGAGGAAATGTTGAATTCTGTTGATAAAGAAGCGATTGTGCAAATTAGAAATATGGATGTAACTTATGGTTATGGTGCCAATACCTTTTACGCGCTAAAAGATTTAAACCTAAATATTTATCAAGGTGAAGTTTTAGGTTTAGTTGGTGAATCAGGTTCGGGTAAAACCACTGCCGGAAGAGCAATTATCGGCTTAACTCCACACGCATTTGGTCAAATTAAAATCTTAGATCGTGTGATACCAAAAAACAGAGATAAAATTTTTAAATGGTCAAAAAAAGGTAGAGACATTATTAACTTTATGGTTAATAAAGTCCAAATGATTTTCCAAGATCCAACTAACTCATTAAACCCATTTAAAAATGTGGAAACTGTAGTTGGTGAAGGTTTAACAAATTTAAAAAATTCAAGATATATTTATTTGACTAATGTTGATACTGAAACATATGTTGAATTAAACAAAAAAATCAGTGAGATCAATCCTGATCTTGCCCTTTCTAAAGATGTGTGATCAGATATTAGAAATAACTGAGAAAGTGCCGAAAGTTTGTATAAATTTGTTTACGAAGATACTAAACAAAAACTTAATAATTTAAGTATTAAACTCAATAATGAACAATATGAATCATTAATAAATTATTTAGAATCACGAAGAGAAATTCGTGATGCAGAAAATAAATTGAGCGAAAAGCAATATAAACGTAAATTAATTGTTGATATTTTAAATCAAGTTGGTTTAGATGAAACTGTGCTAAATAGATATCCATTAGAGTTTTCTGGTGGGCAACAACAACGTGTGGGAATTTGTCGTGCTGTTGTTTTACAACCACAAATTTTAATTGCCGACGAACCTATTTCCGCACTTGACGTTTCAATTCAAGCGCAAGTTATTAATATCTTTAAAGAGCTAAAAGAAAAATATAATTTAACTATTATCTTTATTGCTCACGATTTACGAATGGTTGAATATATTTCTGACCGGATTGCAGTTATTAATAAAGGTACTTTACTTGAAGTTGGACCGACTAAATCAGTTATCCATAATCCACATCACCCATATACTCAAAGTTTATTGGATGCTGTTCCTTCAATTGAAGCCGAAAAAGGTTCATTGGTCGGTAAAATTTATGACCCAAGTATTCACGATTATGATGAAGAACATCAACCAAAATGACAAAAAGTTACTGATAAACATTTTGTTCTGGCATCTGATGAAGAATTTGAATCAATTAAAGAGCAAGCTAAATTGTATAAATCAAAATTTATAGATTAATTAAAACACCTTTGTAGGTGTTTTTTTGTTATCTAAAAGGATTTATAAATATAAAAATGTAATCAATTAATATTACTAATTAGAATTTTATATGAATATTATTCACCACTTCATATGGTATTGACTAGCATTAACAAACAAACTTTTTCAATTCAAAGGGATGGTTCAAGGTTTATATAATAGTGCTTAAGCATGATTGATTATTTTAAAAAAATTATCAGTTTAAGGCAAAATCAATAATAAGAAAAAAACCTGAATCGCAATGATTCAAGTTTTTTATGTGTTCAAATTTATTGTCGGTCGTTTTGTTTGATGTGTTTTAATATATTGCCATTATAAAAATGTTCGTAACTTAAGGTAATGTCTGGTTCCACACCGTCTTCGGTATTAGGGAATTCGTCTAAGGTTTCGAATGCCTCATTGCTTTTTCCTGCGTATGCATTGGCCGAAGAAATATCAACATTTGTTCCGTCAGGTAACACGGTTGGCAATATTGAATACATACCACCAGCAGTTTTTTGACCGATTAATGTTGCAAGATTATTGGTTTTAACAACATGAGCAAACATATTAGCTGCACTAAAAGTTATTCCGCTAGTTAAAACGTATCAGTTATATAGATTTGCATAACCGTCATTTTGATCAAATGTACCATCATTGTTCGTATCGACTAAATACTCGATGTCATATAGAACTTTCGACATTTTATCCATAATAACTTGTTTAATTTTTTTCTCGCTATTGGTTAAGAATCCTAAAAGTTGTTGAGCAGACAAGGGCGATCCACCGCCGTTTTGTGATATATCAAGAACTATGTTTTTGATTACATTGTTATTTTTGTTGTTGTAATCTTTGATTTGTTCCATTGCTTTTAACATAAAGAAAAATGTATCATATTTCCATAAATCATTTGCATTTACTCTACTTGGTTCAATTTCCAAATTGAATGAGTCGATAGTTATTCTCGCTGTGTCATTTTCTACTTGGAATAACTTATTTGGGTCTATTTCGGTTTCGTTTTCGCCATCAACACCATATTTTAATTCGTATAATTTATTTGCCAATTTATCATATTCTTTACTTTTAGCCGAAGTATCGACATTATTAGGTACATATTTTTCATTTGTTTGCGCATAAGATTTGGAGATTATTCTCGAGTGTGCTTCGTTTAAATATACTCCCCACAATTTTTTATACGCAGAATAATATTTACTTGGCGTTGTTGATAATAATTCATTTTCTAAATTAGTCGTCTTAGCGAAAGAATAAAAATCAATAGCATTTCCGTTGCGTTTGTATAATTCGTTGTTTAATCCATAGAAATTATCAAATAATAATGCTAGAAAATCATAATTTTCACGACGTTGTGCTCCTGTAACATTTTTGTTACCAGAGTATAAAGTTTCTATTTCTCGATCTAAGCTATCTGTGTCGGTAGTTCTACTTAGCTCATAGCTCAAAATTAATAATTTATCGTTATTATATTGAATATTATTGTAGCCGTTTGACATAAAGAATAAGTTAAATATTGCTAAAGGAATATATACAAAATTGTCTTTGACAATAATATCGAAGTTATATTTTTTAAGGTTAATATCTAAGGAATCGCTTTCTTCGACACGGTTGTATTGATAGACATTTTCACTTTCATTTAGATGAGAATTGTATTGTGGGTCGGGAGTTTCGCTTTGATCGTTAATAATAAAAGAATTTTCTGATGTGTAGGTAATTTTTTCTTGTTCAGCATCAAAAATTAAGTCATCACTATCATTAACTTTGTATGAAATTATTGATGGTTTATTTGATTTGATTTCTTTAAGTGCCGTAACACTGAAATAACCTGGAACATTTGTGAAAAATTCATTGATATTTACATATATTTGTTGATTGGTTTTATGTCTAAATAAAGACACATATGAAGGTTCACTAGTATTTTCGACTTCGTCATCTTCAACAAGAAAATCATTGTTTTGTTCAATTGGGTCAATTAATTGTACATTGTTACTAATTAAGTCTAACTCAGCCGGTGTCGGAGCAACTAAGTGGTCTTTTGCTATTATATTTGTTGTCGAATCATTTTTTTCTTCGTTATTGATGTTGGTTTTTCCTTCATTATTGTTTTCGACAACAGTATTATTTGTTGAATTTTGATTTGTATTATCTTTTTGTTTATCTTTTACTTCTTGTTTCTCAATTGCATTTTTTTCTGTATTTTCATTGCTATCTTGTTTAGTTTTTTGTTTCGTACATGATGCGGTAAATAGTGCGATCGGGAAAAAACTTGCAGAAATTGGGAGACTTATTAATTTTAAAATTTTTTTATTTCTCATACTTATTATTATATAAAATAAACCACCTTAAAATAGGACAAAAAATAAACCCGAAGCATGAAAACAAGGGTTTATTTTTAGTATGTCGAACGCGTTGTTTAATAATCACCATCTCATTCGAATTCGTATTCGAAAATTCTTACTGTGTCACCAGGTTGAATGCCTTTTTTGATTAAGTCGTCTCAAACGCCGATTTTTTTCAATATATTATTGAATCTTAATAAGTTATCATAACTAACCAACGGAATTTTTTCGTATAGATGTTTAATTTTAGGTCCACTAATTTCGTAAAAACCTTCATATGGTTTTATGACTTTGTATTCTTCTTCAAGCATAATTTCTACAACTGAATCTTCTTCAATCTCTTCAACAGGTTTTAACTTATTGATTTCAATCAAATTGAATAATTCTTTCTTTACTTCATCCAGATTTTCGCTTGTTAAAGCAGAGATAGATACAATTTTAATTTCAGGGTATTTTTGTTTAAATTTACTCAAATTTTGTTCAAAATCCGGTAAATCAGATTTATTAGCAATTACTAATTGGTCTTTTTTCTCCAAGTTTAAACTGTAGTTTTTTAGTTCATCTTTAATAACTTCAAAATCGGCAATTGGGTCTTTATATTCACTACCAAAGTCAATAATATGCGCTATAACACGACATCTTTCAATATGTTTTAAAAATTGAATTCCCAATCCTTTTCCTTGTGAAGCACCTTTAATAAGTCCAGGTAAGTCAGCAATTACGAATGAATTATCGTAATATTTAACCATACCAAGCTGAGGCACTAAAGTTGTAAATTCATACTCAGCCACTTTGGCTTTAGCATTCGACAAAGCACTTAGTAATGTTGATTTACCGGCCGATGGTTTACCAACCACACCAACATCAGACATAATTTTTAAAACGATATGTGCATCGTATTTTTCGCCTTTTGTTCCGTTTTCACTAATTCTTGGGGCAGTGTTACGTGGAGATTTAAATTTCATGTTTCCACGGCCACCTTGCCCACCTTTGGCAACTAAGTATTCTTTTGGTTCAATAATATCAGCAACTACTTTGCCGTCACGATAAACCACTGTACCAATAGGAACGGGAATATATTTATCTTTACCGGCAGCACCATAAAGGTTTTTAGGGCCTCCGTTAACACCATCATCGGCGGTGATTTTTTTATTACCATAAAGAGATAAGAGGGTATTTTTACCTAAATCACCAACGAAATAAATGTTTCCGCCACGACCACCATCGCCGCCGTCAGGACCACCTTTATCTACATGTGCTTCACGACGAAAAGAAATCATTCCGTCGCCACCCTTTCCGGCGATAAGCTGTATTTTTATTTCATCAATAAATCTAGCCATTTTACCTCCTTGATAAATTTATTTTTCGTTTTCGCCATTCAATCTTGAAATATAGTCTAGAATAGCAATTCCTAAACCGTGCTCTTGCACTGATCTTGTCACATATTTTGCTTTTTCTTTAACAAAATCTTTTGAATTATCCATTGCGTATGAATAATTGAAACGTTTGAACATCGAGAAATCGTTTTCACTATCTCCGATTACCATTACGTCATCAGTTGTGTATTGTTTAAAAATGTTTTGAATCATTCATGTGATTGCTTTACCTTTAGAAGCACCACGAGGTAAAATTTCTAGGTTCATATGAGTTTTAATTAATTTAACATCATAATTTTTTAGAACGTCAATTAACTCATCAACATTTTCTGTGGTTTCGAAATAAACTTCGATTTTTGAAACATTTTTAATTTCTTGTCCCTCGTATAACTCAAATTGGTCGAAGTTTTCGTATTTAAAGTAAATACGGTTTAAAAATTCTTTATCTTCATCTTTGAAAATGTAGAATGCATCTGAACTTCAACCAGCAGCAGAAACTTTTTTCTCTCTAAATAAGTCAAAAATCTTTTTAACTTCGCTCTCTTTAATAAATTCTTCACGAACGAATTTATAGTGTTTAAAATCATAGATCTGAACACCACTAGAACCGATGATGTAATCGGCATTAACTAATTTTGCCAGCTTAAACATTTTTGGACAAATAGGATTACCTGTTGCAATGTTAAAACTTAACTCGTTTTGCTTAATTATGTTTAAATTATAAATTGACACATAACCGTTGCTTGTGTAAATTGTGCCGTCAACGTCACTAAACACAATAGGTTTCTTTTTCATAATTCCTCTTTTCCGACATTTGTCTATAATCTAGTAAATACTACATTAATTTTTTATTTAAATTTATAAATTAAATAGATATTAATAAATTTTGGGGGAAAAACTAACACACTTTAAGCCATTTTGCTTAATGTTTTGTGTTTATTATCAAACATAGTTTTCTTATTAATTATAACGAAAAAAAGACATTGATCTTGTTAATAATTTTGGTGATTTTCTTTGTGAAATAAAAAGCAAAAGTTCCACTTTTTGAATTTGACAGATAAGAACTTTTGTTTTTTATTTCACGACATGATCTTGTTAATAATTTTTGCGATTTTCTTGCAAAAAAAAAAAAAAAATAAAATAATGATGACTGATATTAAATTATTAATCTTGGTCATACAAAATAAAAAAATGAGGACATAAATTATGTATAAAGGCAAACTTAAACAAACAAATTATATTATTTCAATATCTATTTCACTTATTATTTCAACTATATTTATTGTGGTTGGTTCTATTTTTGTTTCTAAAACTCAAACAAAATGAGCATATTTGACTTCAGGATTAGCAATGAAAATATATGATATTTTTAGGGATCCTGAAACAGTCGCTGATTTTAGAATATTTATTTTAGTGATAAGTGCTATTTTTATCATTGCAGGATTAATACCACTTTTACTTTCCTTATTTGATTTTTTGGCATATGCGACCGGAAAAATAAGCATAAAAATGGATGAAAAAAGCATAATAGTTGGTAAGGCTTTCGGACAAAAAACATATTCTTTAAACGATGTAAAACAAATAGATGTTAAACCGTTCTCAAGATTGCTTATCAAATTTAAAAATACTATTTTTCCAACAGTGTATTTTTTGGAAAATGCAGTTGAATTTAAAAATAAATTCAATTCATATCTAGCACAAAATAGTGCATCAATTAATTCGCACAGACAATAAAAGAAGTAAATTAAATTACCGAATCAAAAAGAATAGTGTTTTAATCATTGTGGACTTTAACTACTATTAAAACTCATTTAGTTATAGTCTCTTGGAACAAAGAAGGCAATAACAAAAAAATAGCTGAAAATTAAGTAATTTGGCGAAAAACACAGTTTTGTTAAAGGTAATCAAGAAACGTTTGTTAACTTCAACACCTATTTGAAGAAATTAAGCAAAAGTGGCGTAAAGAACAAGCTATCTAATTACAAAAAGTATTGATGATATTTCAAAAGTGTTTGATAAATTATTACAATAGCATAAATATGGAACATCAAACTTAACTGATGTTCCATTTTTTATCAAAATTTTCAACAATGTAAGGCAATAAACATCAGTAAAAACAAAGCGAAATAAAAAACAAAAGTTCCCATTTACAAATTCGAAAAAAGTGGAACTTTTGTTTTTTTATTTCACATCTTGTTAATAGTTTTGTTGACTTTCTTGCAAAAAAATAAAAAAATAAAATATACATGTGACATTCTGATAATTCAAAACAAAGTGTCGCAAGTGTATTTTATTTAGGAGATAAAAATATGAAATTAAAAAAATTAATGTTTTATTCATTACCTGTTTTAGCTACCGCAATAACACCATTAGCAACAATTGCATGTAATAAAGAAGACAACAACTCAAAAGCTAGAAAAAAATTGAGGAATTTAGAAAAAAATACAGTTGACTTGAAAATGTTGAAAATTATGTCAATGCTTTTCAAAGTATGCTTGATGAAGTTACTGCAAATGGAATGCAACTTACCGATGAACAACTTGAGCTATTCATAAAAAATATTGATTATGCAGCAACACATATTGATCAGGCATCACATTAATCACCCTTTAAAATTTAGCACATTACGGTTTTATAACTAAGATAAATATGGAACATCAAATTTAACTGATGTTCCATTTTTATCAAAATTTTCAACAATGTAAGGCAATAAACATCAGTGAAAAATGAAGAAAATATGGTAAAATTTACTCGTAAGTTTTACTTATATATTTATATAAAGAAAGCTAGTATACATAAATCGCACGTTATCAGATTTCACGAACTTTCAAGAATTTTGATTTTTAAAAAAAAGGAGATAAAATGACCCCACATATTCACGCAAAAAAAGGCGAAATTGCCAAAACAGTTTTAATGCCAGGAGACCCATTAAGAGCAAAATTTATTGCTGAAACTTTTTTAGAAGATGCTAAATTAGTAAACACAGTAAGAAACATGTTTATTTACACAGGTAAATACAACGGAAAAGATGTTTCAATCGCTGGTTCAGGGATGGGATGTCCTTCTATCGGTATCTACAGCTACGAATTATTCGCATTCTATGATGTAGACTCAATTATTAGAATTGGTTCTACTGGATCTTATATTCCAGAATTAAAACTTTACGATACAGTTTTAGCTACTGAAGCAGTAGCTGATAGTTCTCACTTTAGAAGATTAGTTTTAGGAAAAGAATTTGAATCAAACGTTTCAATGCCTTCTGCCGAATTAAACGAAAGATTAAAAGAATCAGCTAAAGCACAAGATATCAAACTAATTGAAGGAAGAGTTCACTCATCAGATGTATTCTATTCAGTTCAAACACTTCAAGAAAGAATTGATGAAACACAAGCTATTTGTGTTGAAATGGAATCTTTAGCATTATTCACAAATGCCGAAAAATTAGGCAAAAATGCAGCATGTTTATTGACAGTATCAGATAATATTGCTACTCAAGAAGAAACTACACCTGAAGAAAGACAAACTGCATTTACAAACATGATGAAAGTTGCTTTAGGAGCAGTTAAATAATGAGAATTGTTGATTTAATTGAGAAAAAAAGACTAAACAAAGAATTAACTAAAGAAGAAATTCATCACTTAATTTCAACCTACGTATCAGGCGATACACCTGATTACCAAATGTCGGCCTTTATTATGGCTGTTATGTTTAATGGAATGACTAAAGAAGAAATTGCTCAATTCACTAAAACAATGATGCACTCAGGTGATGTGATTGATTTAAGTTCAATTCCAGGTATTAAAGTTGATAAACACTCAACAGGTGGTGTTGGAGATAAAACAACTTTAGCTGTGGCACCAATAGTTGCAGCTCTAGGAGCTCCTGTTGCTAAAATGTCAGGTAGAGGATTAGGCCACACAGGTGGAACATTAGATAAACTTGAATCTATTCCTGGATTTAGATTTGCTTTAAGTGAAAGTGAATTTATCGAGCAAGTTAAAAAACACAAAATTGCAATTATAGGTCAAACAGGACAATTAGTGCCTGCTGACAAGAAATTATATGCACTAAGAGATGTTGTTAACTGTGTTCAGTCAATTCCTTTAATCGCTTCTTCAATTATGTCTAAAAAATTAGCAACTGGTTCGGATGCTATTTTGTTGGATGTTAAATGCGGTAATGGTGCATTTATGAAAAATGAAGAAGAAGCTATTGAATTAGCGAATACAATGATTGAAATCGGTAAATCATTGAACGTTGATGTTCGTGCTGAAATCACCAACATGAACCGTCCAATCGGTAGAGAAATCGGTAACAAAAACGAAGTTTTAGAAGCAATTTGAACCCTACAAGGTAAAGGCCCACAAGATTTTAATGAGCTAGTTATTTCGTCTTGTTCAACAATCTTATTGCAATCTAAATTAGAAACTGATTACGATAGAGCAAAACAAAGAGTTATCGAAGTAATGAATAATGGTAAGGCATTGGACAAATTTATTGAAATGGTAAGAGTTCAAGGTGGTGATGCTGATATCTTAATGAAAGAAGCGGAATTTTGAAATCCAAAATACAAACACGAAATTAAAGCAACCCAAGATGGTTATTTAGAAATTTTTGATTCTTTAACATTCGGTATTGTGGCAATGAAACTAGGTGCCGGACGTGCTAAAAAAGAAGACTCAATCGACTTTGAAGCTGGAATCACATTGAATAAAAAAACTAATGAAAAAGTGCAAAAAGGTGACACTTTATTCACTCTATACTCATCAAATCCAATTGACTTAAAACTAGTCGATGAGTTAGCTAGTGCTTATAAATTCAATGATAAAGAAGTTGAAAACAAAATAATTATTGCAAAACTAGGATAGGAGAAAATATGACAAACTACAACCAAATGATTGACCACACATATTTAAAAGCTGACGCAACAACAAAAGAAATCGATAAACTATTAAACGAAGCAATTCAATACAAATTTAAAACTGTATGTGTTAATGCTTCATGAGTTCCTTACGCAAAAGCAAAATTAGCTAATAGTGGAGTGGGCATCACATCAGTAATCGGTTTCCCTTTAGGAGCTACTCTATCTCATGTTAAAGTTTTTGAAGCTGCTGAAGCAGTTAAGGCAGGAGCTGATGAAATCGATATGGTTATTAATATCGGAAAAATGAAAGAAGGTGATTATGCTTACGTTTTAGAAGATATTAAAACTGTTAAAGCTGCTTTACCTAACAATGTTTTAAAAGTTATTGTTGAAACAGCTCTATTAACTAAGGAAGAAATCGAAGAAGTGACAAGAATTGTTATGAAATCAGGTGCCGAATTTATTAAAACTTCTACTGGTTTTGCTTCAAGAGGTGCTTCTTTAGAAGATGTTCAAATAATGAAGGCAATTGCTGGCGACGCTTTATTAATTAAAGCGGCCGGTGGCATTAGCAACAAAGAAGATATGATTAAAATGGTTGAAGCCGGAGCAAATAGATTCGGAACTAGCCGTTCAATCGCTATTGTTGAAGGTAAATCTTCAAATGAAGGATACTAATTAACCCACATTACTTATAATAAAAATTCAGGTTTAATTTAAAGTTAAACTTGAATTTTTTATTTCAATAATTGTGCATTAAAAAAAATCAATAAAAATATTAATTTTTTCCGTTTTTTGCCATTATGGATAAAAAACATTTTTATTAGGCATGAAAAAGTGAAAGATTTGAACTCTGGGTACGCTCGTACCTATAATGGTGTTTGGGGTTACTACTTCTTTGGTAATTGATAAGAAAGAGAGTTATATAAAACCTAAAGAAACGCCAAAAGAATTTAAAATTAAAATTGAAGGTGCTGTGCTAAATAAAGGTGAATATATAGCTAAAAAAGGAGATAAATTATTTGATGTCATCAAACAAGCACAACCCTTATCAAACGCAAATTTAAAAGAAATAGACATCGGTTTGTCTATCAATAAAAATATGAGTATATTTATTGAATATGATATTGAAAAAGGCCCGTTTCTTGACTGAAAATTATTGAATAAATCAACTCAATTATCCAGATATGGTATTAAAAAAAGTATTGCTAGCAAATTGTTAAAATACAGAAAAACAAATAACAAAACAACTTGGACAAAATTAGGACAATTAAAAGGAATTGGACCAGAAACATTAAAAAAATTAAGAAAAATTTTAATTCTTTAATTTTTTTAATGTTTTTTCCTATTGTTTTACATTTATCGGCAATACCTATTGAAACTCAATACTTTTGAATATTTTTTTCAATAATTTATACATTATTTTTCGGTTTTTTATGACCTAAACAAACTTGAATAGCATTAATTTTAATACTCTGTTACATATTTTTATATCTCTTAAGAAAACCCAATGTTTATATCAGTGGTATTGAATACAATATCAAAGGCCGAATTGCTAAAACATCAAATAAATACGCAATCATCAACGTCAATAACAACAACTTATTAATTTACTTAAATAAATACACAACACCTAATCGAGTTTATGTCGGAGATATTGTCGAAATCGATGCGTTTATTGAAAAAACTGATAGTAAAAATTATTTTGCTTTAAGTAATAATATTCAATATTTTATTAAAAAAGGTTATATTAAAACCATTAAAAATCCTGATTATTCAATCGATGCTTTTATTGAAAATTATTCAGCGAGCGGCGGTGACTATTTTAAAAAATATTGAAAATTAATACTTTTTGGGATAAATAATGATTCTCAAGATGTGATTGCTAATGCAATCAAAATTAACATAATACATTTGCTGGTTATTTCGGGTTTACATTTTGAAATCCTATTTAAAATATCGAATAAATTAATCGCCAAAATTAGAAATAAATGAGTTAGCAATAGTATTAAATATTTTTGTTTAATATTAATTTTTTACTACCTTACCATTATCAATAATCCGGTACCCGCTTTGAGAGCATTTATTATGCATGTGTTTTTGATGCTTTTTCCCAAGAAAAATTGAAGTGCATTGGTTTTTAGCGCCTTAATAATTTTCGCTATTGATTTTAACAACATAATTTCGATCACTTTTTTGCTTTCATATTCAATTACGCTTGTAATATTAATCACTAATAAAATATTCACAAAGTGAAAAATAAATAAGGTATTACGTTATATATTGTTTATTATTATTCTTTATTTATATATGGTAGTGTGAACAATTAAAATGAATAATTTTATTAACATTACTGGAATAATATATTCACTCGTTTTAGCACCAATTATTGAGATAGTATATATTTTAAGTATATTTTTTTCATTCAGTCCGCTATTTTTAAACCTAATTTATTTAATTCTTGACAAAATAATAATTATGGCAGCGAAATTTAGCATAGTTATAGCGACATCGCTAAATATTTCTCAAAAAACTTTATTAATTTGAATGATATCTTATGCATTCTTTTTACATATTCCACTGTTTTTTAGACCTAAACGTCATAAATAAAAAAATTAGCACTTTAATAGTTCGAGTGCTAATTTGTGGTAAAATAGTTATGTAAAACAAAAAAAGAAACCGGACGAAAGGAAAATAATTATGGCAAAAGAAGTTATTATTGGTATTGATCTAGGTACCACAAACTCAGTTGTTTCAATTGTGGATAATGGAACTCCTGTAGTACTAGAAAACTTAAATGGAAAAAGAACAACTCCTTCAGTTGTTTCGTTTAAAGATGGCGAAACTATTGTTGGGGATAATGCTAAAAACCAAATTGAAACAAACCCTGACACAATTGCTTCAATTAAAAGATTAATGGGGACTAAACAAACTGTTAAAGCGAACGGAAAAGAATATAAACCTGAAGAAATTTCAGCAATGATCTTGAGCAATTTGAAAAAATATGCTGAAGAAAAAATTGGTCACAAAGTAGAAAAAGCTGTTATTACTGTTCCTGCTTACTTCAATAATGCTCAACGTGAATCAACAAAATTGGCTGGTAAAATTGCCGGTCTTGAAGTCATGAGAATTATTAACGAGCCAACTGCTGCTGCATTAAGTTTTGGATTAGACAAAACAGAAGAAGAGAAAAAAGTATTGGTATTTGACCTTGGTGGTGGAACATTCGACGTTTCTATCCTTGAATTAGCAGATGGTACATTTGAAGTTTTATCAACTGCCGGTGATAATGAATTGGGTGGTGATGATTGAGATAATGCAATCGTTAAATGACTTGTTGAAAAAATTGAAAAAGAACACAACTACAATGTAAAAGAAGACAAAATGGCAATGGCTCGTCTAAAACAAGCTGCTGAAAAAGCAAAAATTGACTTGTCATCATCAATGACTGCAAATATTTCTTTACCATTCTTAATTTTTGTGGAAGGTAAAGCACCAATTAACGTTGAAGCGACTTTAAAAAGAAGTGAATTTGAACAAATGACTGCATCTCTTTTAGAAAGAACAAAAGCTCCTATCGATAGAGCTCTTTCAGATGCTAAACTATCATTATCAGATATTAGTGATGTTTTATTAGTTGGTGGTTCAACAAGAATGCCAGCTGTCCAAGCGTTAGTTGAATCTAAATTAGGTAAAAAACCTAACAAATCTGTTAACCCAGATGAAGTTGTTGCGATGGGTGCTGCTATCCAAGGTGCTGTTTTAGCAGGTGATATTAATGATATTTTATTGGTAGATGTTACACCACTCACACTAGGTATTGAAACTGAACACGGTGTAGTTGCTTCACTAATTGACCGTAACACTAGAATTCCAATCACTAAATCAAAAACCTTTACAACTGCAGCTGATAATCAAACAGCAGTTACAATCCACATTGTTCAAGGTGAAAGAAAACTAGCAAAAGACAATAAATCATTAGGAATGTTCAATTTAGAGGGCATTGATCCCGCGCCACGTGGTACTGCGCAAATTGAAGTTTCATTTACAATTGATGCCAACGGTATTACAACAGTTGCAGCGAAAGATGCAAAATCAGGGAAAGAAGAAAGTATTGTAATTAAAAACTCCTCAAAATTAAGTGACGATGAAATTGATAAAATGGTTAAGGATGCTGAAGCAAATAGAGAAGCAGATGAAAAACGTGCTCAAGAAATAGAAACTGAAGTTCGTGCTGAAACATTAATTTCAAAAATGAAACAATCACTAGACGAAAATAAAGATAAAATCAACGATGAACAAAGAAAACAAACACAAGAAAAAGTTGATGAACTACAAAAATTACTAGATGATAAAAACTATGAAGAACTAAAAGCAAAACTTGACGAAATTGATAAAGCATTTGAAATGATCTCGAAACAAATGCAAAACCAAGAAGCTAATAAAGAAGCACAACCAGACGGTTTTAAAGAAGAAGATTCTAAATAATAATACAAAAAAATATTGAGGAATTTGGTCCTCAATATTTTTGTTATTTTCTGTGACTTATTATTTTAAATTTAAATAATCTCTTTTTGTTTTATACATTTGTGATTTAAATGTAGAATTTTATTGTCTAGTATTGTGCTTTTTTTAAAGCACATTTTAAATTTTATTAATTAATTCCTGATAAGTTTTAGATAATAATTTAAGAATTTC
>NZ_JANUYA010000004.1 GCF_024834065.1 Mycoplasma sp. CSL7475-4
AACATTGATGAAATTGCGATAACAAGTTTCACATATATGTTGCTGTTGATCGGGCGACGGGAATTATATTAGCTTTACATGCTGAAAAAGAAGAGACCAATCAAGGTTATATGATTTTACTTGAAGATTTATTTTCGAAATGAGGTTTTCCAGTCTTAATAAGAACTGATAAAAGAAGAACTTTTTACGGAAATGAAGCGAAAAACACACCTTTTGTAGAAAGTATGAGTAAAAAGAACATAAAAGTTGAATCTTCTAGTGTAGCTATATTTAAGCCTTTTGTTGAGCGCACTAACGACGCAATACAACGATTTTTCCCTATCCATTTTAAAAATTTAGGCATTAAAACAATAACGGATTTTAATAAAAACAAGGAAGTTTTAATCAACGATTTTCATCAATGAAACAATAAATTTTACGCTCATAAACAAAATATTTTTAGGACGTGCGACACTTCGAAAAACGAACACAAAGTCTATCTAGAAATTAAAAGAAAAGCTTATGCTTCGACATTTCAGTATCAAAATCAGTATTATGTTGCCGTGAATGAAAAAGGACAAAAATTGAAAATTTGACCCGATGATGATGCACGAATAATGATAGATAGTAAAGGCGAAATTAAAATAAGCATCAACAACATTATTTTTAACACTTTAATACTAAAAGGTGATGAGTTAAATGATTTTCAAAAATTTTGCTTACAGTACAAAATATCATCTACCGAGATGTTTTCAAAACCTATGTATAAACTCTACAAAAACAGCAGAATATTTGCAATTAATTTATATAACGTGATACACAAATTAGAAGAAAAAAACTACGATTTAAATCCGCTAATGCAACATACTTATGAAGTGAGTATTGAAATCTATAAGGAAATGCAAAAAATTTTCGAAGAAATAAAAAGAATGGCTTGTCTTATCTAACCATTCCTAATACATATTAAATTTTGGTTGAATTAAAAGGAGTCAACCTAGTAAATAATATCAAAAATATAAGTCCAAATAAAAAACAAAAGTTCCCATTTACAAATTCGAAAAAAGTGGAACTTTTGTTTTTTATTTCACAAAATTTATATACTCATTTGATGAATATTGAAACCCGTGATCAGAATGGATAATAAAATTATTCGGAAAATTTGTCTGCTTAATATGTTCTAATACAAGATTATTGTCATTATATCTTGATAAGTTTCAACTAACTATTTTCTTAGTTTTATGATGTATCACAGCTGATAGGTAAACATGATTCCCTAAAACATCTGAAGGTGAAGGAATATAAGTTACATCAGTAGCGTATACATCATTGAATTTTCCATCATAATCTCTTTGCACCAAGTCTTGGAACTTAACATTAGTGACCTTGTGTTCTCTCTTTCTTTTTGCTCTCCTAATTTCACAAAAAAGACCTAATTTGTTCATATATCTACCTAATGTTCTGTAATTTATATCAACACCAAACTTCATTTTCAAAAGAAGAGCAAGTCTTTCACGGCCATATCTACCTTTACATTCTCTAAATGCTTGTTTAATTTGGTCTTCATATTGAATTTTTTTTACTTTTTTATCATTTTTAGATTTCTTTAATCGATAGTAATATGTTGATTTTTTAATTCCTAAAATATCAATGATTTGTTTAATTTTCACTGAAAAACCGTATCTTTTTTTGAATTTTTCAATAGCTTCATCCAAGTCCTTGCTATCATTTCTTTCTAAAATTTTCCCGTAAAAAATATTTGTTATTAAAAATTCTAATTGATCTCTAGTTATCTTCTTTAACGCTTCTCTTCTTTTTTGATTTTCTACTTCTTTATCTATTTTTCTCGGTCTTCCAGAACCCTTACCTTTTTTAGGTGCCTTACCTGATTTTGATTCTATACTCATTCCTAAATTATATTTTTTAAATTTATTTCTGATATTTAAAATGACTTCTTTTGAAAAAGATTCTCTTTTGCTAATTCTCAAATATTCATATTTAAATTTTCTTTTCGTAATATTTTTCTTTAAATATTCCCTGTAAAACACAAAAATTTCTTCTCATTCTTCAGTTTTTAAATGTCGTCCCATAAAACCTCTTTTACCTTAATTACATAAATCACAACAAAAACCCGAACCTTACGATTCGGGTCTAATTTTTTTGTCCTAGTTTAAACAAGCTTCTGTTTAGTGTTTTTTTGCCCGTGGGCAAAGAAAATTATTAGGTTAAAGATAGAGTTTCGAATTTTCCACCAGCAGCTTCAATTGCTTCTTTAGCGCTTTGTGAAGCAGCGTGGGCAAAAACAGAAAGTTTTTTAGTAAGTTTACCGTTTGCTAGAACTTTGATTGGTAAGTTTCTTTTAATTAAATTAGCTTCAATTAAGGTTTCGATATTAACAGTATCATTAGCACTAAATCTTTGTTCTAAATCTTTTAAGTTTACAACTTGGTATTCAACGTGGTTAACGTTAGTAAATCCACGTTTTCCGATACGACGGAATCAAGGAGTTTGTCCCCCTTCGAAACCAGGTCTGTGTCCGTGACGTTTATTTTGTCCTGATTGTCCTTTACCTGCTTGTTTACCTTTACCAGCGGCATGACCTCTACCTACACGGTGTTTATCTTTACGTGATCCGGCAGTTGGTTTTAATTCATGTAATTTTATTTCCATAATATTTCCTTTCATGTAATTACTAATTCGAAAAGTACTTTTGAAACTTGTGTTTCAAGTTGCTTAACTAAATTAATAATTATCTTAGGTCTTTAACTTCTTTACCTCTGATATCGGCAATAGCTTCAGCAGTACGCATTTGAGTTAGGGCTTTTAAAGTTGCTCTAACAATGTTTGATTTTGAACGTGAACCATATGTTTTTGAATAAACGTCGGTGTAACCAGCAAGTTCAACAACTGCACGAACAGTTGAAGAAGCAACGATCCCTGTCCCTTTTGAAGCAGGTTTAAGCATAACTTTAGATGCAAGGAATTTTGCTTCATTTTCGTGTGGAACTGTCCCTTTAACAACTGGTAGTGTAATTAAATTGTTTTTAGCATCTTTAATTGCTTTTTTAATTGAATCAGGAACTTCGTTAGCTTTTCCGTGTCCAAATCCAACACGACCTTTTTTATCTCCAACAACAACAAAGGTTGAGAATGAGAATCTACGTCCACCTTTTACAGTTTTAGAAACTCTTGAGATTGAAATAACTTTTTCGCTGAAACCATCATTGAAATTGTCATTTCTACGACGAGCTGGACGAGCTGAACGTTCACGATTGTTTCTTGGTTTTGTTTCTTTTTTAGCTTCGACTTTTGCTGGGTTTGCTTTAACTACTTCGGTAGTTGCAGCTGCGTTTTGGTTTACTTGTGACATTAGAATTTAACTCCTTTCACGTTTTCTCTGACTGCTTCAGCGAACGCTTTTACACGCCCGTGGTAAATGTAACCTGAACGGTCAAAAACGATTTGAGTTAGATTTAGTTCGTTAATTTTTTGTGCCATTAATTTTCCTGCTTCAGCAGCTGAAGCGATGTTACCATGAAATTCACCTTTTGCTAAAGTAGAAACACTAGCTAGTGTTACGCCTTTAGAATCATCAATTAATTGTGCATAGAAGTTTTGGTGTGATTTGAAAACGCTCAAACGTGGTTTAGAAGCGGTACCAATGATTGATTGACGCTCACGTAAATGTTTCTTTTGACGAGCTTGGTTTCTTGATAATATAGCCATATTTTTATTTTCCTTTCACAACTACTTAGCAGCAGTTTTCCCTTCTTTACGACGAATAACTTCATCTTTGTAAGCAATTCCTTTTCCTGAGTAAGGACTAGGTTTTCTAGTAGCACGTACAATTGCAGCGAATTGTCCAACGCTTTCTTTTGAAATTGATGATAATGTGATTTCAGTTGGCTTTGGTAACTCAACGTTAACATCGGCTGGAATGTCTAGTAATTCTAAATGTGATTTACCAACTGCTAATTCTAATTGTTGTCCTTTAAGTACAGCTTTGTAACCAACCCCTTTAATTACTAATTCTTTTTTGAAACCTTGTGAAACACCAATTAGCATATTGCTAATTAATGCGTTAGTAGTTCCGTGTAATTGTTTGGTTGATTTTTCTTCATTTGCTCTTAAAGTGCTAATTTTATCTTCTTCAATTTTAATGGCGATTAAAGGTGAAAAAGTTGCTTCTAAGCTTCCTAATTTACCTTTAGCACTAAAAGTTGTACCTTCTAGCTTAACTTCAACGCCTTGAGGGATGCTTAATATTCTGTTTCCAACACGTGACATATTAACCCCCTATCAAATGATAGCGATAACTTCACCGCCAACATTTTCCTTGCGTGCTTGTTTTTCAGTCATCATTCCTTTTGAGGTAGAAACGATAGCTGTTCCGTATCCTGATAATACGTTTGGTAGTTCTTGAGCTGAAGAATAAACTCTTAAACCAGGTTTTGAAATACGTTTGAAATCAATGATTGCTCTTTGGTTTCCTTTGTATTTTAAACTTACTTCTAATACTTTATTGATTCCTTCGCCTTTAACATTTAAGGCTTGGATGTAACCTTCTGCTAAAAGAATTTCTAGGATTCTTTGTTTTTTATTTGAGAATGGAATGTTAACTGATTTGAATTTTCTTTGGTTGGCGTTTTTAATACGCACAATCATATCTGATATTGGATCTGTAATAAACATAATTATCAACTCGCTTTCTTGTATCCTGGAATTTGTCCAGCGTGTGCTTTAACACGGAAACAAATACGGCAGATTTTAAATTTTCTTAAAACTGCGTGTGGACGACCACATATTTCACAACGAGTGTAAAAACGGGTTGAAAATTTCGCGTGTTTTTTTTGTTTTGCTTTTAGTGATACTTTAGCCATTATTTATCTCCTTTAACAAATCTCATTCCAAGTAGTTCAAGTAATCTTTTAGCTTGTGCATCTGAATTTGTAGATGTGATTAGTTGAACATCTAATCCTTTAATTCTTCTAATTTTGTCAAAATCAATTTCTGGGAAAATGATTTCTTCTTTAATACCTAATGAGTAATTCCCTCTACCATCAAAGGCTTTAGGATTAGCACCACGAAAATCACGAATACGAGGCATTGCAATGTGAATTAATTTTTCTAAAAAGTCTCACATTCTATCTCTACGAAGAGTAACTTTACCCCCCATAGGCATACCTTCTCTTAATTTTCATGAAGCATTTGATTTTCTAGCAACAGTTTGGAAAGGTTTTTGGCCAGAAATTAATGTTAATTCGTTTAGAACTTCTTCGATTGCTTTTGAATTTGTTACTTCTCTACCTGCGGTCATATTTAAAACGATTTTTTCAAGACGTGGAACTTGCATAATTGATTTAAATTTAAATTCTTCCATTAAAGCTGGAACGATTTTGTCATTGTAATGTTTCTTTAAGTTCATAATTAATATTCCTTATTAGTTTTCTTGATAATTCTTGTTTTTTGACCATTTTTTGCCACTTGATATCCGATTCTTGAATACACAGGAGCACTAGTTTTAGTACCTTTTTTAGCAACTACTGCCACGTTTGAAGCGTGGATAGGACCTTCTTGTTTTTTAATGCTTCCTTCGCTTGCTTGTGATGGTTTTTTATGTTTAACTTGCATGTTAACATCTTTGATGTATACTGTGTTATTTTTAGCATCTACACGAACGATACGCCCTTGTTCTCATTTGTGAGAACCGGCAATAACGATAACTTCGTCATTTTTCTTGAATTTCATCTTCATATCGCTCTCCTATAATACTTCCGGTGCAAGAGAAACAATTTTTAAATATCCCTTGTCACGTAATTCACGAGCAACTGGTCCAAAGACACGAGTTCCTCTCATTGATTTATCATCTTTAATAATAACTACAGCATTGTCATCAAATTTAATGTGTGATCCGTTTGGTCTTTTAATACCGTAACGTGATCTAACAATCACAGCTTTAACTACTTGACCTTCTTTAACAGCACCGTTAGGTAGTGCTTTTTTAACTGAACATACGATTACGTCACCAATATTAGCAGTTTTTTTACGCGATCCGCCTAATACTCTAATTACACCAACTTCTTTAGCTCCTGAGTTATCAGCAACTTTTAATTTAGATAGTTCAATAACCATTATTCTTCACCTCTTTGTACTTTGTGTTTAATTTCTACTAAACGGAAGTGTTTGGTTTTTGAAAGTGGACGTGTTTCCATGATGCTGACGATGTCACCAACTGATGCTAGTAATTTTTCATCATGAACAGCAAAACGTTTAACAACTCTATATCTTTTTGAATATAAGTTGTGTGAACGGTAGCTTTCCACTTCGACAAAAATAGTTTTATCACCACGAACAGATGTAACTTTACCTGTTAGAGTTTTACGTGTTGTTAATCTTTCCATTATTTGTCTCCTTTAAGTTGTGCAATAGCAGTTAGAGCTTTAGCGATATCTTTTTTAACTGCGTTAATTTTGTGACTTTGGTCTAATTGTCCAGTTCTGTTTTTAAAACGAAGGGTTAGTAATTCTGCTTTTAGGTCATTAACTAGTTTTTGTAATTCTTCAACTGATTTCGCTTTTAAATCTTTAAAAACCATTATTGTTGACCTCCTTGTGAATCTTCTTTAGTAACAATTTTTCATTTAACAGGTAATTTGTGACCACCTAAACGAAGTGCATCACGAGCAATCTCTTCTTTAACACCTGATACTTCAAACATCATAGTGTTAACTTTAACTGGTGTATATCATTTTTCTGGTGACCCTTTACCTGATCCCATACGTACACCAATTGGTTTTGATGTTTTTTGGAAGTGAGGGAAGATTCTAATGAAAACTTGCCCTTCACGACCCATACGACGAGTAATCGCAATACGGGCTGATTCGATTTGACGAGCATCTACTCATGCTGATGTAACAGCTTGAAGTCCGAACTCACCAAATGATACTTTATTACCTTTATGTGCTTTACGTTTGTCGTGACGTAATAAGAAAGGTTTTCTGTATTTAGTTCTTTTTGGTTGAAGCATTGTTTAATCCCCCTTCCAAAATTTCACCTTTAGAAATTCACACTTTAACACCGATAGCACCATATGTTGTACGAGCGGTTGCTTGTGCGTAATCAACATCTTGTCTTAAGGTGTGTAGTTTCATTTCACCACGTGAATATCCTTCGGTACGAGCCATATCAACACCGTTTAGACGGCCTGAAACAGCGGTTTTAATACCTTTTGCTCTTGCTTTTAACGCTTCATTAATAACGTATTTTTGAGCAATTCTGAAGCTTTCACGATTTTCTAATTTAATCGCAATTGCTTCGGCAGCTAAACGAGCATTTAATTCTGGTTTAGCAATTTGGTTAACTTGTAGATTGATATCAAGTTTTTTGTCTTTTAAGTGTTTGTGTAGAGCAACATTTAATGCATTAATGTTAGCACCACCTTCACCTAAAATTCTTGCTGGACTAGCAACATGTAAAACAACAGTTATTTTATTTGCTTGTGTTCTTTTAATTTCGATTTGACCGATTTGGTATTTACGTACTAATTTATCAAAGAATTTGTAAATTTTGTCATCTTGAACTAATAATGTACCAAATTCTTTTTTCTCTGCAAATCATGTTGTATTACGTTGTTTGGTTACGCCGTAACGAAAACCATTTGGATTAACTTTTTGTCCCATAATTTTGCCTTTCTTAGTTTCTTTCTTCTAAAACTACTGATAAATTTGATGTACGTTTGAAAATTGAAAATGCTCTACCTTGTGAGTGAGGTTGAAATCTTTTAAGTGTTGGACCTTCATTAACTAAAACTTCTTTAACAAATAATTTAGATGCGTCCATTCCATGGTTGTTTGTTGCGTTTGCAACTGCTGAATTGATTAATTTAATAAATAAACCTGATGCTTTTTTGTTGGTGTTTTTAAGAATACCTAATGCTACCCGCACATCTTTTCCACGGAAAAGAGCGGCAACTAAAGCAGCTTTACGTACGCTAATACGTTGAATTTTAACGTGTGCTTTTGCTTGCATAATTATTTTTTACCTTTATCAGCACCATGACCTGTGTAGGTTCTAGTTGGTGAAAATTCACCAAGTTTGTGTCCTACCATATCGTCAGTTACATAAACATCAATAAAGCTTTTACCGTTGTGTACTTGGAATGTTAAACCAACAAAATTTGGGAAGATTGTTGAACGTCTTGATCAAGTTTTGATTGGTTTTTTTGCCGCGCCACCTTCGACGATAGCTTCGACTTTTTTCATTAAGTGGTCGTCGACAAATGGACCTTTTTTAAGACTACGAGCCATTATTTAGCATCCTTTCTTCTTCTTAGAATCAATTTGTTTGAAGATTTTTTAGTTTTTCTAGTTTTGACACCAAGAGCTTTTTTACCTCAAGGTGTAAGAGGTGATTTACGTCCAATAGGTTGTTTACCTTCACCACCACCGTGTGGGTGATCTACTGGGTTCATTACTGAACCACGTACAGTAGGACGAATACCTTTGTAACGATTTCTACCTGCTTTACCTAAGTTAACTAGTAGATGTTCTTCATTTCCAACTTCACCAATTGTAGCACGAGCTCTTGCTAAAATACGACGTGTTTCGCCTGATTTTAGACGTAGAACTACATATTTACCATCATCGTCTTTACCTAAAATTTGAGCACTGGCCCCAGCTGAACGAGCGATAATTCCGCCCCCTCCTGGTTGCATTTCAATGTTGTGTACTAATGTACCTTCTGGAATTGATGATAAAGGTAGTGTGTTACCTACTAAAATATCAACATCGTTTCCTGAAATAACTGTTTGTCCTACTTTAAGACCTTTCGGTGTTAAAATGTATCTTTTTTCTCCATCAGCGTATGCTAATAATGAAATATTAGCCGAACGGTTTGGATCGTATTCAATTGACTTAACCACTGCTGGAATATTGTCTTTATTACGTTTAAAGTCAATTAATCTGTAAAATCTCTTTACACGACCTCCATGGTGTCTTACTGTAATTTTCCCTTGGTTATTACGACCAGCTGGGTTTTTCAAAATTACTAGTAATGATTTTTCAGGAGCATGTCCTGAAAGATTTTTACCATAGTCAAGAGATGACATATTACGATGACCGTTAGTAGTTGGCTTGTAATGTTTAATTGCCATTATTCTCTCCTTTGCTTAAATATATATGAGGAATTTGTCATTTAAGCAATTTAAAATCCTCTTAAATTATTTTTCATCTTTTTTTGATGATTTTTTAGTTGTTTTTTTAGCAGCAATTTTTTGTGCTAATTTTTCTTCAGCTGCTTGATCTGCTTGTTTAACTTCTTGAGCTTTAGCAGCTTTTTGAGCCATTTTCGCTTCGTCTTGCGCTTCTGCTTCGTTAGGGTAGAAAACAATTTTGTCTTCTTTAGCTAAAGTAACAATAGCTTTTTTGTAACGGTTTGTAAAACCATTGTAACGCCCAACTCTTTTAGCTTTTTTACCAACTTTAATTGTGTTAACATTTTCCACTTTTACTTGGAAAATAAATTCCACTGCATTTTTAATTTGGTATTTGTTAGCGTGATAATCAACTTCGAAAGTGTATTTATTTTCTTGTTGTAGAAGGTTTGTTTTTTCGGTTAGGATCGGTTTACGAATAATTTGAGTTAATTCCATTATTTAGCTCTCCCTTCGAATGTTTGTAGTCCTTCATTTGATAATACTAACACGTCAGCTCAAATTAAAGCTTCAACAGTAACTGATGCTGGTTTAATAACTGCAACATTAGCCACATTACTTAGTGATTTATATACGTTAACATCACTTGAAACAACTAATACGTGTTTTACGTTAGCAATATTTAAACTTTGTAGTTTAGCAACTGCGTTTTTGGTTGAAATGGTTTCTAATTTGAAATCATCAACTAAAACAGCTTTATCTTGTGCTAATAAGGTTAAAGCACTGAAGAAGGCTGCTTTTTTCACTTTTTTGTTAACTTTAAGACTGTAGTTTCTTTCAGTTCTAGGACCAAAAGCACGTCCACCACCTACTCAAATTGGTGATCTGGTTGAACCAGCACGAGCACGTCCTGTACCTTTTTGTCTTCATGGTTTTTTACCACCACCTCTAACTTCGGCACGAGTTTTAACTGAGTGAGTTCCTTGTCTTTTTGAAGCTCTCTCTGACATAATTGTGTCAAAAATTGCTTGTTCATAAATTTTTTCTAAACTAAATACATTAGCAGGTAATTTAGAATTGTCGAATTCAAATTTAGCATTTTCATCAACTTTTTTAACTTCTACTTTTGCGGCTTTAGTTTCTTTTTTTGCTTTAGCAGCTGAAACATCAACTAGTTTTTCTTCGTTTAAGAATTTAATTGTTTCTTCATCTTTAACGTTTTTAGATGTTAAAGTGTCGATAATAGTTTTAACTTTAGTTGTAGCAATCGAACCAGAGAATTTACCATCTCTGTGGAATCAAACTCTTGATTCACCTTCAAGTTTAGCAGCATCTTTTTCAAATTCTTCTAAACCTTCTTTAAAAGTTTTGAAGTTTTTAGCTTTTTTAACACCTTCTTTTTTAAGGTTGAATGAGATGTTTCTGTCTTTGTCAAATTTTTCTGATAAATAGAATTTATTAACAGCCATTATTTATCTCCTTCTGCAGCTTCTTTTGCTTCGGCTTCAAGAATTAGAGGTTCTAATTCATTTGAACGCATTCCAACTTTAACTTCAATACCGTATTTTTTTGCTCTTTCAACTAAGTCATTCATTTTAATAACTTCTTCAACGTCAACCAAGGCAACTGGTTTGTGCGCTGGTAAACCTTTAACAGCTTCTTTAACGATAACTAGTGATTTTTTAGGTCCTGGAATTGAACCTTTAACTAATAAAATGTTGTTAACAACATCTACTTTAACTACTTCTAAGTTTTGTACTGTAGTTTGAACAGCACCTAAATGTCCAGGCATTGTCATACCTTTGAAAACTTTGTTTCCGGCGATATCACCAAGTGACCCTGTTTGTCTAACTGGTTGGCTACCACCACCACCACCGTGTGATTTAGGTCCGATGTGTTGGTTTCATCTTTTAATTGTACCGGCGAAACCTTTACCTTTTGAAGTTCCGGTAATGTCAACTAATTGTCCTGATGTAAAAATATCTGCTTTAATTAGTTGTCCTAATTCGTAACCTTCCATGCCACGAATTTCTTTAATGTAGCGCTTAGGTGTTGTGTTAGCTTGTTTAAATTGACCAGCAAGTGGTTTATTAACTGCACTAGCTTTTAATTCTTCAACAGCTAATTGTGTTGCAACATATCCATTTTTATCAGCTGTTAGAACTTTTGACACAACATTTGGTTTAACTTCGATTACTGTAACTGGAACTGATAGTCCTTCTTCAGTAAAAATTTGAGTCATACCAATTTTACGTCCTAAGATTCCTTTCATATTTTCTCCTTCACGTTATAAATAACGACCATTGCTTCATTTGAAGTTGGATTTGTTTAAAATAAATTAATTAATTTGTTTTAATGTCGCTGATTTGTACTCCAGCTGGAAATTCGAATCTACGAATTTGGTCTAAAGTTTTCGCATCAGCATCAATTAGAGTAACGATTCTTTGGTGTACTCTTGCTTCGAATTGTTCACGAGATTTTTTATTAATGTGTACAGATCTAAGAATTGTAACAACGTGTCTTCTTGTTGGCACAGCTACAGGACCTGAGAACTTAACATTATTTTTTTGTGCGATTTCAACTATTTTTTTCGCAGCAAAATCAAGTTGTTCATGTTCGAAAGCTTTTAGCTTGATATTGATTTTACTCATGTTGTCTCCTTTGTTCATTTTTGAACGATACTCCACATAAATTTCTTAAGCAGTCCTCAACAACTCATGGCCGCTTAACAACCTTACGCTTCTAAGTATAGTTGCTTAAATATTCTAATATAAAATCAAAAAAAGCGAAACTAAAAAAACAAATATTTTTAACACGAAACACCAATAAGCGTTGTTGATTCTCATTTTTTCATTTTTTTTGGAACACTGACAAGCGTTGTTGAATAAGAATGCAGCAACGAAATATAATAAGTAATATAATATAATAATTAAATAAAGAGAAATAATAGATGTTGCTGTCTTTTCGGAAAAAAATAATGTTATTTGGCTAAAAATAATAAAAAAATTTTTTCTTAGCAAAAAAGACATGAAAACTTTTTAGTATAGCGAAAGGAAATTATGGACAAAGATCAAAAAGAAATAAAATTAAATCCTGCTGTACAAGAAGCAATCAGTGAAATAACTAAAAAATTTGGTAAAGAGGCAATAACTTTTTTTGACTCACAAGATTTAGATGCTACCGTTGATGTTATTCCAAGTGGTTCATATTTATTAAACCAAGCATTAGGGATTGGTGGCTATCCACAAGGTCGAATTATCGAAATTTTTGGACCCGAAAGTGGCGGGAAAACTACTTTGTGTTTGCATGCTATTGCCGAGGTGCAAAAAAAAGGTGGCGTGGCAGCTTTTATCGATGCTGAACATTCAATTGACCCTGTTTATGCCAAAAATTTAGGAATTGACCCCAATAAAGTCATAATCTCGCAGCCAGATAGTGGCGAACAAGCCCTGGACATTGTCGATTACTTGGCAAAAAGCGGTGCAATCGACTTAATCATAGTCGATTCCGTTGCCGCTTTAGTTCCTGAAGCCGAACTAAACGGCGAAGTTGGTGATAACCAAATCGGATTACACGCACGTTTGATGTCAAAATCATTAAGAAAAATTGTGGCATCGTTAAATAAAACTAATACCACGATTATTTTTGTCAATCAAATACGGGAAAAAATTGGTGTAATGTTTGGTAACCCTGAAACCACAACCGGAGGTCGAGCCTTGAAATTTTACGCATCGATCAGATTAGAAGTGCGTCGTGTTTCAAGTATTGTTGAAGGCAAAGAAATTGTGGGAAATGACATTAAAGTTAAAGTTGTTAAAAATAAACTTGCCGCCCCTTTTAAATCATTCCAAACTGAAATAATTTTTGGTAAAGGAATTGACTCATTGGGTGAATTAATTGAGTTAGCAACTCAAAAAGGAGTACTAGTTAAAAAAAGTTCTTGGTTTGCTTATAAAGGCGAAAATATTTGTCAAGGCAAAAAAGCCCTAAAAGATATATTGAGTCAAAATCCGGAGTTGCGCAGCGAATTAGAAACACTGAGTTTGTAATTTATTAAAAATCAAAATAAATTCCGTTACTTTGATAATAGTCTAGCAATTCGTGCTTTATTAGGGCAACAATACTGTCATTAGCCATAGCAAGAAATTTATCTAAATCATAAAACATAAAATAAATTGTTTTTAACTCTTTATTTCATCTAATGCTTTTTTTGTGATTATCACACAAAAAGCCGCCTAAATATCAACTAAAATCACACAAATTTGTGTATTTTTGGCAAATAACACACCTATCAGGAATTGGCATAAGACCAAAATATGATAAGGCATTGGCCAGGACAAATAAAAGCAATCTTTCATTATAACCTTCATGTAATTTTTGAATTGCAGATCAGTAAGCATCGAAAAGTCTTACTGATTTATTTTTAATTTTTTCAAAAATTACCAGTATTTTACTGACAAATTTCAAATTTTGTTCGTTGCTATAATCAATATTTTCGAGTAAATTTGAACGTTTAAGACGGCCAACACTATTGATTCTGCGAGCCTTAAAATATTCAATTTGTGCTACTGAGCCAATTTGTAAATTAGCACGGTTTTTAGATTGTGCTTTATTAATGCCTTTTGCTAATAATCTAATGCGACCACTCGTAGTGAAAAAATCAACAAAAGAATCGTCAACACTTGTTGGCGAATCACTGATTCCTAAAATGATTGCGTTTTCTATTGTTTCTGCCATATTTTTATATAATACATTATATTTATAATTTAATATATAATATGATAACTTTATTTACTCGTTGGCACTAAATAAAGTAATGGAGGCAAAGTGGATAAATTAGATGTAAGCAAAATTTTTATTGACATTCTCGAAACAACACCTGGCGTTTTTAGTATTAAATGTCCTTACGATGAACAATCACACATTCATGATGATTGTGTGATTGTAAATTCGCGTGATAACGTGTGAGATTTTACAGCTTCAATAACAATTTTAAAAAATAGTAACTTAAAAAATATTGTTACTTCGATTAATTCTTTACTAAGATTCGCACTTAGAAAGAAAAATCAAAAACTAGGAAAACTAAATATTTTAATAGGAGGTCTAAATAATGACTAATAAATTAGACGGTAAAATGTTTTATGATTTGTGTCTGTCCGGGGCAAATAATTTAATTAATGCAAAAAACAGAATTGATGCATTAAATGTTTTTCCGGTGCCTGATGGCGATACTGGAACAAACATGTCTTCAACAGTGAAATCAGCTATCGATGCAATTGACCGCAGCAACGCTAACTTGGGAGAAGTGGCGAAAAAGTTTTCTAAAAGCATGCTATTTGGTGCTCGTGGAAATTCAGGAGTTATTTTAAGTCAAATTTTTAAAGGATTTTCACTTGCTTTCGAAAATGAAAAAAGTGTTGATGTTCTAGGTTTGTTAAATGGATTTAAAAAAGCTACTGAAAAAGCTTATGCTTCAGTGTTGAAACCAATTGAAGGAACTATATTAACCGTTATTCGTGAAACAACCGAGGAGTTAACTAAGATTATTGATAAAAATACAACTTTTGAAGTATTTTTCGAATTAGCAGAAAAATTTGCTCGTAAAGCTTGTGACAACACACCTAACTTATTAAAAGTTTTACGTGAAGTTGGCGTTACCGATTCAGGTGGTGAAGGTTTTTACACAATTTTAGTAGGGATGAATTCATTTATCAAAGGGCAACCAATTGCAATTAGCGAAGAATCAAGTGATGTAAATACTTTCATTCAAGATGGCGAAGTTTATGATGGCGAATTTGGTTACTGTACAGAATTTATAATTGAGCTAAATGATTGCAAAAATTTTGACAAAAAATATTTTGAAAAAGAAATCGGAAAACAAGCCACAAGTTTAGTTGTTGTTCAAGATAATGAAATTTTAAAAGTACACGGACATACCTTAAAACCAGGTAGTTTGTTGAATTTTGGTCAAAAATACGGTGAATTTATCAAAATTAAGTCTGAAAATATGAGTTTACAAGCTGAACAAACACGTAATAAAAATGTTACTTTATCAAACGCTGTCTTATCTGAGGACGAAAAAGAATGCGCAATTATTTCATGTAATTTAGGAGCGGGCATAATTTCGAGAATGCGTGAGCTGGGCTGTGATGCGATTATTGAAAGTGGTCAAACACAAAATCCATCAGCCCAGGATATTGTTGACGCAATTAATTCAGTAAATTCGAAAAATGTTTTTGTTTTACCTAATAACTCAAACATTTTCCTAGCTTCTGAACAAGCCGGAAAAATTATCAATGATAAAAATGTTTTTATTATCCAAACAAGAAGCCAATTACAAGGAATTGCCGCAATGTTGAATTTCAATCATGATTTAGATGCACAAAGCAATCTTGAATTATTAAACGAAGCAATAAAAACAGTTACAACTGGTGAAATCACACAAGCAATTCGTACAACAAAAATGCACAATATCAAAATAAAAGAAGGTAATTTTATTGGTATAGCAGATGGTAAAATTATCACTAGCCAGTCAACTTACATAAAAGCAGCCAAAGATTTAATTGATAAAACAATTACCGAAGATCACGAATTTATTTCAGTATATTACGGTAATAATATTTCAGAAAAAGATGCAAGTGAAATTCAAAGTTTTATTGAAAGTAAATATGATGTTGAAGTTGAAATATACAACGGAAGTCAGCCAAATTACCACTTTATTATAGGATTTGAATAAAATGAATAGACAATTTAAAATTGCTTTCGATATTATGGGTAATGACAATGGAATTTTAGCAGCATTAAAAGCATCTTACAATTTTGCAAAATCAAACCCTAATTTCACCATAATTTTGGTGGGTGACGAAAACGAAATTAATGCAACAAAAATTCAAGGTTTTGACCAGAAACCTAAAAATATTTCAATTGTGCACTCGCCGAACTTGGCTAATGATCCAGAAAATTTCAGAGCCTCTTTACACGAAAACACATCAATGAATACTGCAATCGATTTAGTTAAAAACAATGAAGCTGACGCAGTTTTAAGTTCAGGAAATAGTGGATTATATTTAGCGACAAACACATTTAAATTAAAACGACTAAAAAATGTTTCCCGTGCCGCATTTATGCCAATTATGCCAACTATTACAGGACGCAAGTTTGTCATGTTAGATGTTGGTGCTAACATTGATGTTCAACCTGAATATTTAGTTGAATGAGCCACAATTGCCAATGTTTTTGCACAAGTTATGCTCAAAATCAACACTCCACGAGTAGCCCTAATTAATATCGGAACTGAAGATAATAAAGGAACTGAAAACATTAAAGCGGCACACCAATTACTGAAACAAAAACAAGAAATTAACTATATCGGTTTTAGAGAACCACGGGAAATTTTAAATGCTGTCTGTGATGTAGCTGTTATTGATGGTTATGGCGGTAATTTAGTGTTAAAAAGTCTTGAGGGAGCTGTCTTAAGTTTTAAAACATTGCTAAAAAGTAAAATCATGCTTTCGCCATGAAGAAAAATTGGTGCCTTAATGGCCAAAAATGCTTTTAGAGATGTTGCTGAAACACTAGATTATCGTAACGTTGGTGCTGCATGAGTAGTTGGAGTTAATGGTGTAGCTATTAAATCACACGGTGGTAGTGATAACAAAGCTTACACAGGTGCATTAAATCAAATCAAAATAGCACTTGAAGGCGATGTTTTGCAAAAAGTAAAACTTGCTTTAGAAAGTAATGATGAATAAAAAAACGATTGATGACTTTGTTTTATTTTTAAAGTCTTACCAAATTAACTACAAAAAATTTTCTGATTACGCAGCAGCTTTCACACACCCAAGCTTTAAAAATAGTCGTAAGCAAGCACCCGAAGCAGTTGATTATCAATGTTTAGAATTTTTAGGTGATTCAATTTTGCAGTTTTTAAGCTCAAAATTTCTTTACTCTAAATATAGTAATTCAAATGCGGGAAATTTAACATTAATGCGTTCTAAACTTGTTTCAACAAAAAGTTTAAACTCTTTAAGTAATAAATTAGGCTTAAAAAGATTCCTTTTAACAGGACCAGGAATGATGTATGAAGAAATTATGCGCTCTGAAAAAGTTGGTGCCGATATATTCGAATCATTTATTGGTGCTTTATATTTGGATCAAGGTATTCAGAAAGTCAATACATTTTTACAACAAACGCTTTTTAAAACTGAAATCGACGAGAATAAGTTAAAAGACTCAAAAACGTTATTTCAAGAATATATTCAATCATTTTCACGTAACTCAGTTACTTACGAAACTGTAATGGTTGAAAACAAATTTTATTCCAAAGCAATGCATGACAACCAAATATTTGGTGAGGGCTATGGAAAAAATAAATTGCAAGCTGAAGAAAATGCAGCAAAAAATGCTTTAACTAAACTTGCAAACACTGAATAATATACAAAACGCAATATAATATTTGTAAAAGTCAGGAGGAATAATGAAATTAATAAAGGTAGAAGCACATGGGTTTAAATCATTTGCTGATCCTATTGCACTGACGTTCGATGGCGGTGTAGCAGGTATTGTTGGTCCTAACGGTTCAGGAAAATCGAATATTAACGATGCCATTCGATGGGTTTTAGGAGAAAGAAGCGCTAAAGAACTTCGTGGTGACAAAATGGATGATGTTATTTTCCAAGGTTCAGCCACAGCAAAAGCCATGAATCGTGCTGTAGTTACTTTAACATTTGACAATAAAGAAGGAAATAATTCAATTCCACACGAAATTTTTACTATTTCGCGGGTTTTAGAACGTGGTAATGGTTCAAATAAATACTATATAAACGGTGAAGAATGTCGGCAAAAAGATATTTTAGAAATTGCGATGGAATCTGGAATTGGTAAATCAAGTCTTGCGATCATTTCGCAAGGTACTGTTTCAGACATTGCCCAATCAACAGCTGAACAACGTAAAGCAATTTTTGAAGAAGCGGCCGGAGTATCAAAATATAAATTTAGAAAAAAAGAAGCATTAACTAAATTAGCTCGTACTCAAGAAGGTTTGGAAAAAATTGATATTAGAATCAAAGAAATCGAGCGTAAATTAATTCCGCTACGTAAACAAGCGGAAAAAGCAAAAATTTTTATTGCTAAAAGTGATGAATTAAAAGAAGTTGAAATTGGTCTTTTAGTTGATAACATCAAAACTTTTGGCGAAAAATATGAATCTCTTTCGCAAGAGTTAGACGGTGTGCAAGAGACAAAAATAAATCTAGACGAACGCATTAAAGAGTGCGAAACTAAAATAAGTCAAAGCACTAGTTTTAGAATTGAAGCACAAAAACAATATGACGAACTAGACATTGAGCTAAAAAAAATAAACGAAAGACTTCGTAACATCGAATTAGTCCTTAAAGAAGAAACAGCGCGTGAACGTTTAATTGCGCAAGGTGAAATTAGTGCAAGTAACGAAGAGAGAATTAATGCATACCAAAAATTAGCCCAAACGCACGCTAAAAACATTCAACAAGTTGACAGACAAATTCAAGTCTTAAACATTCGTGCCAGCGAAAATAGAATGACACTAAAAAAAGCTGAAGAAGCTATTAGTTTACTAAACATTCAAAGAAACAAAAAAGATAACGATTTAACAAAAATTCGTACACATCTTCAAGTTTTAGAGCAACAAAAAGAATCAAATACTCTATTATTTAAAGGTACAAGAACAATTTTAGAAAATAAAGCCTTTTTCGGAAAACCACTAAAAGGTACAGTAGCAGACTTAATTAAAATTGACAACCAATATATTCGTGCTATTGACACAGTTTTAGCAAATGCAACTCAACATATCGTAGTTGATAAATCAGAAACTGCTGTGAAAGCTGTTAATTTCTTAAAACAAAATGATGGCGGGCGTGCAACATTCATTCCGTTATCGTCAATTCAAGCAAAATTTGTTCGTGATGATCATTTGTTGGGTATTCAAGGTCATCCAGGGTTCGTGGCCGTTGCCTCGGATTTAGTTGATACAACTAACGAATTTGACATTTTGAAAAAATTCTTGTTAGGTAACGTGATTGTTGTTACTGACATTGATCAAGCCAACAAAATTGCAAACATATTAGAGCGTCGTTACATGATTGTGACATTAGATGGAGACACAATTAGACCTGGTGGGGTTATAGTTGGTGGTGCTAAAGATAAAACTCAAAGTTTATTAGGTTTTGATGAAAAAATTAAAGAACTACAAGGTTTAATTCCCGGAATTAATGCTCAAATTCAATTAATTTTAACTAAATTACATGAAGTTGAAAACTCGAGAAAACAAGCTTACGAACTTGAAGCA
Organism: Mycoplasma sp. CSL7475-4; assembly: GCF_024834065.1. Lineage (GTDB taxonomy): Bacteria > Bacillota_I > Bacilli_A > Mycoplasmatales > Metamycoplasmataceae > Mycoplasmopsis. The sequence goes on from NZ_JANUYA010000004.1 coordinate 19,451, forward strand.
TCATTGCAAAGTCAAATTTCAACATTAAATTCTAAAAAAGCTAACGAGCAAAATGCTCTTGATAGTTTTGAAATTAAATTGAAAAACTTAAATGCTCAAATCTTATCGTTGAACAACGAAAATAAAGAAAATGTCAAAACAGCACAGAGTGATTTAGAAGCTTTAAACACCAAAAAAATAACTCTTGAGTCAGAGTTAAATGCTAAAGCACAAAGAATTAGATTATTGAACAATGACATTGAACAAACTAATTTAACACGTAATGATTACTCATCAACACTTAATCAATTAGTTTTATCATACGCTAACAAATTAAGTGAAAAAGATCGTTCAAAATTATTATTAGACCAGTCAAGAGAAAGACTTGCTTCACAATACAAAATGACTTTTGAGTCGGCTTCTGAAAATTATAAACTTGAACTTCCACGTGAACAAGCTGAAGAAATTGTTCGTGATTTACGTGAAGAAATAGACAAATTAGGAAACGTAAACATTGAATCATTGGAAGCTTTAGTTGAAGAAGAAGAAAGATTTAACAAATTCAGCAATAGCTTTGCAGAATTAACTGATGCCAAAAATAAAATTGAAAAATCAATTGAAGAAAACGATAAAATTATCATTTCAAGATTGACCGGTATTGTTGATGATGTTAATGGGCCATTCAACGATGTTTTTGCAACCATGCTTGGTGGTGGTAAAGCTGAATTATATTGAACCGACCCTAACGATATTTTAGAATCAGGTATTGAAATTAAAGCTCAACCTCCAGGCAAAAACATTGCCAACATTAAATTGTTCTCTGGTGGTGAAAAATCATTGATAGCAATTTCGCTATTATTTGGAATTTTAAAAGCACGTCCTTTACCATTGTGTATTCTAGATGAAGTTGAGGCGGCGCTTGATGAAGCTAACGTTGTTAGATATGCTGAATATCTACAAGAATTAAAAGCTAAAACACAATTCTTAGTAATTACACACCGTCACGGTACGATGTCACGTGTTGACTCATTATTTGGAGCAACAATGCAAAACCGTGGTGTTACAACATTTTTCAGCCTTCAATTAGCTGATGCTAAAAAACTAGTTGCAGATGAACAAAAAGAAGTTGAAGAAGATATTCAATAATAATAAAAACATCATGGTTGTAAGCCATGATGTTTTAAATTGATAATTATTCTAATTTTCATCCACGTAATGGGTATTGAAATTCCCGTGTATTTGATAAGTAGGTTTAATACTAATTCAAATATTGGGGTCAATTGCTCTTAAATCTTTGATAATATTTTTCGTTTCTAATAAAAGCATTGTCGTATTGATTTTGTATACTTTTTCCCCAGTATAACCACTTTCAGTGGTAAATATTGAATATGCATGTCAGTATTTAATTTCTTTAAAGTACTCAACAATACGTGCAAATGATGCACCACACGAAATTTCGACATTCACTTTTTTATATTTTGGATATAAAATCGAAATCAAGCCATTTACAACAAATATGTAAACAAATGTAGTTAATTCACGCATACCAATAATTACACGTTGATTGATAACTTTATATTGCTGTGTACCATCAGCAAAGTGAATTACTTTAGCTGCTGGATAATGTTTACGAGCAAAAGAGAAGATAACTAAGAAAATAATTGTAGTCACAATTGCAAACACTGATAACATTCAACTTACACTTTTTTGTTTTTTAGTTGAAAAGTAATAAGCAATAATATCTGTTCCGCCGGTTGAACCGCCGAATTTTCACGCAAGTGAGATTGATATACCAACAAAAACTGAACCAATTAAACCATTAGCAATAATAGGTCATGTTATTGGGTTTTCAAATTTTTGTGAAATTCCTGTCTTCTCGTTGATAACCTCAATAACTTGTTCTCATCCAGGAGCAATATTGAAAACTTTTTGTGATCATGTGGCCACCGAGTTTTCACCCCCAATTGTTAATAAAAAGTTAATTACAATTTGAAAGAGCATAAATTCTAAAGTATGGAGTGTAAAGGATAATTTTGTTTTTCGTCAAAACACGATAAACAGTGGAACATTACACGCCAAATATAAAACTGCGAAATATGGTTTCGTGCTAGATCAAACCAAAGTGATTAGCATTGGTATTCCGGAAAGTCCAGAGGGAATAGTTTCAGATTTTTGTAAAAAAACAATTACACCAAAGTTGAAAAGAAAGGCCACCAAAAACATGTAAAATGTTCGTTGTAAATATTGCAACTTACGTTTATGTTTAACCTCTTTTTCGTGTGGATTTTCAAAATCATAAGCATAGGAACCCATTTTAAATTCTCTAATTTTTTGATTCACTTTACGAACTGCCAATGGTTCAGTTTTTTTATTCTTATTGTTTTGATGATTCATAGAGATATTATAATTAAAATTATTTTTTTAGTATATATATTTATATATAATCGGGCAATATTTTTTCCTGTTCAAATCAAAATTAATATGTAACTAAATCAGCAATATGAGTAATCAAGTTAGCTCCATTTTTCAGTAGAAAATTATTGCCATCTTCTAAATTTGTGCTCGGATAACAATAAACATTTTTACCAAAATCAGTAAAACTATATGCTAAATTGATTATTCCCGAGCCTTCCTTTGAACCATAAATTACTAAATGCTTTCCGATCGCTGCTGTTAAAATATTCCTTTCTTTAAATCTTTGTAATTTTGGATTCACTTGTGGTGGATACTGACTTATATACAACTCGTTTTCAATATTGACATTGGGACTCAAATATGAGTGGCCACTTGCTAGAATGTGTAATATTTGATTATTATTTTGGCGGAAATATTTAGCTATGTTTCGGTCCATTTGACTAAAATCAGTTGTTATTAATGCAAAGTTTTTACTGAAATTATCAATACTTTTTTCAATAAATTTGTCTGTATCATTATTATTTATATCGCCAGTTAAACAAATTAGATTTTTATTCAAAATGTCTAAATTGCCTTTATAGTAAATTACATATGGTGCATATTTAAGTGCTTTTAGTGCTTGCGGATATTCGTCATCAAAAACAGTGATATATTTAACTCCTTCTCTTTTTAAATTATTCAACACTTGTTGGATATTAGACTCTTCGACTCGCTTTTTATTCACTAAATCCTTAAAAATTTTATAATTATCGCCTCTATTGATATATGAGAAATAAATTAGTAATTCATTCATTCTACCTCCGATATTTCAACAAATAAATTGATTTTTATTTTAAAAAAAGAACTTTTTTATTACTTTCTAAATTTGAAAATAAAAAATCAGCTTGCGCTGATTATAATATTATTTGTTTTTTGGAGTTACAACTCTCTCTTCATATACTGAGGCATATGTACGGTTTCTACGTTTTTCAAATTTAACGTATCCTGTAATTAAAGCATAAATTGTATCGTCTTTACCAATTCCAGCATTTGTACCAGGAAAAATTTTTGTTCCTCTTTGACGGAAAATAATTGATCCTGCTGTACAGAATTGACCATCACCTAGTTTTATACCAAGTCTTTGGCCGCGACTATCACGACCATTTTTGGTAGAACCACCGGCTTTCGTGTGTGCCATTTCTAAATTATCCTACTATTTTGTTTACTAGAACACGTGTATAAGGTTGACGGTGTCCTAATTTTCTTTTGTGAGTTGATTTAGCATTGTGACGGTATACGATAATTTTTTTGCTTTTGCCTTGTTTTTGGATTTCTCCTTCAACATACGCTTTTTCAAGATATGGTTGACCAATTTTTTCACCAACCAATAAAACCTTGTCAAATTTAACTTTTGAACCTTCTTCACCTTCGATTTTTTCGATGAAGATTGTTTGTCCTTCTTTGACTAAAATTTGTTTGCCTCCAGTTTCAATAATAGCGATCATATCTATTAATCTCCTGAATTTTGTGGCTCATCTTAAGGGTGATGCGAAGCATACTTGTAAACCCGTTCAGAATGGTTACAAAAGTAACGTTGTTATTATAATACATAAGCCCGTAAAGAAAAGAATTTTTATTTAATTAATAACTTAAATAAATACTTTTTGTTTTTGTGATTGAATTTTCTACCGCTTTGCCCGGTTCATTGTTTCATTTTATTGAATTGGTTCCGGTTTTACTTTCACCTGATTTAGAAGTGAACATTCTAATTACATTGGCAATTGCACTAAAACCTGATATTACAATTGGTGCAATTGCTGTGAATGCCGAAAGCGCGCTACCTCCATAAATTTTTGCTTGTTCTTTGATTGGAATTTTTTTGATATTGTATTTCATTTTACCTCCCAATTGACATATACGATTTAACGAAATTTTTTTCAAAAAAGGAAAAAAATAATAAAAAACCGCAGTTGTGCGGTTTGTAATTATTGTCTCTTTTCAAAGTTTTCATTCAATTTTTTCAATTCAGCTAAAATCAATTCTTCAGTGGTTGGATCTGGTTTTGGTTTTTCTTTAAGTTTTAATAATTTTCTAAAATCAACTACCGCTTTTATGATAAACACTGTCATCATTACTAAATAAATAACAATTGTGACAATAATAAAAGCGAGTAATGCTGCTAGGAATTTACCAATTAAAATGTTCTCGCCAATAGTTCATTTTTGAATTTCACTAAAACCAAATAATGATGCGATCGGTGGCAAAATAACGTCATTAGCCAATGATTTAACTACTGTATTAAATGAAGTCCCGATTAAAAGCCCAATAGCCAACATCAACATGTTGCTCTTTTTGACTAAACTTCATGCATCTTTGCTAGCGGTTTTAAATTTATTTAAATGTTTATTATCTTTTTTCATAGTGAAGTTTTTCTCCGATTTAATATTGAATTTATTGTTCTTTTTTACTCAAAACCACTATCGCAGGTTTTATTACTCTATCAAAAAGCATGTAAGCATCAGAATTTACTTTCACAATTGTATTTGCTTCTTTATCGTTATCAATAACAAAGTCGATTGCTTTTTGAGAATTAGGATCGAATGCATCTCCAATATTTGGCTTAACAATTTTAAGTCCGTGTGAGCCAAAGACATTTTCGACCATTGATAAAACCATTTCAAACCCTTTAACATAGGTCTTGACGTTATTGTCGGGAGTATTAACTCCTGATGCAATTGCTGCTTTTAATGTTGAATAAGGATTGCTAAATTCTTCAAAAAACTTTTGCAATGCATATTGTCTAATTTTTTTAATTTCGTCTTCAGGAACTGTAATTCTTTTGTTTTCGGCAATTTTATTAGATAATTCACGCACTTTTTCTTTTAAATCTTGATTAATTTCTTCCAAAACAACAAATTTTTCGTTCAGTTGTTTATTGATTTTGGTTAAATTTTCAATTTCTGTGTTCAAATTGTCAATCTTTTGTTGCTCTTTGTTTTCTTTTTTTGAATAACGTTTTTTGAAAGTAAGGTTAAAAATTTCAATATTTAAAGTTTTACCTTCAATATCAGGGTCATTTGTATTCTGAAATAAATGCGAAATAGTGTATTTTTCCATTCATCCAGCTTGAATGATTTTATCATCAACATCTGGGGCAATTTGATTTTTACCTAATGTCATCAAAAAATTACGTTTTGTTAATTGTTTGATAATTTTGCCTTGATTAAATACTTTAACATCAACTTTTATTTTTGAACCCAATTCTAATTTTTTCATTATTTTTCTCCTTTATCGATAATTAAATCTTCTAATAATTTGATTGCTGCGATTGATTTATGATAATTCATTCTATTTGAGCCAACTAGACTTATCTCTCTAATTTTACTGTCGCCGCCTTCAATTTTCTTAGTAATTATTGAGCTGTGATCATCACGTACTGATATTTTAAGTGTTGAATCATCATCGCTCTTGTCTCCTTCAATTGTTTTTCAAATTGATTGATTTTCTATTAAGTATAAAATGTTCGAAAGATCTCTACGTGATATTTCGTCAACTAGAACAATTTTGTCTTTTCCATATACAACGTTTTTATTTTGCAATTCAAAGTCAAATACATTATTAACCATGCTTTCAAGTATTGATTCATAATTTTTAATTTGTGCCGCTAAAATTGGAGCTAGACTGTCCGCTGTTTCTTTTAATTTTAAAATTGGAACATTAATCATTCTCTCTTTAAAAATTCTAATAGCAATTCTTAAATCTTCCATGTCGCTTTTGGTTAAATCAATATTTACAGTTTTATGACTTACTTCACCAAATGAAGTAACTAAAACTATTGTTGCCATGTCGTTACTCAACGGAACTAATTGAATACTTTTTAGTGTTGAATTTTCGTTAGTTTCGCTGGTAATTAATGTTAATCCTATTGTGTCCGAAATAGCTTTACATGCTTCTTTAATTGTTTCATCAACATTGGCACGACGATTAGCAAAAATATCTTTAATTTTTTCTCTTAATGAATATGAATCGTGAAGAACAAGGAAATTTGCATAGTATTTATAACCCTTAACTGAAGGGATTCTACCACTTGATGTATATGTTTTTTCTAAATATCCCATTTGTTCTAAATCGTTCATAATATAGCGAACTTTTGCACTTGAAAATTTAATACCAAATCTCTCAACAAGTGTTGTTGAACCTACTGGTTGTCCTGTCTCAATATACAAATCTATAACTGATTTTAAAATCAATCGTTTGTCTGGATTTAAATCATAATTATTCATAAAATTATTATACCATTTTTTAGCAAATTTACCTTTTGAGTGCTAAATTTAGTTCAAAAAAATGTGAGTATATTATTGAAATAAAAGTTTGCAACTTTAAGAAAATTAAAGATATTTAAACGCTTTATTTTTGGCTAGCCTTAAATTAAACACGCAAACGCTTTAGTAAAACAAGAACAATAAATTAAAGGGTATTTTATTCAAAAAGCTGAATATTTTATTGATTAAACTACTGAATTTATTGATATTTTATGTTTTTTGTTGGCAATACTATTCGTTCAATTTATTGACTTTTAGGTCAGTATTATTTTATTTGTTTTTGTACTTTGTTTTAACGCAACAAAAACAAAAAACGCCAATCGGCGTTTTAGTGAAAAATTATTTTTTGCCTGATTTTGCAAGACGTTGATTGAATTTGTCAATCATACCTGTTGCTTTAGTTTTAGCTCTATCACCTGTGTAGGCTACGTGGCAACCTGAACAAACGTCAACTGAAATTGATGATTTTGTTGTACCGAATTCGAATTCTGTATTACATGTTGAACATACAACTTTAACAGTGTTGTATTTTGGATGTATATCTTTTTTCATAAATGTCTCCTAAACCTTAATTATTTTGAGTAGAACTCAACAACTAGGTTTTCTTTAATTTCTGGTAATACTTCGGTTCTTTCAGGTAGACGATCGAAAGAAACTTCGAATTCTTTTAATGTCATTCAGCCTGCTGTACGTTTTTCAGCTAAGTTTGCTGTAATTTGTACATTTTTTTGTGATTTTTCTTTTAGAGCAATTTTTTGACCAACTTTAACTAACATAGATGGAATATTTGCTTTTTTACCATCTAATGTAAAGTGGTTGTGAGCAACTAATTGTCTTGCTTGTCTTCTTGTGTTAGCAAAACCAGCACGGTATACTAAGTTATCTAAACGTGATTCAAGTAATTGAATTAAGTTTGTACCTAAAACACCTTTGATTTTTGCTGCTTTTTCAAATAATTTTCTTAATTGTTTTTCATTTAAACCATAAACAAATTTAACTTTTTGTTTTTCGTATAAGTGTAGACCGTAGTCTGATAATTTTACACGTTTGTTACCGTGTTGTCCTGGTGCGTAAGATCTCTTTTTACCTTTTGAAAACTCTTTACCTGTTTCCAAAATTGAGAAACCGTAACGACGTGATTTTTTAAAAACTGGACCTGTGTATCTCATGTTTCCTCTTTCTGCATAAAACGTCAAAAGGGATAATCTCCAGCTAATTAATATTTGTTTAATGATTTCGGTTTTCAGCAATCCTACTTTCAAATCCATTATGAACAAATATGTCATAGCCATGGTTATCAGCTGTAATATGCTTTTGAATTATAATATAAATGCAAATTTATCAAAACAGATAATTTCATTTTTAAATAGACATTTTTTGCTTTTGTTTTTCTATTTTTTTCTGTTTTTTTACATAATTTCTAAGATTGTTTGTTATTTTTCAAATTTTAAACTGTATATTCGAGTGATCTAAGAATGAATAATTAGAGCGATATTCGTATATCATACACATTTTTAAATCAACGCAAATCTTGCTTTTATAAAAGTCATAATAAATTAATATTTCGTGTTTTTTAATTGTTTCAACTCTAAATAAATAATATTTACCATTATCCCATTTCTCAATAACTTCCATTTGAGCTCATTGCTTGTCTTTTTTACCGTTGTATAAATTTCTTATAAAACTAGAAATGTATTTTATGTTTTTGGGCTGTAATTTATATTCTTCATGTTTGGTCTTAACAACGCCAAAATTTTCTATCAGTTTGTTGTATCTAAAACTCAATAAATTATTTCTATTAACATATGAATTTAACATTCATTGTAGACAAGCGAAAAAATAATAATTGTTAAACTCTAGGGAATATTTGGGGTTAGGAATAAAATTATTTTCAGTGTAAGCAAAGACAAAATTTTTGTCGTCTTTATACATTCTATAGGTGTTTTCGTCAAAATATTCTCATTCAATATGGTATTGAGATAACAAATCCTTAACAGCATAATTAGCAGTATAAGGAATTAAAATTTTGAATTGAGAAACATCAACTTTTCCTCTCTTATATTCTTCTAAATAAAAATCAAGATAAAGAAGAGCAAGAAAATTAGAATTTAGAAAACGGTATTTATTGTTAATCAATAAACCGACATTTAACTCAGATAATTCATCTATATGGAAAATGTTATTTATGTTTCTTTTTAATAATCTTCTTTTATTAAACCAAGTTAGAAATTTTAAAAACTTAAAACTGTGCGCTTTCCGAGTGGTTTTGAATGTATCTTCACTGCCGTTATTGATTAGTAATTTTTCCAAAATTTTTGAATTACTTTTAACTGTGTATGAAAGCAAGTGAGTTGATAAATATCTTTGCTTAATGTTTAAAAAAGGTTTCAATATTTGTTCTTTGGAGGTCAATAAATCACAGTATTTTTTATACTCAATTTGCTCGAATGGTTGCAATTCATAATCAATATTAAAGACTGGATTTTGATCATAAATTTGAGTGATTTCTTCAATGTCTTTCCCGTTCAAATTTTCAAAATTTTTGTCCTTGATTTGCACTTTTACAAACTTGTTTTTAACAGAAATACTGATTTTAATTAAATAATCTATCGGTTCATTTTTAACAACAAATTCATCAACCATTAGTGGAATAGAAATGTGCTTATCAAATTCGTATATTTTGTGTCCTTGTTGTTGTAAAAAACACGCTATTTTACTGATATACTGATTTTGTGTTACTCCTTCAATTGAAATTAAAATATTTGAATTAGCTTCAATAACCGAATTAATTCCTTTTGCTAACAAAATTAATGAAGACTTAGAAATTGGTTTTTTTTCTGTTTTTTGTTTAAAAATTAAAGAATTATTGACTAGCATCAATGAATCTTTAGGGTTATTTTTATTTGAATTTAATTTCATAATTATTGAGTATCGTTATTAGTTTGGGTTTCTGTTACATCATCTTCATTTTTAATAATTTCAACAGCTTGGATTGTTTCTTTGTTTTTTAAATTAATTAGTTTAACACCTTTGCTTGCTCTTCCAACAACCGAAATATCTGCTATTTTTGTTCTAATTGTTGTTCCAGATGAGGTGATTATCAATAATTCGTCAGTTGGATTAACGAAACGTGAAAAAACAATGTTTCCGGCCAACTTAGTATTAATACCTTTGACACCTTTTCCACCACGTTTAATCAATCTAAATTCATCATGTCCGGTCAATTTGCCATAACCATGACTACCAATAGTCAATACGATATCACCTTCCAAATTCGACGAAGCAGAAACAACATATTCATTTTCATCTAAAGCAATACCTTTAACACCATACGCAGTTCTTGATAGTGGGCGAAAATCTGATGAAAGAAACTTAACAACTCTTTCGTTACTGTTTGCCAACATAATTATTGCATTATCATCAACTTTTAGAGCTCTAACCAATTCGTCGCCTTCACGTAAATTAAAGGCATATTTACCACCAACATTGATTCTTTCATACTCTTTAAGAGATGTTTTTTTAATAATACCTAGTTTTGTGGCAGTGAATAAATACTCATTTTCGTTATATTCATTAATTGGCAATATTGAGACAATTTTTTCATTGTCTTTTGTGTTAAGAGTTGGTACTAAATTGATAAAAGGTACCCCTTTTGATTGTCTAGATAATTCAGGAATTTCGTGTGCTCTAATTCTGTAAACACGAGCTAGATTTGAAAATAGCAATAAATCTGTGTGTGTTGAACAGGTAATAAGAGATGAAATATCATCGTCATCATAGGTTTTCATTGTTGTAATACCAACTCCACCACGTTTTTGTGTTTTATATTCTTCTAAATCAATTCTCTTTACGTATCCATTTGAAGAAGTGGTAATTACAATGTCACGCACTGGAATCAAGTCTTCGTCAGTTATTTCACCACCGCCTTCTAAATCAATTTGAGTTCTTCTTTCATCTGAGTATTTTGATTTAATTTCGTTTAATTCATCAATAATTAATTGAATTAACTTATCGTGATTTGCCAAAATTGATTCAATACGTTCAATTTCCGCAATCAATTGATTCATTTCTTCAATCATATTTTCAATAGCAAGACCAGTTAAACGACCTAAACGCATATCAACTATTGCTTTAGTTTGTCTTTCGCTTAAATCAAATCGTTTTCCTAGACGTTCTTGGGCTTCAGCATCGTTTTTAGATGATTTAATAATTTTGATAACTTCATCAATATTTTCAACCGCAATTTTTAGACCTTCAAGAATATGCAATCTATCTTTTGCTTTTTCCAAGTCAAATTTCAGTCTTCTTGTCACAACTTCTTCTTGATGTTTTAAATAAACTTCAATAGCTTCTTTGATATTTAACAATTTAGGTTCGCCCTCAACCAAAGCAACAAAGTTTACATTATAGTTAAGTTGCAAATTAGTTTGACGATACAATTTATTCAACAAAATGTGTGGGTTTACATTTCTTTTTAAATCAATAACTATTCTGATTCCTTCTCTATTTGATTCATCACGTAAATCAGAAATTCCCTCAATTGACTTGTCTTTTACTAATTCAGCAATTTTCTCAATAATTGCTGTTTTTTTAACTTCGTAAGGAATTTCAGTCACAATGATGCGAGACTTACCATTTTTAAATTCTTCAATTTTAGACACTGAACGCATTGTAATTGAACCTTTTCCAGTCTTATATGCATCTCTAATACCTTTAACACCTAAAATTGTGGCGCCTGTTGGAAAATCAGGACCTGGTAAAAATTTCATTAATTCATCAATAGTTATTTCAGGATTTCTAGCTAATGCAATAGTAGCATCAATTGCTTCGCCTAAATTGTGTGGCGGAATATTAGTTGCCATCCCAACCGCAATACCAGAACCACCGGTAACTAGCAAGTTAGGAAAACGTGATGGTAAAACAACCGGCTCTTTTTCGCTGGCATCATAGTTATCAACAAAATCAACAGTATCTTTTTTAATACCGTCTAGCATTTCAGATGCAACCTTACTCATTCTCGCTTCAGTATAACGCATAGCAGCAGCGCCGTCGCCATCAATTGAACCGAAGTTACCGTGACCATCAACTAATGGATAACGCATTGAAAATTCTTGTGCCATACGCACCATCGCTTCATAAACTGATGAATCACCATGTGGGTGATATTTACCCAATACGTCACCAACAATACGAGCACTTTTTCTGTGTTGACTTGAATATGTGATACCTAATTCACTCATGTCATAAAGAATACGTCTATGTACTGGTTTTAGTCCATCTCTTGCGTCTGGAAGGGCTCTAGAAACAATAACACTCATTGCATACTCAAGAAATGAATTTTTCATTTCACGATCAATTTCAACTGGATGCAATCCATCAGTTGGAGTGTCAATAATTTGTGATTGAACAACATAGTCTTCTTTGCTTTGTGGGCTACGTTCTTCTTCCTCGTCCGCAACTTCTTCTACTTTTTCTTCCTTAAACGCTACGAATAATTCTTCATCTGGAATTGAATTTTCATCAAATTCCTCAATTTTTGGCTTATTTTGCTCATTTTCAATAGCGATTTGGTCTTTTTTATCTTCTTTATTATTGGACATTTTGTTCTCCTTGCTATTAATATTAAATTTTAATATTTAAATTATACAATAGTTAACGAATATCTCTTATATTTACTACAATTTGAAAATTAAATATTTAAAGTAAAGTAAATAATTTCACGCTCGTTTATAATTATAATAACAAGGGTGCTGGTAAAACGGCTGAGAACATACCTATAGCGGATCATGGTAATTCATGCGTTGCTAGTTCTTTAAATATTATTCCTTGTTAAGGAGAAATAATGAAAATAAATAAAAAAATAGTGTCATGACTGAGTCCGTTGGTTATGTCATCTATTTCAGTATTGGCAACTAGTTGTACTAATAAAACAGTTGAAAATAAAAATGATATTGCCGACAAGTGAGACACAAATATCACAATTGTAAACTCGTGAATAAATCCAGGTTTCAAATCTGAAAATGACAAAGGTCAAAGCGAAATTGAAAGAAACTTTTTAACACTATTGGCCCAAAGATTCAATGATTTTAAAAATAAGGATGAAGAAACAAAAGATTTACCTGATGTTAATTTCTTTATTGAAACAAATCAAGACAAGGACACATTTTATAGTAAATTAGAGAGTAATAATCCTACACTGGATTTGATGATTGCTAACTATGCTACTTATCTTAATTCATTTGCCGATCAAACTGGCAAGGTAAATGATCTACACGGTATTAAACTTGTTTCACAAACAAGTACATTGAAATTCAATTGACAAGGCAGTGATAATGATACATATTCTAATGGTTTAAGCGATGATAAATTACGCCAGGCCGCCGATAGAAACAATGAAAGTTGAGTAAAAAATACTGGATATGAATATCCAGATTGGCAACAAGCTGTCAGTGAGAAAAAATTGAGTTTTGACGGTTCTAAATTCATTCAATTTTACGAAAATAACGCCTTGACATATGTATATCACGGGGCAATTTATATCGCAGGAAATAAAGCACAAAGAGATCAAATAATTCAAGATTGAAATAATAAAGATTGAGATGCGTTTGTTGGGCACGGTATAGCATTCAAGAAAAATACAAGTTCTGGTGGCTATAAATACCAAGTTGCTCTTTTAGCAAGACACTTCAACAAATCTTTAAGAGAAATTAACACATATTTAGAATCAGATTCAGAAAACATCATTAAAGGTCAATCAATTCAAGACACACTGGGCAAAAGACATAGTTCAAACATAATTCCTTTAATTGGTTTTGATGATGAAGGAGTGTATAACTGAACAAACAATGCTAAACACGATACATATTTCAAACCTGAAGGTTTTGTGTCAAATCAACCATACGATAGCGAAGATAACGTTGTGATTAGAACGCTAACCCTAACTAATCCAGCAGCTTACGATGTTGTTTTAGCACGTACAGGAATTAGTCAAAAACAAGCAGATTTAATTTCTAAAGCCCTTAATTCACTTTCACTAAACGAAAACACTTATGGTATCTACACTGGCTATAATAAATTTCAACCTCTTGATTTAGAAACATTCCAAAAATTTATGTATTTACAAGTACAAGCTGAAACAAAAAATGATAAAAATGTTTCAATACCGGAAATAACCGATGCAAGAAATAATTAAAATTAATGATCTTAGTTTTGCATATAACAAAAAATCAGAATTTGTATTGCAAAACGTAAATTTAAAAATTGAAAAAGGTTCAATGGTTGCCATTATTGGGCCTAGTGGCGTGGGAAAAAGTACATTATTTAAATTAATCGTTAAGGCAGTTAAGCCACAGAGTGGTTATATTGAAGTTTTCAATCAAAACATAAACGAAATCAGTAAAAAACATTGAAAAAAAGTGATGAAAAAAATCGGGTTTTTAACACAAAAAGCCAACTTGATCAACACTGAAAATGTCTTTGAAAATATCAAACGAACCAATGTTAATTATTCAAATTTTTTTCAAAGATTTTTCGGAATACTAACCAAAAAAGAAAAAATTAAAATTTTCCAAACTCTTGATGAATTAGGAATTTTAGATAAATCTTTTTATCGTGTTAGCGAATTGAGTGGCGGACAACAGCAACGTGTTGAAATAGCCAAATTATTGATTCAAAATGTGGATTTAATCTTAGCTGATGAGCCAACGTCAAATTTAGATAACCAAACCAGTCAAGATGTTTTGGAATTGTTGAAAAAATTAGCTAAGCAAGGCAAAACCATATTAGTTAACATTCACGATTTAAGTTTTATCAAATCGCACTTTACACACGTAATTGGTATTAAAAACAAACAAGTTGTTTTGGCTAAAAAAACAAGGGATGTTGAACAATGAGAACTTATTCAAACAGTGAAAACAACTCAATAATAAAAGAAAAAAAATTATTTCGCTACAGATACAAAAGTTTAAAAAGTAAGCAAAAAACAAGTTGAAAACTACATCCAATTTTCATTCATTTGATAATATTATTAGCAATTGGTTTATTAGCGTATATTTTCTATGAAAAATCTAGTAAATTAAAATTTGATAACACTGGTTTTATAGTGCAAAAAATACAGAATTTATTCAGTTTTGGCACCAAAAGTTATCGTCTCACTGGGCGTACTAGCGGTGAATACACTTCACTATTAATGGATTCAATTACTGCTCTTTGAATATCAATAAAATTAGGTTTAGTGGGGACATTTATCGGGTTTATTTTAGCTGTTGTTACGAGTGTATTATCTTTTTCAAAAGCAACCAATAAATACAGTGCATTTGCTTTTAAATCCATCATTTTGATTTTAAGAGCAATGCCTGAACTTGTGTTCATTAGAGTAATTACTTTTACAGCTCGTAATGAATTGAGTTTGCTATTGGTGTTTGTCTGATTTACTTGGTTGTGATTACATAAATATTATATTGAGATTTTTGAAAATGTTGATTTAAGCTCTTATTGAAATTCTATAAGTCAAGGCAACAATAAATTCAAGGCTTTTTATAAAGAAATATGACCAAGAGTTAAACATAGAATTTATTCATTGTTTTTGTTTTCTTTTGAGTCTAATATGCGTTGATCATCAATTTTAGGTGCCCTATCACTTCCAGGAATTGGTGTGTTAATTTCATACGGTGCTAGTCAAACTGCCAACTTTAAAGAATTAGGTATTCCGCTACTTTTTCTAATGCTATTCATTGTCTTTTTAGAAATAATTAATATTCTTTTTAAAAAATATTTAATTGAGGCCAAAACAAAGAAAATTTCAATAAATTCGCAATTTAAATACATTAATTACAAACAATTAACAAGACAATTGAATGTAAGAAAAATCGTTTATTCAGTAATATTTAGTTTATGTTTAATAGTAACTGCTTATGTACTAATAACAACTAAATGGCTTTTCTTTGAATTGTCGGCCACAAAAGGTTTTTTCGAATACTTTTTTAGACCAGATTTTACAGTTTTTGATTTCAGAAGTTGAAATTTAGCCAATCCATTCTATGTTTTATGAGAATCAATGTCTTTTACAATTCTCGCTCTCACAATTTGTCTGCTTTTAACTCTTATTTCAATAAGATTGCAGTCGCTACACCTAAATAATAAATACTGAGCAATCACATGAAGAATACTCAATGTATTGATACGATTAGTGCCAACAATTGTGTATTTCTTCGTTTTGCAACCCTTATTTCAATCGGCATTGTTTTTGATAATCTTAATTATTTCATTGCACGAAATGTCAAGTATTTCGAAACAATTAACCGAGGCTATTGATAATTTAGATGAGGAAATAATTTTGAATATGAGACTGCAAGGTTTTAGTAATAATCAAATTTATTTCAAATATGTTTTACCAGCCATTAAATTTGACTTTATTGCTTTATCATTTTTCTATTTTGAACTAATTTTTAGAAATTCAATAACATATTCAATTTTTGCACCTTCACAATTAAACATTGGAACTAAAATTTGAACTAATTTGAATACTAGAAATTATCATCCTGAAATAGCTATGGCCTACACATGACTGGCAACTTTTGCAATATTATTGATAAATTTTGTTGGAAAAACAATAACAAAACGATTAAAAACACATTAAACACCTTAATTGGTGTTTTTGTTTTGTTTTTAATCTAATATTAATATAAAATTTATAAATAGATTTTAAAGGAGTAGTATGACCAAAAAAATTAGAACAAGATACGCACCCAGTCCAACTGGTTATTTACACATTGGGGGAGCGAGAACAGCATTATTTTCTTACTTATTTGCTAAACATTTCAATGGTGAATTTGTATTCAGATTGGAAGATACCGATGTGAAAAGAAACGTTGAAGATGGCGAAAGAAGTCAGTTAGAAAATTTAGCATGATTAGGAATTATTCCTGACGAAAGCCCATTTAAACCTAACCCAAATTGTGGTAAATATAGACAAAGCGAAAAATTAGATAGATACCGTGAAGTAGCCCAACAACTGCTAGATGCAGGACTAGCTTATAAAGCTTATGACAATAGTGAAGAATTAGAAGCTCAACGTGCAGAAAGTGAAGCTAAAGGTATTCCGTCATTCAAATATGATAAAAATTGATTAAAAATCAGTGATGAAGAGAAAATGAAACGTGAGAAAAATGGTCAATTTTCAATTAGATTGTCGATGCCAAAAAATATAGAACTAGGTTGAGATGATTTAGTAAGAGGCCCTATTTCATTTAATTCATCAGATATCGGTGATTGAGTTATTGTTAAGTCTGACGGCTATCCTACATACAATTTTGCAGTTGTTATTGATGACCATGATATGTCAATATCGCACGTTTTACGTGGTGAAGAACATATAACAAACACACCTAAACAACTTGTTATTTATAACGCTTTAGGTTGAGATGCTCCTTCATTTGGCCATTTAACTGTTATAACAAATATGGAAGGTAAAAAACTTTCAAAAAGAGATACATCATTAAAACAATTTATTGAAGATTATAGAAATGAAGGCTATGTTCCCGAAGCAGTATTCAACTTTTTAACCTTGCTAGGTTGAACATCTGAAGATGCAAGCGAAATAATGTCTAAGGAAGAAATCATTGCAAAATTTGACCCACAACGTCTTTCAAAATCACCATCTAAATTCGATATTGTTAAAATGCATTGATTCTCTAAACAATATTTCAAAAACCTTGATAACACCTTAATCGCTAAGAGTTTAAATATTGATATTAATCAAGAGTGAAGTAAATTATTCATTGAAACATTTAAAGAAAGTGTTGGTACAATCAGTGAATTAAAAAATCACCTACTTATGTATAAAAACACTCAAGAATCACCAATATTTGAGTTAAATGCTGAAGAAATTAATGTAGTTAAAGAATTTTTTGCACAATTAAAAGACTTAGAGTTTTCAATCGAAAACATTCAAGCAGCAATCAATGAAACTAAACAAAATCTAAAAGTAAATGGTAAAAAATTATTTATGCCAATTAGAAAAGCAACAACCTTCGCTGAACACGGACCTGAATTAGCTAAAGCAATTTATCTTTTTGGTAAAGACAAAATTATTGAAAGATTAAAAATATGACAATAAAGTTTCGCTCCGATTACAATCAAGAAGGTAAAGAACAATTTACCGAATTTGAAGCAGAAGCAAAATACTCAAAACAAATAATTAAACACCCACTGGAAAATAAAGAATTTGAATACGATATCTATGAATTTAGAGATCCACAAAATCAACAGTTGACCAGAATTGAAATAAATCCCAAAAGTGTTAATGTTATTACTAGTAATGCTACCTTGCAACTGCGCTTCAAAAAATACCATGGTGGTTCACAAATCAATTTAGACAAAAATAAATTATTTTTAAAAACGCTAATGGATAAATGTATTGTCGATCCGGAAAAAGCACACTTTCAATATGAATTATTCAGTATTGCCGACCAACCTATGGGTAAATTTAAAATCACAATTTCTTATAAATAAAAACAGGGAGACAAAATGCTCTCTCTGTTTTTATTTACCAATAAAGAAATTAAGCTTGTTCTCTAGCTGCTCTACGAGCATCTCTAGCTTGCTCTTTTTGTAATTTGTGTAATCTTTTAGCAGCACGTTCTTTGTTTTTTTGTCTAACTATTTTTCTCATAATACTCCTTTATCATTGTTGTGTGGTTAATTTAACATAATATGTTTGAAATTATAACATAATGATTATTTGTTAGCTTTTAAATATTCTCTAATTTCGTTGATTTTATTCAATCTTTCTCAAGGTAAATCAAGATCATCTCTACCAAAGTGGCCAAAATAACTTGTATCGCCAAAAATAGGAGATTTTAAATTTAAATCTTTAATTATTGCTCTTGGTCTTAAATCAAAAACATTTTCTACTATTTTCTTAATTAAAGCATCATTTACTTTATTGTCTGTTTTGACACTAATTGAGACCGGTTCAGCAATACCAATCGCATATGAAACTTGAATTTCAAGCGAATTACATAAAGAACCTTCCGCAACGATGTTTTTTGCAATTCAGCGACAAGCGTAAGCAGCAGATCTATCAACTTTAGTTGCATCTTTACCGCTGAATGCTCCGCCGCCGTGGCGTGCATAACCGCCGTATGTATCAACAATAATTTTACGACCAGTTAAACCAGTATCGCCAATTGGTCCGCCAATTACAAAACGGCCTGTTGGGTTAATTAAAATTTTCTTTGGCAATTCTAAATTATATTCTGTCAAAACCGGTTTAATAATATTAGCTTTAATAAAGTCTTTAAATTCTCTTTCAACATAATCTTCAGCGTGCTGAATTGACATTAAAACCGTATCAACAGTGTTGTTTGAGTAGTTGATGGTTACTTGGCTTTTCATGTCTGCTTTAGCTCATTTAAATTCGCCACTTGTTCGTAATTTATCAGCCCTTTTCACTAACTCATTTGCTAAGGTAATTGCTAAAGGCATATAATTTTTGGTTTCGTTAGTTGCGTAACCAAACATGATGCCTTGATCTCCGGCTCCAATTTGATCTTCAGATAAAACCACACCTCGACTAATATCAGGGCTTTGTTGTTTAATATCAGTGATAAATTTAACATTTTCTATCGAATAACCTAGTTTTTCAAATACAGACTTAGCGATTGCGATAGCATCAATATTAGCTGTTGACGAAACCTCTCCGGCAACAATAACCATATTTCCTGTCGCCACTGTTTCGATTGCTGTTCTAGAGTTAGGATCTTGTTTTACGTAAGCATCTAAAATACGATCTGAAATTTGGTCACAAACTTTATCTGGGTGTCCTTGTCCAACACTTTCAGATGTGAATAAATTCACATCATTTAAAATAAAATTTTTGTTCATAAAAAAAACTCCTTTGTCAAATAAAACAAAGAGTAAGCAAAAAAAGTTTTCAACATGTTAAAGAAATCTCTTCCTGACTTTCCACCTTCCAAAATGGGGTTGGCATGCCTCAACGCTGTCGAGCTAGGCAACTCTTTATGTTATCTGGAATAATGTTACACTAATTTTCACGTAACAAAAAAATTTATATATTTTTGTTTTTTACTTTTACTTTTTGCATTTTGTCTTATAATAACTTTACGTTATTTTAAATAAATAATAAGATCTTATAATATTTGAAGGAGGAATAATGGCTATAGTTCCAAAACGTAAAACCTCGAAACAACGTAAACACAAAAGACGTACTCATGATGCGTTAAAAATCCAAAACCTTGTTTCATGTAAAAATTGTTCTAACTTTATCCAACAACATAGAGTTTGCCAATTTTGTGGATTTTATAGAGATAAAATCGTTGAAGGTTACAGAAGTATCAATTCTCGTAACAACTAATAATCCAGTGCACTTTTAAAAAAATCTGTTTAGCAGATTTTTTTATTTACTTTCGCATTTGTTTTTATAAATTATTCACTTTTATATAATATAAAAATATGAAGAGCAATTTAAACCAAAATTCAGTAATTTATATCTCTATGATTGGTGTTGTACTATCATTAATAGCAATGTTATTGATAGTTTTAATCATTTTATTCACACGTAATAATAACTTAAAAAATTACAAAAGAGAAATTAGTGAATTGTATGATGAAATGACTAAACAGTATAATTACACAAAAGTACGAACAATAAGATTTAAGGATTTATCGAATATCAATAGAGTATATCGTGATAAATATGAAAAACTTAAAGAACTTTGAAATAAGGAAATCTACATTTTATACTATGAATTTGAAGAAAAGAATAGTCTTATACTTAAACACATTGAAAAACGTGACATAAAGAAAGCTAAGGCACTTAATTCAGAAATGTATAGCATTTACAAAAAATTTGAAGATGCCTTCCTTAATGTTCAGTTAGAAACAGAACTCGATAATGTAAGATTCGAAGTAAATGAATTCTTGCTAACCAATGCCCAATCTTTTATTAAGGTTTTAAGAAAAATAATTAATAGTAATAAGAAAAAACTTGTTCGCTCGTATGATACACTGTCCAAGGAATTAGAAAACTTTAGAGTTATTTTTAGCAATATTGAGAAAAATAAAGATAGAACAACACTGGATGAGATTAGTGATGCCTTAAGTCAGTATGACCCTAAATTAAGAATGTTTGGTCTTAAAGTTTCCCATGCATTAGTATTGGAAAAGTTGATTTTTAGCACTATTGTCAATATGTTAAACAAATTATTAGGGAATAATCAAAAAAGCGAAGATGTTTCTAATTTAGCGGCTTTATTAGTTAAAATACAGCGCAACTATTTAAATGAACCATTTCAAGACACAAACGATGAAGTTAAAAAATTACTGAATAAATACTATTATTTAAAAAATAAAAATAATATAGAAAATCAAATTGACGATTATATTGGTAATAATACCGTTAAAATACAGTCAATAATTGATAATGTAGAGCAAAAAATTAGTAATTTTGGTGTAATTAAAAGCGAACACAGACAGAAAAAAATTGCTGAACTTTCAGCACGATTTATTAACATAAAAAAAGATTTTGAATGTATTTTATCTCAAAAAAACGACAATAAAAATAACACAGTTTTTCTCGATTTTGACTCACTAGTCGATATCTTGATTAACTGAATAAATGAATTTAATAAATTGTCGAGATACGAGCAAAATGAATCGCTTAAACATGAGTATTTCAAATCTTATTGAACAACTCTTGAAGAGTGATATTATAGTCTTTTAACTAAACGCGAATTTTTAGAAAATACGACTGAAAATGATTTAATTTTTAGTGACTTAATTCGTTTTCATGAAGAAATCTTAAAAAATAAAACCACCTCAGCAAATGAGATGAACTTGTTTATTGAAAAATTACGAAATTTATATAAGGTTATTCAAAAAGCAAAAACATATAAATACATGACAACTGCACTAATGGATAAAATCAATAAATATTCAATAAACAACGAAAAAATAGCATTGAGATTACAAAATATTTCACACAAACTCGCAAATAAAGAATTTTCAAAAGCTTACGCAGATACAATACAGTTAATTAGAAAGGAAAAAATTAATGTACTCTAAAATTTTAATTAGATATGGTGAATTAACGCTTAAAGGAAAAAATAGACAAAATTTCATTGATGTTTTGGCGCGTAATGTTAAAAACATTACCGGTGAACGTCCTGATGCTAAATTTGACAGAATGTATTTAAGTTTTTCAGAAAAAAATCTTGAAAAATTACAATATGTTTTCGGAATTAGTTCATACTCGTCAGTAATAGAGGTCGAAAATGACTTGAATAAAATTTTCGATTCTGCTAAATCATTAATAAAAATGGACACTAAAACATTTAAGGTTGCTGCCCGTAGATCAAATAAAAACTTTGAATTATCATCACATGAAATCAATATGCAACTAGGTGCATTTATTTTAAAATCTTTCCCTAATATTAGTGTGGATGTTCATAACCCCGATCAAACTATTTATGTTGAAGTTAGAAATAAGTCTACTTACGTGTTCGAAAACTCATTTCAAGGTTTAGGAGGCTTACCAGTTGGTATTTCTGGTAGAGTTGTTCATTTAATGAGTGGCGGTATTGACTCACCTGTTGCTGCATTTGAATTAATGAAAAGGGGATTGGAAGTTTCATTTCTTTCATTTATTTCACCTCCCCAAACTGACCAAAGAACTATCGATAAAATGAAGCAATTGATTGAAAAATTAAATAATTTTCAACCAAAAAGTATGTTTTATTTAATTGATTATTCGCAAATATTAAACTATATTTCATTAGTTTCAAATCCTGCTTTTAAAATAACTTTATTAAGACGAAGTTTTTACCGTTTAGCATCGACTCTGGCCGATAATTTACATTATATTGCACTATCAAATGGTGAAAATTTAGGACAAGTAGCATCGCAAACATTAGAATCTTTATCAGTAATTAATGCGTCAAGCTCAAAATTAGTATTGCGTCCTTTACTGACAAAAGATAAAGTTGAAACAATAAACATTGCTAAAAAAATTGGAACTTATGATATCAGTATTGTTTCAGCAAATGAAACATGTGAAATGTTTGCGCCCAAAGAGCCCGTTACCAAACCTCGTTTGGAAGATGTTTTAAGTTTGGAAAATGAACTATTTGATTTAGAAAAATACGAAAGTAATATAATTAAAAACAACATAGAAGTATTAAAAATAGAAAAAAAAGGAGAATAATATGTCAAAAATAACAGATATTTACGCAAGAGAAATTCTTGATTCAAGAGGTAATCCTACAATCGCTGTTAAAGTAACAACCGAACTAGGTTACGAAGGTGTGGCTATGGTGCCTTCAGGAGCTTCAACCGGTACAAGAGAAGCATGTGAATTAAGAGATAAAGAATTTCCAGAATTTAAAGACAATTGATTTGGTGGTAAAGGTGTAATGAAAGCCGTTACAAACGTAAATCAAATCATCGCTCCGGAATTATTTGGACTTGAAGTTAGTCAACAAAGATTAATTGACATGACAATGGTTAAGCTAGATGGTACTAAAAATAAAACAAACTTAGGTGCCAACGCAATACTTGGTGTTTCACTAGCTGTTGCTAGAGCAGCCGCTGCAGAAGCACAATTACCACTTTACAGATACATCGGTGGAACAAACGCTAGAACATTACCAGTTCCAATGCTTAATGTTATGAACGGTGGTGCTCACTCATCTAACACCGTAGATATGCAAGAATTTATGATTATGCCTGTTGGTGCTAAAACCTTTAGAGAAGCTCTACAAATGGCTAACAAAGTTTTTCACAATTTAGGTAAATTATTGAAAAAAGAACACGGAACAACAGTTGGTGATGAAGGTGGTTACGCTCCTAACTTAAAATCACACGAAGAAGTTCTTGACTACATGATTGAAGCAATTAAAATTTCAGGTTTAGTTCCAGCCACAAGTGGTGAAAAAGCTGTTGCGATTGCAATGGACCCAGCTTCAAGTGAATTTTATGATGAAAGTTCAAAAAAATATGTATTCAAAAAATTAAAACAAGCAATCGAAGAAAAACGTCCAGGTTTTGATCATTTACAAGACGTAAAATTAGAATACACAACTGAAGAAATGGTTGATTACTATGAACAACTAGTAAATAAATATCCTATCATTTCAATCGAAGATGGTTTAGCTGAAAGCGATTGAGAAGGTTTCAAATTAATGAAACAACGTCTAGGTGACAGATTACAAATTGTAGGAGATGACCTAACTGTAACAAATCAAGAAATTTTACGTGAAGCAATTAAAAAAGATGTTATGAATTCAATTTTGATTAAATTAAATCAAATTGGTTCATTATCTGAAACACTTGACACAATGGAATTAGCTCACAAAGCAGGATTTACATGTGTTGTATCACACCGTTCAGGTGAAACTGAAGACACAACTATTGCTGATCTAGCGGTAGCTCTAAATACAGGTCAAATTAAAACAGGTTCGCTATCTAGAACAGATCGTATTGCTAAATACAACCGTCTACTTGAAATCGAAGATGAATTGGGTGAAACTTCTAAATTCGATGGTGATAAAACATACTTCAACTTAAAAAGACACGTTTAATTAAAAATAATAATTGGTATCAATTTTCCTTGATACCAATTTTTTTTATTTTCGCAATCAATTTATTGAAAAATTACAAAAAAACACCAACAAACCACAAAAGATTGTTGGTGTTTAATCACAAATCAAGTTAGGAAACTAAATTATGTTGATTTTGATTATTTGATGGATTAACTTTTTGATTAGCATCAGTGTTACTATCTTGATCGCTATTTTTATCAATTTTCTCTTTTTGCTCTCTAAAATATTCAGTAAATAAAGAAATTATTAGATAACCAATTAATATTAAAATCGAGATAATAATTAGCAGGTCGGCTACATTAAAAGTACCTAAATCACGTTTGGTTACTTTTTCAAAGTAAGGTAGATATAAAATGTCTTTTACATTTCCATCTCATAAAAACCTATCGGTCATATTACCCGCCGTGCCGGCCATAAGTAAAGCAATAATAGTTACTCATAAAAATGAGTCTAAAAAGAAAATAGATATAGTGAAAGTTAATAAAACTAAAACACTTATTATTTGAACAATGATAATAACAGCATTAGTTTTAAAGGGAATAATAGTCACACCATGATGAGGCACCAGACGAATTCCAAGGAAAGCGCCTTGATAAACATAGGTTATATTTCCTTCTTCATATGCTTGATATTGAGCTTCACCAGGGTAAAAATGAAATTTAGTGAATTGGTCTATGAAGTAAGCTGCAAAAGCAATCAATAAAAAGACTGCATATTTTATAAGTATTTTCTTTTTATTTTCTTTTCATCTTTTTACTGTGTAATTTTTGACACTAGTAAATAAGTCTTTAATGACCTGTTTGCGTTCTTTTCATGTTTTTTTAGGTTTTACTTTTGTACCGTCAACTTCTTTACTCATTTTTACCTCTGATATTCATTACTCTTGTACATAATGAACATAGACCATCAACTACATGATTTGGAATAAAGTGATTTCAACAACGCTCACATTTTACAGAGTCAAATGTTTCAATTTTCAACTCTTCACCAAACTCAACAATACCAACCATTAATAATTGTTTTAAATCAAGTGACTCAATGAATTTTGATTTTGGTTTTAAGGTTAACTTAACTTCATTACTTCTTTTAATTAAACCTGATTTAACAGCACTTTCAATGGCTAAATTAACTTCATCTCTAAGCTCAAAAAACTCATTTCATTGTTCAATAATTTCAACATCAACCTCTTTTTCTCTTTGTAATTTTTCAAGATGTACAGAAATTTGTTTATTTTCTTTATTGAAATTATCATATGCATCTTCAGTTGTTGTCGGTAAAATAGGGGCCAAAATAGTGATTAGAAATTCAACAATCTCATAAAAATTAGTTAGGGTCATTTTACGGTTAATTGAGTCAACTTCTTCAATATATAAGATGTCTTTTGTAAAGTTTAAATAAAAGCTAGATAACTCAATTACATAATTATTAATTAATTTTATTCCATTGATAAATTTGAACTCGTCAAAAGATTTTAAAACATTGGCTCTAATTTGCTCTAATTGCTCTTTGATGAATAAATGCACGCCTTTTCTCGGTAAATTAGGGTCATATTGGAATCCATCCAAATTCCCTAGCATAAATTTAATTGTGTTTCTTATTTTTCTGTATAAATCAGAATTTTGTGTCAAGATTGAATCAGAAATTGTAATGTCATTAGTGTATTCACTATTAGCTACTCAGAAACGTAAAATATCTGCACCGTGTTTAGCAATAACTTTTAATGGATCGACAGTGTTTCCTTTTGACTTAGACATTTTTTCGCCTTTACCGTCTAAAACAAAACCATGTGACATTAAGTTTTTATATGGTGGAACAGAGCGAAAAGCAACAGAGTTTATTAACGATGAATTGAATCAACCACGATATTGGTCACTACCTTCAAGGTATAAATCATATGGCGGTTCAACGTTTTCGTCGATTTCAACAGCCAACGAAGTAGATCCAGAGTCAAATCAAACATCCATGATATCCATTTCTTTAGTATAGCCTTTGCCTCTAAATTCTTCTGGTAGCAATTCATCAGCTTCTTTTTCTCATCAAATATCAGCACCGTTATTTTCTATTAAATCAATAATATGATCAAAAATTTGTGCATTAAATACTGGTTTTTGGTCTTGATCATAGAAAATAATCAACGGAACACCTCATGTTCTTTGACGTGAAATAGTTCAATCATGGTTATTTTGAATCATGTTTGTTAAACGTTTTTTAGCTCATTCAGGGTAAGTATTAACTTTATTTAATTGAGCCAAAATTTCATCTCTAATTTTGTCAATAGAAACAAATCATTGTGGAGTACCTCTGAATAAGATTGGTTTGTGAGTTCTTCAATCGTGAGGATACGAGTGATTGATTGTTGTTGCGTGGATCAATAATTTTTGTTCTTCTAAATATTCAGTTATTGATTTATCAGCTTTTGAATAAAATTGATTTTCGTATTTGCCACCTTCAGAATTAATTTTTCCATCATCAGCAATATGCATAATCATATTTAATGAGTTTTTTTGCCCAATTAAAAAGTCATCCTCACCGAATAAAGGGGCAATATGAACTAAACCTGTACCAGATTCAAGAATAACATGGTGTCCAATAACTACTGGAGCTTCATTAGAATTAATTGGACTGGTATAAATAGTGCCGACTAAATCTTTTGATTTTAAAACTTCAATTGTTTTGTATTGTTTTCAGTCAAAAATATGAGTTACTTTATCAACCAATTCTGTCGCAATAACATATCTTTGCCCTTCGAATTCAACAAGTGAATAATCGAAATTTTCCCCAATAGCAACACCGGCGTTAGCAATTAAAGTTCATGGTGTTGTTGTTCAAATAATTAATTTATCTCCCGGTTTTAATTTATCATTGACCGGTTTAGTAATTTCGAATGCAACATAGATAGAAGGACTATCAATATCTTTATACTCAACTTCGGCTTCAGCAAGTGCAGATTGTGACGATGGAGATCAAAATACAGGTTTTAAACCTTTATAAACAAGTCCATCCAGAACCATTTTTTTAAATAAACGAAGTTGTTGCGCCACAAATTTTGGATCAAGTGTAACATAATACTTATTGAAATCAGTAAGAAGTTGCATTTGTTTAAATTGTTCCATTTGAATATTAACTTGACTCAAAGCGTATTCTTTGGCTTTTTTACGTAAATCAAGTGGCGATAATTCATTTTTACTTAAATGAGCATCTTGCAACATTTTGTGTTCAATTGGTAAACCGTGAGTATCTCATCCAGGAACATATGGAGAATAAAAACCATTCATCGATTTGTAACGGACAATAATATCTTTTAAAATTTTATTCAGTGCATGACCTATATGTAAATTACCATTTGCATACGGAGGCCCATCATGCAGTATAAATTTTTCGTTACCTTTATTTTGTTCTAATACTTTTTGATATAGCTCATTTTGTAATCATTTTTCACGATACTCAGGTTCTTTTTTAACTAAATTAGCCCTCATTTCGAAATTTGTTTTCGGCATATTAAGTGTATCTTTGTAATTTTTTTCTGACATATGACTCCTTATTGTTAATTAATATCTAAAATTATATTAAAAATTAATATTAATATAAACATTAAAATAAAAACAACAAGTTTTAACTTGCTGTTTGATTATTTATTATTAGCATTTGTCTCAAGAATATTCAATGTTTCGCTCGGAATTGTTTCACAATAGCCAAACATATTGACAACGCCGGCAAATGAATTTTCTGGTATTGCCAATTGAGCTAACTGTTCTTTTTTAACAGTTAATTCAATCTTTTCAATCTCATTTTGCTCAATTTTTTGGACAAATTCAGGATCAGCTACAAACACTGAACTCAAACCAACTAAATCACTATATTTGAAAGCTTCAAGACATTTATCAGGAGTATTTATCCCGCCACTAGATATAACAGGAATACGACCATTAACATGTTCGTATATCACTTTATTAACTAATTCACCTTTGTGTTTTGATTCTGAACGAACTTTATTCAAATATATGTCGTGTCCTCAACTAGCAATTGCTAGGTAAGAAATTTTTCCTTTTTCAATTATAGAATCAATTAATTGGTTAAATTCATCTATTGTATAACCTAACTCGCCACCATATGTTTCTTCAGGAGTTGCTCTGAAACCGAAAATAAAATCTTTAGGTGCGTATTTGTCAATAACATCACGTATTGAACTCACTATTTCTAGCGCCAATCTTGAACGGTTTTCAAAATTTTCAGCCGAATAAATATCTTTACGTTTATTGACAATTTTACTGAAAAATGTTTGAATCAGTAGTCTTTGTGCCATTGAGATTTCAATACCATTGAAACCAGCTTTAATGGCACGTTTTGCGGCATCAGAATAAGCTTTAACCACGTTTTTAATTTGGTCAATACTCATTTCGTATACATCATGTTTAAAAGGTCAATTATTGTGTTCTTCTGAAGGTCCGTAGGTGTAGCCGAATTTTTTTAACGCAATTTTCGCAAATTTACCAGCGTGAGCTAATTGTAAAATAACTCTATTTTCTTTAGTTTTCATAGCGTTAGCTAATTGTGTTAATGATTCAATATCATCATCAGTTTTTGCACTATATCCGAATTCAAATAATTGTCCAAAATCATCAAAATACGCACCGCCAGTAACTTGAAGAGGTGCTGAATAAGCACGACGTTTAGCATAGGCAATTTCTTGTGGTGTCATTTTACCGTCAATAGTTGTTAAATTCAATGTCATTGGCGAAAGAACAAATCTATTTTTTAACTCAAAACCATTAATTGTCAGTGGTTTAAAAAGTTCAGTATATTTACTCATTATTCAACCTCATCTAAAATAATATCAACAATCTCATTAACGTTTAATTCATTGAAGAAATATGATTGAAAATCTGCTTTTTCAAACGCCTTCGCCAATTCTTCACGAATCATTTTAACACCCAATAAATTATTCTCTAAAATTGAAAGATCTTTTTTAGTGAAAAAGTCACCTGAAATTTTAATTTTCTCAATTTTGCTTTTCTCAACATCTATTGAAAAATTCACAGTACCAATCGACAATCTTGCGTCCCTGTTATAAGAATAACGTGGGCTTAATCCAAATGTCCAATCTCAATTTTTGTATCTTGTATTTACTAAATTATCAATCTCAGATCAATCTTTTTCACTCAATTCATATCTTTTTACTTTAGATAAATCATCTGTATTAAATAATCTTTTTATAAAAATGTCTTTAAACTCAAAAATATCTAAGTTTTTAAATTCATCATCTAAATACTCGCTTAGTGCAGCGACTCTTTGTCTCACAGATTTGATGCCTTTTGACTCGATTTTTTTTCGGTTTGGATTCAAAATGTCAATCATCGCATCATAATCAACGTTATAAAGCAATGTGTTGCCGCCATAAATTACATCATTAACC
Organism: Mycoplasma sp. CSL7475-4; assembly: GCF_024834065.1. Lineage (GTDB taxonomy): Bacteria > Bacillota_I > Bacilli_A > Mycoplasmatales > Metamycoplasmataceae > Mycoplasmopsis. Next base: position 49,177 of record NZ_JANUYA010000004.1, read on the forward strand.
AGCATCATTGCTGCACCAGAAACTTTTCGTCCGTCAATAGTTAAATCATTTTTGCCAGTTTGGGTAACATTTTTTGCTCCCATATCTTTTAAAATTTTAATTGTCGGGTCGTAAAATTTTTGAAAGTTGCCAATGATTGACTCATTGTCTTTAAATGGTATAAGATAGCAAATATTGCATGAATTTGAATCAATATAAATAGCTCCGCCGCCTGTATTTCTACGGACTATGTCAATCTTTTTATCGTGTAGATATTTAAAATTAACTTCGACTTCAGGATTTTGAAAATATCCGATTTGTACGTGTGGATCAACGATACCAGGGAAAACAATTGTATCATCCAATTTTAGGTTATTCATTGCTCAAACTTGAATAGCTAATCAATAAGCACCATCTTTAATATATTTACCATTTCTAATTGGTTCTACTAGAATCATTTTGTTCCTTTACTAAGTAATCTATAACTTCTCTTATATCAGTGTTAACAACAATTGTTCGATCTTTTATTTCTTTAGGGATACGGTAACTACGATTATTCATTGCAATATATAAAGAATTTTTGTATTGTTGAGTCATATCTCAAAATGGATGTTTAATTAACATTGGTGTTGAATAACCAACACCAATTTCTCAAAATAATATTTTTTTGTTTTTGTGTTTATCAATGAAATCTAGATAACGTTTCTTTTCGGCAAAAAATTGTTCGTCTTCTACCATGCCTTTTTCTTTTAATCTTTTATTGACTTCTAAAAAATCACCACACATCGGACAGCGGGGAATAATATCTAAAGGAACCTTCATATTTTTTTGTTTAATAATCATCTCCTTTACCGCATCATCCATTGAGTATCTTTTATTGTGACACATTGATTTGCATTGCAATAAATTGTATTTACCTTGGATGTAGAATATTTTTTGATCGTCAAAATTCGCCGCTTCTAAAGCGTTGTCTGAATTAGTGGTGATAATAAAAAAGTTTTTGTTATCTAAAAATTTTTTTAAATTTATAAAACTGTGGCTAGCAGGCTGATTAAAGTAATTTAATTCCATAAATCTGCTGTGAAATGCTCAGTAATTTTGTATATCATCAAAATGATAAACACTCGCCTGCAACATGTCTAAAAATTTGAATTCTTCAATAAAATCACTGAAGTTTTGCTCAAATCTTGTACCAGTATAACCAATTCCGTCAGCACTTGTCATACCTGAACCAATACCTAAAACAATTGCATCTGCTTCGTTTATCAATTTTAGTAATTCACTATTATTTTTAATATCGTTATTTCACATAATTAAAAGTCTTCTAAAGCTTCAAAAACATCTTTTTCAATATCTGAAAGTTTCATGATTCAATTTAATTTATCATCTGCTGAGCTAATTAATTTTGGATCAGTTTTGGCAGCTTCGTTTCATTCAACAACCTTAGCATCTAGTGGCATTTTCAATGTTAAGACTGCTTTAGATGCTTCAAGTGATGCAAATTCATCATTTGCTTTTAATTCTGCTTTATCAGTGTTTTTGAATTGTAAAAATCCAATTGTACCGATATCATCTTGCATTTCAGGAGTCATTCTTAAGTAATATAAATTTGATTCTACTTTTTCAATAATTAGATATTTTGCTATTTTTTTCATCTTTTCTCCGTTTCTTTATAAAAATCTGCAACATATTTTAATGCTAATTTTCTATCTTGTTGTTTCGACATAGTTGGTAAAAGTAACAAGTGATTTGCATTAATTTTTTTGCAAAATTGATCTAGGCCTTTAACATCAGCAACTGAGTTAATTACAAATATATTTCTATAAAATCTTTGAAAATCAGTATCATTGACGTATTTTTCTTCGTTTAAATCAGCAAACTCAGGATAGTATTCGAATTCGTTTCAATTGTTAGAGCCTTTTCTAAAAGCGGCAAGAGTTTTTCTGTTTTGCTCGGCTTCAATTTCGTTAGAACCGCTAACAACATTCACACAAACTCCGATATTAGTAGGCTTTGTTCCTCATTTTTTTTCGTAAGTTTTTATATATGCATCAATAACAATTTGAGAATATATTATTGATGGATTTAAGAATCAGCCGTAAATAATGTCAAATTTATTTTCAGCAGCAAAAATTGCACTTTGTTCTGAGGTAATTAACAATACAGGTGTAGTCGCTTTGTCATTTTTCGGATTTACTTTAATAGTTTCATTGTTTTTGTTATTGAGAAAATGGACTACTTTTTCAATCTTTTTATTGTAACTTTCACTATTTTGTGAGTTAAACAATGTTTGAACCTCGTCAGTGCCCGGATTGCTACCAAAACCAAAAATAAATCGGTTAGGGTTTAGTATATTCAATGTGTTAATTTGCTCAGCAATTGAATATGGCTGATAATTTTTTAACATTATTCCCCCACAACCGATTTTGATTTTGCTAGTGTGATTGGCCAAATGATTTAGAAGTATAAGTGGATAAGAAATAATCAATGCATTAACATTGTGTTGCTCACTAACTCAAAAAGAATCATAATTTAATTCTTCAGCGTATTTGCACAAATCAATAATTTCTTGATATGTTTTTTTATAGTTTTTTTCTTTGGTTAATAACCCATGTTCTAATACACCTAACTTCATAATATGAATTATAAACCTCACGGGAAAATATGAAAAAAAACACTATTTAATTATTTAAAAATAGTGTTTTTAGGAATATTTATTTCAATAAAAATGCAAAGTATTCTTTTGCTCGCTTAAAGTCATCATCATTGCTTTCTTGTTGCGAATTTATAAAGAAAGGACGTAGGAATGAATGAACAATTATTTGACACTCATGTTTAGATAATGATGTTCATTGAAAGTCTATCATTTCAATTTGACGCTTGTTATCATTTGTTATAAGTAGTAAAGCATAATATGATGTGTCTTCAATAATTATATTGACGCTATAGACTCCTGGACGCATAGGAACTAAATCTTGATCAAATTCAATATTTAGGACATCGCTTTGCTTATAAACTCGAGCATTAAAACCGTATTTGTAAAGGTTTAATAAATTCACTAAATCAATATCGCCAGCAATTAATGCCTCTTTTATAAATGAAGTAGAAACTTTTTGTTCATTATTCAATTTCATAATATCAATTGAATGAATTTTATTTTTAAATCTCGCTTTTAGAGTTTTAACATCGCCGCTACCATTAATTCCGTATTTAAAATCCGCTCCGATAACAATATCAAAATCGTCTTGTTTATCAATGATTAAATCTATAAAATCATCTGGACTTAAACCACGAATAAGCTTATAGTCTAATTTCAATGCGTGTTTAAACCCAAGATGAGCAAATGAATTCAATCTAAACATGTGGTCAGTAAATTTCTTGCCGGCATTTTTAGGCATTTGTTCAACATCGCTAAAATAAACAATAACTATATCACGAGGATTGTTTATGTCTGAATTAATTTCTTTTGCTTTTTCATACAATAAATTATGACCTGCATGAAATGACTCAAAAGAACCAATCATAAAGATTGGTTTATTGAGTTTAGGTAAATTTTTTAAGTTATATATATATAAAGACATAGATATATTATAAATTAATTAATTAGTTCTAATTCTTTTAATTTTAAATATGCACCATCAACTTTTACACTTTTAGCAATATCATTTGCTAATTTTTTCAATGATTCATCAGCTTCTTCCATAACAACACCTCAAGCAGCATTTGAAACCATTTCAACATCGTTTGAACTGTCTCCAAAAGCAATAACATTGTGTGTATTACTCAACTTTAAATGATTTGCTAATCAGTCAATAGTGTGTGATTTAGTAACACCTTTTGGGCAAATAAACAAACCACGATGTCATGTTGAATTAATTTCAACATCTAGATTATTTTCTTCAATAATTGCTTTAATCTCTTTAACGACAATGTCGGTTTCTTCTTGATTATTTGTTTGAATTGTGATTATATGTAAGTGTTCTTTGTCGATAGCTTCAAAGTCCATAGGACGCATTTTAGCGTGGTGTGGTCTCAAAAATCAAGTATCTAAGTTCATGCCAGGTGTGTGATAACATCAATCTAAATCAGTAATAGTTAGTCCCCTTGACTGAGGAATTGTTTTTAAAGCCTCGTAAATTATACGTAGATCATGCAATGATATTGTTCTTTCGTAAATTATTGTTTCTTTTTTAAGATCGTAAACAAACATACCATTAGCACCAATAAAATAGTCTAAGTCGGGTGTTTTATTCATTAATTCTCCGATGGTAATGAACTCTCTGGCGGTGGCCAAAACGCTGTAAATACCACTATTTTTTAATGCCTTAAACATTTTTGTCACATTATCGCTAAATTCTAGTTGTTCATATGGCAATAAAGTTCCATCAATATCAAATGCAGCCAATTTAATGTTAGCTTTTAGTTTGGTTTTAGTCATCTTAACTCCTTACAAACGATTACCGAAAAGTTTTTTTACTTTTAAATAATTGTTTTTGATTTCAACAATGCCTAGAGCCAATTTTGATTGCGATTTATTGTAAAGCACATATTCACCATCATTAGCAATATAAGTAATTATTTTTCCTTTACTTAAATTGTCTAATTGCTCTGAATTTACTTCCAATGAATCAATACTCAAAAAAGGAAGGATATTAATTATAGCAATATAATTTTGATTTGCTAAAATATTTTTCTCAAGACCACTAATTTCAACTCTTTCTAGTTCCGCCATAAATGAATAAGTATTGAAAGCTAAACCTAGATCATTTGCTAATGATCTAATATAGGTTCCATTGCTTACTCTTAATTTAACTTTTAACTGTTGTTTTGCAAAATCAAAGTCAATAAATTCAACATCGCTTACTTCAATTTTTTGTGGCTTTAATTCTACATCAATATTTTTGCGGGCTAAATCATAACTACGCACGCCATTGACTTTTTTAGCACTGAAAACCGGTGGAATTTGTGATGTTTGTTCTTTGAGTCATTGCAGAGCTTTTTCAATGTTTTTTTCAGTAAAAAGATTGCTTGATCTATTCGTTATTTCCCCCTCAGCATCATAGGTAGAAGTGGAGTTGCCAAATTGTATAGTAGTGATGTATGTTTTATGTTTATCTGCGATATAAGGCAGTAACTTTGTGTCTTCGTCAGTAGCAATTAACAACAAACCTGACGCTAGCGGGTCTAAAGTACCACTATGACCACATTTTTTTATTTTTAGTTCGTGTTGAAAATTTTTAATATGTTTAAACGATGATATACCTTTGGGTTTATTTAATAAAAAAAACATTTTTGGTCTCCTTAAAATAATAAATATCGCCGAAGCGATATTGAAAATAATTAAGCAATAAAGTCATTGATGCCCGGGAATGTTTGTTCATCGACACCTGGCAATACTCAATATTTATTTTTGAAACGTTTTTTAATTCCTGCTTGGCGTTTAATTTCAAGTTTATTTCAAATGTACATTGTAACGAACATTGAAGATACTAAGCTAGAAAATGCTCCAAAAATTAATGTAATTGTGAATGAATAATCTATTGGATAAATGAATAAAGCAACAACACCAGCAATAAGTACAACTGCTAAGAACGAGTAAATACTACGTTTCATATTGCTACGAACTGCTCTATTAGCCACTTCGTCTACGCCTTCTTTTTCAACAAAATCAGTATGGAAACTCAATGACATTAATTCTTTAATTTTGCTAATAAGTACAATTTTATCGTTTATTGAAACAATTAGGATTGCAGCAAAAGCGACGATAGTTAATGTATTTAGTTCAATTCTCGTCAATGCAACAAAGGCAATACCTAAAATAATATCGAAAATCAATGCAACTAATACACCAAGTGCGTAGGTTCATTTAAATCTAATTAAGACATAAATAAATATGATTCCTAAAGCTGCTAGAGTAGCGTAAAGAGTTTTTAGCATAAAATCAATTGCTGATTGTGAGTTAAAACCATACGAAAGAATATCGACACCAGCAATAGCTTGAACACCGTTTCTAATAGCACTAATTTGTTCTGGAGTAATTGACTGTGTTGTTTTAATCACAACACTATATGCACTATTTTGTGAGTCTAATGCACTTAGATTTATTACTTCATTGACATCGTTAATACCTAAGCCCACAGCATTATTAATCAAGTAATTTTTAATCTGTGTTGCTTGCTCAATATTGATAGTTGTGTTTAAATCTTGTCTACCTTGAATTGTAATATTAGTTCCGCCCTGAAATTCCAATGCACGATTAAATCCACCAGCAACATTATGGTTAATGTAAGCAAATACACCAAAAACAATTGCGGCAATGAAAACAAAAATCAGGACAGCAACTAAATATCATTTTGAATAAGAAATAAAATCTAATTTAGCAAGTCTGCTTTGATTATTTAAGACTAATTTTTTAGTTCTAATACCTAGTAATTGTGGTTTTTTGGTAAATAATTGAGTATTCACGATCATACTTGCTACAAATCTAGTTAGCAATATAGTAGAGGTGGCAACACCAATAATTGAGAATACCAAACTTATGCTAAATGTTCTAATACCTTGTGCCCCAAAATAAAATAACATAAATGAAATTAGAATAATTACGATATTAGAATCGAAGAGAGTAGGAAGAGTTGAACGCATTGTTGTGGCTAGTGCCTTGCGCATTTTTTCTCCTCGGTATATCTCTTGTTTTAAACGAGAATAAGTAACAACAACTGAATTGAAGAAAATTAATAACCCAATCATAATTGATGCAAGTGATATCGGTGAGTATTCACCCCGAAGAGCTGTAAACATCAACATTGTGATAAATATGTATAGCGACATTGAGATTGTACTTAAAGCACCTAATAGGCCGTAATTAACTATCAACACAACTGCTATTAGAACAAAAATTACTCCAATAGCTATTAATGATAACATGTATGCATCATTGGTTTCGGCCGGACTAATGAAATTACTTGAAACAACTTTTAGGTTGTATTTAGCAATACCGAAATTAATATTTTCAGCAAGTTTTTTTGATGATGAATCAGAAAGTCTTTCACCTCTAGCACTCGAAGGTATACTGAAACTATCGCCTCTAAGTGGTGAACTAACACCGACTTTATTAATTAAATAATTATCAGCGTTTATCGAATATGTTTTTAAAACTCCTGGGTTTTCATTTTGACCGGGGTTTTCATTAACATAAACAAAATTATATGGATTCTTATTTGCTTTTATTCATTCACTAGAAAATTCACTACGTGCAATATTTATTAAATCATCAATATTTAATCATGTTAACAATAAATTTAGACCTGGTTGTTTTTCCGAAAGGTAACGAGTAGCTTTAGTTCATTCAATTTCAGAACTTTTATTGCTTAGTGTAACATCAACAACAAAATTATTATTGTTGCCAAACGAATTAAAGTTTTGACGTGCTCCTTTAATTGGTGGAACGAATGATTTTAGTATTTCTTCATTATTAACGACATCATCTCAAACAATTTTGTTACTATCATTCGGCTCAACAAACACTCCATTTCTGAAAAGTGGTTGGCCTGAAACATCAGTAAAAATTAATGTAGATTTAGTTGTTAGAAGATTTTCAAAAGTTTGACGCTCTTTTACACTCAAATCACCGGTTTTCGATATTTTAAGTTTGTCATCACTCTCTACATCGACTCTAACATCGTTAAAACTGTTACTATCGCCAATTCTATTTTCGATTGAACGTGCAACCTCGCTAGCAGGGGTTTTTGAATCGCCTTCATTTTCAATTGAAACTAAGAACTCTTGACCACCACCATACTTAATAGATTTTTTAACATTCTTCGAAGTATATAGAGTTGTTCCGAGTGCAACTGTTGTAACTGAAGCAGTCACAATGAAAAAAGAAAGAAATCACCTTTTTCAATTGTTAAGGGTGAAAATTTTTTTTCAATTAGTAACAGAAAATATGTTTTTAAAAAATTGCACTATTTTTTTCATAATTATTTAAATTATATATTAAGTATTAATTTTAAATAATTAATAATTCAATTTCAATAAACTAAGATATTCAACGGTATTTTTCAATAAAATTACTGAAAAAAGACTGAATAAATAAAGAAAAGACGTTTATTCTTTGAAAAACGTCTTAATAATATCTATAATTTTTAACTAAATATTCGACACCTTCTTTGGTAATTTTTCTCCCACGTGGACTTTTCTCTATTAAGTGATAGTAAAGTAATAACGGCTCAATATCATATATGATGTTGTCACGTTGAAAATTCAATATTCCAATAAGAGAGTCCAAAGATGCACTTTTCTCATCGAAAGTATCGTTCAATAATTTTAAGTATTCTAGGTGTTCTCTACCTAAACCAAATTCATATAATTCAAGATATTTAAAAGTCTCATTCACGGTTCTAACACTAACCTGATTTTCATTGTTTTTAATTGAAAAATCAATAACTCTTTTCAATAAATGTATTGCGACACGTGGAGTTGCCTTTGAGTGTTTTGATATCAATTCAAGAACATTTTTTTCGGCATGAACTCCTGTGGAGTGATAAACATTTTGAATGATCTTCAATATATCATTGACACTATAAGGATTTAACCTTCCTTGAAAACCAAAGCGATCTTTTAAAGGTTGAGAGAGTAAATTTATTTTAGTTGTTGCTCCTACTAGCGTAAAAGGTTTTAAATTCATTCTCATAACTTTAGAATCACCCTCAGGCCCAATTATAATATCTATTTTGAAATCTTCCATTGCTGAATAAATTAACTCTTCAACATTTTTATTGATACTATGAATTTCATCAATAAATATTATGTCCCCTTCGTTCGCCTGGGCAAAAACACTTAAAATATCCGCTTTCTTTTCGAGCAAAGAACCTTGAAGATAATGAATCTTAACTTGCATTTCCTCAGCTAAAATACCTGCCAATGTAGTTTTTCCGGTCCCTGGCGGGCCGTAAAAAAGTATATGATCTAATATTTCTTTGCGAAATTTTGAACCGCTAATCATCGTTTTTAATGTAGTTATTAATTTTTCCTGACCAACGAAATTCGCAAAATTTTTAGGTCGCAAGATTTGGTTTTTCATTTTTTAATTCTTTTCCGGTCATAACAAACATAGCCTGTTGAATAATTTCTTCGACATCGCTAGATTGCGGAATTTCATTAAGTGCTGAATCAATTTCATTTGTCTTAAATCCTAATGTTTTTAATGTATCACGAGCTTGTTCAAATATGTTTGATTTGTACAAATCTTGAGATGCTTTTTTAGGATTAATCATTTTTGCTCATTTTTCACTTAATTCTGCAATTGCTAGTCTGGCAACTTTAGGATTTAAATACGGTGTTTTTAATAAACCGTCAAAATCAGCTATTGAAAGCATGCTTGCAATTTTTTCTCAACCTTGATTTAGCATATTAAATGCAACTTTAGGCCCTACTCCGCTTAAAGAAATTAAATCAATAAATAATAATCTTTCTTTGAAATCCTTAAATGCGTATGTCGCTTGATAATAATCATTTTTAACATCAAAAAGATACAATTTTAATTTAGTTTTAGCGTTAACTCTTTGATGATCTGGCATTATCAAGCTGTATCCAACACCGCCAGATTCAAAAATTAGGTTTGAATTATTTTTATAAATAACTTCACCTATTCTATATAGAATCATTTTTTCTCCTTATTTAAATTTGTAGTATTTTGAAATATTTTTTAGCGAAACTATAAATAAGTCTAGCTGTAACAAAAAAGACATAATTTTTTTATCCATATTCTCCCCTTCTTTTTTCTTACACTTTAATGCTAATGGATTAAAATCGCTTTTTTTAATAACTTTTTACTTTGTTGAATTTTGTGAATAAGTTTGATTTTTATCTCAAAAACTACCTGTATTGTTGATTTATTACCTAATTATTGATTTTTTAACAATATTTTTATTGTGGAAAAGATCCGGTATTTAAAAAAAGTAAAATAAAAAACTGCCAATTAAGCAGTTTTGGTGTATTTAAACAAATGGTGCGCAAGGAGGGACTCGAACCCTCACGCCGTAAAGCACTAGAGCCTAAATCTAGCGTGTCTGCCAATTTCACCACTCGCGCATAATGGTGCCGGCTATAGGACTCGAACCTACGACCTACTGATTACAAGTCAGTTGCTCTACCAACTGAGCTAAGCCGGCATATATAATTGCTTGATAATTATATAATAAAATTTTAATTTTTTAAAAAAATAATTTAATTTTTTATTAATAAATTTTTGTTGCTTTTTCTAATCACAAATTTGGCTATTTTTGATTAACTTAAAATGTCTAACAATGGATTGTTAAGAAAAAATAAAAACTAGCCAGGCTAGTTCGATGTAGTTAAACAAATGGTGGAGAATAAGGGGCTCGAACCCATGACCTACGCCTTGTAAGGGCGCCGCTCTCCCAACTGAGCTAATTCTCCAAAATGGCAGTCTGTACGGGGATCGAACCCGTGAATGCATGGATGAAAACCATGTGTGTTAACCGCTTCACCAACAGACCATAATGGCGCCGATTGCGGGGATCGAACCTGCGACCAACTGGTTAACAGCCAGCTGCTCTACCGCTGAGCTAAATCGGCATTGCGAAATATGCTCCATTATTATATAATGATTTATAAAATAAAGAAATATTTTTTATTTTATTTTTTCATATTTCGCTTTTTTTAAATAGGTATAACCTACTCGGTGATTTACAAATGGAGGAAACGAGGGGAATCGAACCCCCATTACTAGCATGGCAAGCTAGAATTTTGCCATTAAATTACGTTTCCATTTGCAATAAAATAATATTACATTTTTTAAAAAATCAAAATATTTTTTTATTTTTTTATCTTCTATATTTAATATTTGTTTTTAAAAAAAAGAAAATAAAAAAAATCCTAATGGATTTTGGTGCTTTTAAACAAATGGCGCGCCCGGCAGGAGTCGAACCCACAACCCCTTGGGCCGTAACCAAGTACTCTGTCCAGTTGAGCTACGGGCGCATATGGAGGCACCAACCGGATTCGAACCGGCGATCAAAGTTTTGCAGACTAATGCCTTACCGCTTGGCTATGGTGCCGCAAGCGAAAACATTATACAACATTATTTGATTAGTGCTAATTAATTATACATATTTTATGAATTTTGATAAACAATTATTTTCAATAAAAATCTAATAATTTATCTTTATTTTTATTATTTAATAAAACATCAATAATACTTTTTAAAAAAGGTATGTCTAAGTCGGCTAACAATTCCTGCATATTATTTAATATAACGGCTGTATTATAACCTTCGACAGTTTTCTTATTTAATTTTAATGATTCAGAAACACCGTGTTCACCGACACTTAGGCCAAAACTGTAATTTCTGCTCGTGGTGTTTAAACAAGTTAAGACAATATCGCCAACGGCAGCTAATTCATAACCGGTAGTGTCTTTAGTTTGGGGGAACATTTTTTTAGCAACCGAATGAATTTCCATTAAACCTTGCGAAATTAATGCTGGAGCTAGATTTTTAGGAGCATGCATATAAGAAGCAATACCTATACCTATTGCTAAGACATTTTTTAGGGCTGAAAATACTTCACTTCCTTGTTCATCGGTATTAATTTTTAATTTAAAGGTGTCGTTATTGAATAATTCTTCGATTTCATGTAAAAAATCAACGTTAGTACCAACGACATTAATCATTGTTAAATGATTCTGAAAAACCTCAGTAGCAAATGATGGTCCTATTAAAGATGCAACATTGTTTAAATTATTGCCAAATTCATCCCTAATTAAATTGGAAATAAATTTTTTTGAATTAAAATCAATTCCCTTTGAAACATTAATAACATCCACTTTGCGATCACCCAATATTTGCTTAATTTTTAAAACAACCGTTGCAATAGCCGGAGTAGGAATAGCTAAAATAATCAAGTCACTATCTTTTAAAGCATAGTTTAAATCATCGGTTGCTATTATATTTTGTGGATTATTGAACTTAAGATTGCCAAAATATTTTGTATTGAAACCACGGTTAATGTCTTCAATTTCCGAATTATCAATACCTCACATTATAAATTTGTGGTTATTTTTGCTCAAAACAGTGGCTAAACCAGAAGCCCATGCGCCTGTCCCAATAAAAGTAATTTTTCTCATTCGCCCCCCCTTATTTGATAATTTTAAACTATTTAATTAATTTTTTTATTATATGTTCAGTCGAATTTAAATATTTTGTAGATTTTATAAGCCTTTATTGCTGCCGTTTTGTCGTCTTTTTTAATTAATTTAATGGTTTTGATAAAAGCGATCAAAGCGAACAAGAGTGTAAATGAATAAACGTAAACAGCAACTAATGCTATGGTTATCGTTGCTAGGATTGAAATATTAACGGTTTTGGAATAACCGAATGAGTTAATAAAAAAATATATCGCTGCAACACCAATAAATAGAAGCAATGAAACTAGAAATCAAAACTCAACCATTTTCTTTTTGGCTTTAATTTCTCCGTCAACAATTTCAGGAGTTTCTTTTGTTTTCTTAACCTCATCGGCAAAGTCAAATTCTAATAACGTCATTATTTCTCCAATTCTCTGTAAAGTTTCACGATTTCTTCAACACTCAACTCTTGAATACGTGTCAATTCTTTTAATCCCAAAATTTTGTATACAGCATTAATTTTGTCAATTGAATATTTAGTTTTTAGTGATCAAGATAACTTTTTGCGACGTGAATAAAAACATAATTTAAAAAAATTCATTAAATCATTAAAATCGCTGTCAATATTTTGTTTAAATTTGATTGAAATTATTGAAGAATCAACCTTTGGCACAGGTGTGAATAATTGTTTATCAACAAATAATTCTTTTTTTACGTCGGCAATATATTGCAATGTTACAGACAATTTTGAATATTGAGGAGTATTAATTTTTGCAACGATTCTTTCTGCAACTTCGTCTTGCACCATTAATACCGCTCTATTAAATAAATGTCTATTTTCAATAATCTTAAAAATTATTTCACTCGTGATGTAATAAGGTATATTTCCAACAACCTCGAAGTTGTTGAATTTTTCGAGATTAGCTTGCAAAAAGTCGCCTTTTACAATTTGGTCATCTTTAACAATATTTTTTGTAGTTAAAAAACTAATCATGTCAACGTCGATTTCGAATGTGACAAGTTCATTTGCTTGTTTAACTAAATGTTGTGTTAAAGCTCCCATACCAGGACCTATCTCGATAATTTTTTTATCTTGTGGATCAATAATTTCAATGATTTTGTCAATAATTTTATTGTCATTTAAGAAATTTTGACCATATTTCTTTTTTGCATTGATTTGCTTATTTTTTTGCATTTATATTAAATAACTCCTTGGCGTTTCGATAAACTTGCTTTACAAATTTTTCTGGTGGCATTTTTTTGATACCAGCGATAAATGTAGTTATATAAACTACGTTTTCTGATACATTTCGTTCTCCTCTTTTGTGAGCAGGAGAAAGATATGGCGCATCAGTTTCAGTCAATATTCTTTCAACTGGCAATCAATCAATAACTTCAATTAAATTAGTTGAAGATTTGTATGTTGCAGTGCCTGAAAAACTAAAATAAGTGTTTAGTTGAGCGAATTTTTTTGCTCAAAATAAATCTCCGCTATAAGTGTGAATCATAAATTTCACATCTTTATATTGTGAAAGAACATCGTACAATATTTCGTATGAATCACGCATGTGAATGACTACTGGTAGTGAATACTTTTGGGCAATCTGAATTTGAGAGTGAAGCGATTCGATTTGAACTTGAGGCGAAACACTTTCTCAGTGAAAATCTAGACCGATTTCACCTATTGCTTTAATGCTTGAATCAATTTGTTTTTCAACCAACTCGCCATCAATTTTGCCCTTTGCATTATTGGGATGTACGCCAATAACTGGATAAGTAAAGGGGTATTTTTGACAAATATTTTTCACTTCTTCATTTTCAGCAATCGAACAACCAGTAACCATCATAATTGAAACGCCATTTTGGTGCGCATTATCAATAATTTGGTCTGTATTGGGGTAATATTCCTTTAAAGGATGCGTGTGAGCATCCACGAATTTCATAGCCATATTTCCTACTTTCCAAGACAAAAGTTTTTAAACATATCATCTAATAATTGTTCATTATCTGCTCTACCTGTTATATCAACCAAATTTTTTCAAGCCTCTGTTATATCAATAATTACTAAATCAGAATAAACACCATTATTGAGTGCATTTATTGCATTTTGTATTGAAATATTAGCTTTTTTTATTAATGATAACTGACGGGCATTACTTACAAATTCTTCATTATCAAGCTCAATGTTTTTAAATTTTTCTACTAGTGCTTTTTGTAACTCTTCTATACTGCCATTTTGTGCACTAATACTTAGTGAGTTGGCCGGGGCTGGTAGAACATCATTTTTATTTCATAAGGTTATGATATTTTTATTGAATTGAGTAGCAATTTCAATAACACGATTATCAAATTCATCATTTTGTTGAGTTGTATCCAAAACATGAATGACAATATCAGCTTTTTTTATTTGGTCAAAACTTTTTTCGATACCAATTTTTTCTGCTTTTGTTGTTGTTTCTCTAATTCCGGCAGTATCAATAAGTTTAAACAGAAAACCTTCATATTGTCAGGTTGCTTCAACTAAGTCACGGGTCGTACCTGCTTCATCAGTAACAATGGCTTTTTCTTCATCTAACAAGCGGTTTAATATCGAACTTTTACCGACATTGGGCTTACCGATTATAGCGACTTTGATACCATCAAAAAGCAATCGTGAATTTTCACTTTGTTTGACTAATTTACTCATTTTTGAGTCAATTTGGATTAATTCGCTCAATAAACCTTTATCTAAAATTTTCTCAACATCATCATACTCAGGATAATCAATATTGACTTCAATACGACCAATCAAATTCATTAATCAATCACGCAAATTATCAATCATTTTAGAAGTCTTACCGTCAAATTTCTTTACAGCAATTTCCGTTTGAATTAAAGATTGTGCGTGTATTAAATCATTAATAGCTTCCGCTTTAACTAGGTCCATTTTACCGTTTAAAAATGCACGACGGCTAAATTCACCTGGCGTAGCCAGTCTAGCACCATTTTGTAAAATTAACTCAAGAATACGATTCGAAATTACAACGCCACCATGGCAATTAATTTCAACAGTATCTTCGCCTGTAAAAGTATTTTTACCAATAAATCACATAACCAAAACTTCATCAATTACTTTGTTATCATTAAAGTTATCGACAATGTATCCATAAGTAATACGGTGATTTGAACCGACTTTGCCATTAAATATTTTTTTAACAATATTGACGCTGTCTTGACCGCTCACTCTAATAATTGATATTGCTTGGTTAATTTTGCCACCAGATGAGATAGCTGCTATAGTATCATTAATCATATTATTTATTTTACCTTAATATTCTTTCCTACAAATTAATATAAAAAAGCAGTTTCCTGCTTTTGGCGTATTTAAACAAATGGAGGGGATGACGGGAATCGAACCCGCATAATCAGCTTGGAAGGCTGGAGTTCTACCATTGAACTACATCCCCATTTATTAATTGCTTTATAATGATAATACATTTTGATATTTTTCAAAGAAAAAAAATATTTTTTGTTATTTTATTTATTTACATCATATTATAATTCGGTTTATGAAAATTGTCAATCTCGTTAATGGTGCCATGCAAATTGTTCTTAGTGCAGCACCGCAAAATTATTCAGTCAATGAATTTAATAAAATTAAGGACGAAATAATTCGAATTTTTAATCAAAAAATAGGCATCAATTCCCAAATCGAAGATAAATTAAACTCAATAAAATATAGTTCAAATAAAAACGATGATATCATGGCGTTAACTTTACAAGTTAAATATGAACTTGAAGATAGATTTCAAGATATCTATTTTGAGCAAAATGATATTCGCATCAGTGAAGAACAAAGAAAAAATGTCAATGTCTTAATTCAACAAATTACGATAATGCCTACTAGTAATTTAGGTCAAAAAATTCAATACATTTTAAATTATTTAGGCGATGAGTGGATAGGCAATAAACAAAATTACACTTATGAAGAATTAAACAAATCATTAGCACGTACAAAATATGTTATAGCAAGAGAAAATCGTCACAAATTTGATGCATATATTGAAAGAATTTATAGAGTTTTTAGCGGATTTTATGTCGATGAATTTTCCAGCGGTGATATTGATTGATATTTAAATTCAACAGATGAATTGAATAATAACCAAATAAAAAACATCTATTTATCTAAAGTAATTTTGCCAAAATTTGAACTACTACATGAAAATAAACAATTAAAAATCGATACACAAGCAAAAGCAACAATATTGAGTAAAATTGATCTTGATAATATTGACTCGTTACAAGTGGCTATTAATGAATTTGCCCAAATTTATCACAACGAATTTATTGACTATGACAACACACGAAATTATACTTTCAATGAAGTTTGAAAAACGAATATACCGTTTGTGTATTTAAACAATAATTCAAATGACTCATTTTTGAGCAATGATTTACTGAACAAAATTAAAAATATGTATATCAATGACTATAACAGTTTTTCAAATTCGCCAATAGATATTTCAAACATTGAACATTGGAACGAATCTTTCGATCAAAACAACATCAAAAAAACAGAATCAGAAAAAAGAATAATGCTCAATATTACAAAGCCATTAATTGAACATTTCAAAAATGATGTTTTAACGAAAATTCGCAATAAATATTCATTAACTAATGAAGAAATGACAGAATTTTATTCTATGTATTCATTGCCCGAAGGCGACAAAATCGACAGGGAAAATTTAATATTAGTTTATGACATTAACAAAGCCGGTCAAATTAAAACACACACAACTTTTCCGATCGTGTCGATTCTGAATTTTAAAAAAATTACACAAAATATATTCAATACAATTGGCAACAAATATATTAATAAACAAAATTATGATCACGATAGTTTGAATTGATATCAATACACAATTGATGATTTATTAGATAATGAATCTTTAGATAATGAAGATAAAAATAAAAATTCAAACACAGATAATTCAATAAATTCACAGAATACTGATACACAAAATAATCAAGAAAGTGATAATCAAAATAGCCAAAACAACAACGGTGATAGTGATAAAAAAAATATAGACAATGATAGCAGTACCATAAAAAATGATGAGTCTAGTGATTCAGACAGTACCATTGCACCAGATGATAACAACAATTCATCACAGGGTAATACTGAGGATTCAACAGGAGAAAACACACAAGATAATCATAATCCCGATTTTAGCGAAGCTGGAAATTCTACTGATAATTCATCGCAAGCAGATATCAAGGACGATACCAATTCAGGTTCGGATAATTATGATAATTCAACACAAGCAGATAACATGGATGATATCAATTCAGGTTCGGGTAATACCGATAATTTAACCCAAGAAGACCCGAAAGATGATACCAATTCAAATTCAAATAATACTGATAACTCTACTGATGTTTCAATTCAAAACGGTATAAACAATCATGAGTCTAATAATAGCGATGAAAATCAAAAAAATGTGAACAATATTAATTCAAAAAATAAGATTGCTTCTAATTCTAAAATTTATATTGTTATAGGTGTTATTTCCTTTCTAATAATTTCATTTACTACAGGTTTGCTTACTTTCTTTAAATATAAAAAGAAAAAATAATTAAAAAAAATATCAAGATTTTTCTTGATATTTTTTAATTAATAAGTTATTTAATTATTTAAATTCTACTGTAGCACCAGCTTCAACAAGTTTAGCTTTTAATTCTTCAGCTTCGTTCATTGAAACATTTTCTTTAACTACTGCTGGAAGTGCTGAAACTAATTTGTTAGCATCCATTAATGCTAATCCTAAAAGTTCTTTAACTACTTTAACGATTGGTAATTTTTTACCGTTGTCTGAAGTAATAACAACATTAACTGATGATTTTTCTTCAGCAGCATCACCTGCAGCAGGTGCAGCAGCAACAGCAACAGCTGAAGGGTCAATTCCGAACTCTTCTTTCATTGCTTCTACTAATTCCATAACTTCTTTAATTGTCATTTCTTTTAAAGCAGAAATGAATGTTTCTTTTTCTAATTTAGCCATTATAATTTTCCTTTCAAAATAATTGTATTTAGTTTATTATTCGCTTTCTTTTTCAGTATATAGTTTTAAAGAAAGAGATAGTTGTTGTAAAGGTGAGATAAGTGAACGAGCAAGTATGCCAAGTGCTTCTTCGTAATTTGGCAATGTAGCAACTTCAGCAACTCCTTTAGCGTCGATAACTTTACCTTCAAAAATACCAGCTTTAAGTACTAATAATTTATTTGTTTTAGCAAATTTACTTAAAACTTTAGCAGCTGATAATTCGTCTTCATTACTGAAAGCGTAAATGTTAGGACCAACTAAGTGGTCTGCTAATTCAACATATCCAGCAGTTTCAAGAGCGTATTTAACAATACGGTTTTTGTAAACTTTTAATTCAACACCAGCGTTTTTAGCTTCAACACGCAATTGTGTTAATTCTTGAACTGTTAATCCACGGTATTCAGCAACAATTAATGATTTAGCATCTGTAATTTTTTGAGAAATTTCTTTTGCTAATTCTTTTTTCATCAATTTAAATTTTGATTCTTTTGCATTCATGGAGTTTTCTCCTTTCTTTTATTATTATGCAATACTATTATTTAGAGACAAGTTTGAATATACATTCGGTAACAAATTAAGATAAAACAGTTACTGTCTTTATGTATTGCTTAGCAATTATATACATTTTTTTATTTATTAATAATAAAATATTAAAATATTAAATGACCCAGCAAAAATAAATTTTGGTAATTGATAAAAATTATAAAATTAATACAAAACGAGGTAAAAATGAAAAAAACATTCACAGTACCACATGGTTTTTCAATTAATCATGTTGCTGAATTTATTCTAAACAATTTAACAAAATCAAAAATAATTATGCTTAACGGTGATCTGGGAGCTGGTAAAACCGCTTTGGTAAAAGAATTAGCAAAATTAATTGGAATTGAAGACAAAATAACATCGCCAACATTTAATTACATGAAAGATTATCCGGGTTTAATCCATATTGATGCATATCATTTAAACGATGATTTAAGCGAATTTGAAGACTATTACCAAGACAATTTAATCGCAATTGAATGGTCAGACAATATAACTCATTCATATAAAAACTATTTGGATGTAAGAATTAGTCTAGACAAGGAAAATAATCATATTTTTGTCATAAGTGAGGTGAAATAATGAAAATGTTTATTGACACAACTGGCGATAGTTTTGTTCTTGGGCTCTTTGACGACAATAATTATTGTATTGATTCTATACTAATCGAAAATGTTCCTAAAAAAGTTGATCTATTGACTAGTAGTACTGAAAAAATATTGAAAAATAACAATATTGATATTAATCAAATTAGCGATTTTTACCTTAACCTTGGTCCAGGATATTTTACAGGAGTAAGAATTTCATTAGTTTATGTTAGAACAATTGCTCTAATTACTGGTGCCAACATACACACAACAAGCTCAATGCAATTATTGCAAAAACAATTGCCTACAAAACCTGAATTTATAATTAATGCCTCTGGTTCAAAAGTCTATTTATATAAAAATATAAATAAAACATTTGACCCTAAAAATATTGAAATTTTAGACAACGATGAATTGAATTTTGATGTTATTAATTACACTGATATTATCAATAATTTCAATAAATATATTGAATTATTTACCGAAAATGATAATTTAATTGATATTGAACCTTACTACATCAAAAAACCACAAATTGGAGGCAAATAATGCGTATTCTAGGTATTGAAACAAGTCATGATGATACTTCTATAGCGCTTTTAGAAAATGGCAAAGTTTTAGAAATGAAAACGATTAGCCAAATAGATATTTTTAAAGAATTTGGCGGTACTATTCCAGAGATAAGTTCGAGAATGCATGTTAAAAACATAAACATAATTCAATCATTTTTTCAAAAAAAATATGATTTGCAGTCTATCGACTACATCGCCTATACACAAAAACCAGGCTTAATTGGCACATTGCAAATTGGGTATTTATTCGCAAGTGCATTGGCTTTATCATTAAGCAAAAAATTAATTCCAATCAATCATTTAGAAGGACATTTTTACTCAAACGCTATTGAACAAAACATAGAATATCCTGCACTATGTTTATTAGTTTCGGGCGGACACACACAATTAATGTATGTTAAAAATCCTTTTGATATACAAGTGATTGGCGAAACATTAGATGACGCTGTTGGAGAAGCTTTTGATAAAGTTAGTTCAAAATTAGGTTTGGGTTTTCCAGGAGGACCTATAATTGACAAAATTTATCAATCTTATCGTGGAGAATATATTAAATTTACAAAACCGCATACAGCAAATAAATATGATTTTAGTTTTAGTGGACTAAAATCTCAAATTTTAAACTACTATAATACACATACAATGCGTGGCGAAACAATTGACAAGGAAAAACTTGCGGCTAGTTTCGAGCATACAGCAATTGAATATCTAATTTCCAAAACCAAAATTGCTTTAGATAATTTTGAAGTAAACTCATTAGTTTTAGCCGGTGGTGTGAGTGCAAACACAAAATTAAGAAGCGAATTTCTAAAATTAAGCGAAAAAGCAATTGTACCAAATTTAAAATATGCTACTGATAATGGAGCAATGATTGCAATGTGTGCGTATGAACAAATTAAATTTAAAAAGAATAATTCATAACAGTATCAATATTAAATTCTTTATTAATTTTAATATTAATTTATAATTAAAATATTATTAATAACTAAACTAAATTTAAGGAGAGAATTATGGCATTTAAGAAATCACAAATAACCAACAATATTGTTCGTAAAATTGGTAAAATAGGTGGCTTAACAAGTAGTGGCTATACAAAAGAATTAAATCTTGTTTCTTGAAATAACGGAGAACCAAAATACGATATTCGTGATTGAAGCGAAGACTACGCACGTTCAAGCAAGGGTATTACACTATCAGTAGAAGAATTAAAAACTCTAAAAGCTATTCTAGACGAAGAAGTTAAAAATCTTTAATTTTATATTGCTATAATCAAAAATTTAACCTTTACCAAGGTTCTTTTTGTTTTAATTGAGGAACATTTATGATAATAAAAGCACAGAAAAAAGATATCAAAGAAATTAAAGATTTTTTAAATATTGATTCTGATAAAAATTTCTTTTTTATTGGCGATATTGACGCCTATGGAATTGAGTCGAAAGTACACAAAACACTGATAAAAGTTGAACAAAATAAGATTATTGCTGTTTTGTTAATTTTCAATCAAACATTGTTATTTTTTGACCCATATTCAAAATTACAATGAGAAGAAATCAATGAAATTATTGTTGAAAATAATTTGAAAAACATCAATATTTCAGACACAATGTTTGAAAAAATAGCTTTTAATTTAACAAACAAAAACAAATATACAATTCACAAACAAATGATAGCGAAACTAGAACACAAAACAAACATAGACACATCTGGAGTAATTAAGGCCGAGTTTGTTGATGTCTCTCAAATTGTGGAATCTCGAATGAAAATTAAAGAATTCGGCGATTTCACTAACAATCATCAACAAGAATTGGAATTATACATAGAGTCGTTTAAGGCAGGTATTTCAAACCCTTTTATTATCAAAGATAATAATATGGTTGTGAGTTGTGCTTTAATTTCTATCAATGCAGACAATAAAAGTTTTATCGGTGGAGTCTATACACTAAACGAATATCGGAATCAAGGTTTAGGATCAAAAGTGGTTGCAAAACTATCAAATTGAATAATTGATCAAGGTAAAATTCCTATGCTTTTTTATCATAATCCAAGTGCTGGCAAAATATATCGTTCATTAGGCTTTAAAGAAATTGGCAGTTTATACACAGTTGTAATAAATAATTAAGGAGTACAATGTTTAATTTTTTAGAAAATAGAATTCAAAAATCAATTCAGAAAATGAATAAAAAAACAATAGTTAACGAAGAGGATATTTTAGAAGTAACTAGAGACATTAAAATGGCTTTACTAGAGGCCGACGTTAACTTAAAAGTTGTTAAAGAATTTATCAAGAACGTTAAAGAAAAAGCATTGGAATCGAGATTAGTCGGTTCATTGAATGCTTCACAACAAATGATTAAAATTGTTCATGCCGAATTGCAAGAAATTTTAGGTGGTGACGTCAAAGAAATTAAAATCGACAAAAAACCTTTCATTATCATGATGACGGGTTTGCAAGGTTCTGGTAAAACAACAGCAGCTGCTAAAATTGCTTATTTTTTAAGAAAGAAAAATTATATTAATAAACCTTTGTTAGTTGCTGCTGATATTTATAGACCTGCTGCCGTGCAACAATTAGTAACTTTAGCAAAAAGTATTCAAGTTGATTATTTTGAAAAAGAAACTCAAATTAGTGCACAAGATATTGTTTCACAAGCTATTGAGCACGCTGATAAAAATAAAAATGACTTAATAATCATCGATACCGCCGGTCGTCTTTCAATCGATGAGGAATTAATGAATGAGCTTGTTGATTTAAAGGCTATTGCAAAACCTAGCGAAATTTTCTTTGTTGCTGATGCCTTGAGTGGTCAAGACATTATTAATGTTGCTACCACATTCGACGAAAAATTAAAATTGAGCGGGTGCATTATTACCAAATTAGACTCTGATGCCCGTGGTGGTGCAGCCTTGAGTTTAACAAAAGTGTTGAACTTACCAATAAGATTTATTGGTACAGGTGAAAAAATTTCAAATTTAGACTTATTCTATCCAGATAGAATGGCAGATCGTATTTTAGGAATGGGTGATGTCTTAAGTTTAATTGAAAAAGCAGAAGAAGTTTATGATCCAAAAGATGCCAATAATATGGTGGCGAAATTACTAAAAGGCAATTTCACACTTGATGATTTAATGAATAACCTAGCACAGATGAAAAAACTAGGTAAAATGAAATCAATTTTAAAAATGATACCTGGTTTGGCAAACAAAATTAGTGAAGAAAAAATTGAAGAAGCAGAAGTCAAAATGCGCTCGTATGAAATTCTTATTTCTTCAATGACTAAGAAAGAACGTCAAAATCCAAAGTTACTGAAACAAGCTTCACGCAAAGCTAGAATTATTTCAGGTAGCGGTAGAAGTGCCTTTGAATATAACCGTTTAATTAATGATTTCGAATCTATGTCAAAAAATATGGGCGAAATGGCTAAAAAAATTAAAAGTGGAAATCTATCAGATTTATCAAAACTAGGATTTGGTGGAGGATTTGGTGGTTTTTAAAATACCAGAATTCTTTCGCTGACAAGGCGATAATAAATCATTTTACTTCGAAGGAATATCGTTAATCATATTTAACGTACTCTTTGCCTTAACTGTTTTATCAATGATATTTCTATGGTTATTTAAAAAGCCAATATCACGTTGATTTAACAATAAAAATAAACATTTGATTATTTTATCAAAAGTTCAATTATTCAGATTAATCGGATCAATAACACTTGTTTTTATGTTTCTGCGTTCTGTATTGCTCATAATTTCCCATTTCCCAACACAATGAGAAGCACTGCCGTTCCATCTATGTAGATTCATGTTATTGTTGAGTGCTTTATGCCTTGTATTTAACAAAGTAGATTATGTTAAATATTTCGGACACGTGGCAATAATTGGTGCTTTAATCGCATTGTCTAAACCTGATCTTAATTTTGAAAACGGAATAGTTCCGTTTCGCACTGGTTTAGACTCATATTATTTTTATGATTACATCCTTATACACTCGTTTTTAATACTATTAACCTCAGCTTTATATATAGTTTCCAATCCAAGATTTAAGGCTAAAGATATTTTATATGCTGTAATTTTCTTCTTTTCTACAACAATCATAATTTTTTCAATAAATTGATTGACCAGTGTTTATGCAAATGATTCGTGAAAAACAAATTATTTCTATTTAGGAAAAGACGAAATAAACTCACAAAAAGATATATTTGGACCATTATCAAAATGGCCTTACAATTTATTTAGCTGATCAATTTTAGGTACAATTGTTGCTACAATTTCAATATCATTTTGATTTTGACAAGATAGCTTTTATTTGGACAAAATCAATAAAAAATGAGTATTTGTTAAACAAAAATCAATGCTTTGAATTGAATTTAAAAACTCATTCAAAAGATAGTTAACACATCCTTACTGGATGTTTTTATATTAAAAATAGAAAAATTGAAAAGAGGGAAAATGAATGAAAAATTCAAAATTTATATAGATTTCGAAGCAATTACTTATAACTATCTTGTAAGAGTTATAAGAAACATACCCAGATATCAAGAACTTCCATATATTTTCACTTTAGGACTATACAGGGATAACCGTTTTATAACTATTACCAATAAAATTGACTTATCTATAATAACAGATGACAAAAGCCTTAATTTCGCAATAAATATTAATTTAAAAGAATTAATAATTGAAGCAGTACAAAAATTAACAAAAATAAAAGATTTGAGAATTAACGATGATACTGTTGAATTTATCGCGTGGGGTGTCAGCTTGGAAAACAAAATATTAACTCAATTATTTGGCATGAGAGCAACAAATTTACAGGGTAATTACGAATTTTCGCTCCATCACTTTATACCAACTGGTGTTTTTTGCGACAGTGAATTTGACTATATTAATTTCCCTGGATATTCACAGTATTTTTACGAAAATAAAAAATTAAAAATAAAACCTGATTTTGCTAAAGGTGCTTTGGCTTCAATTATTGGTGCTCTTGTTTTAGCCTCATCATCACAAAGCAATATTGTGAATACTAGATTAAAATTTCCCCTACCTGAAAAATTAATTAGCATAGCCTTAAACTCAATTTATGAGTACAATAAACAAGATGTTTTAAAAATGTTTTTCATTTTGCAAAACAGCGAAAAAAGCAATAACATTCACACAAAAATAATCAAATACAATAAAGAGAAAAATAAAATCAATTCAGAAATTAATACTCTCGAAAAAATTATCAAATTATTAAGTAAAACAATAGAAGGTCCTGATATCTTTGATGTAGGAAACATTCGAGATGATTTCAAAACAATTAAATATTTAATCAACACGAATAATATAAAAATCAATGAAAACTCTCAGTTATTTATTGAAAAAATCAATAAGTTAGAATCAATACTTGATTTTGATTTTAGGGGTGTAGAAACAATAATAAATGAGTTAAAAACCATTGCGAATAAGCTAGAAAAAAAATTCAACCACCTAAAGCATTATGTAATACCTGGGTTGGCTGATAATGAATATAAATAGGACGTTTAGTCCTTATTTTTTATCGAATATTAAAATAGGAAATAAAGCTAGCAAGCTAATTAATAAAATAATGAAAATAGAGATGGCAACAGCAGCAAAAATACGTTTTAAACGCGCTTTACCCACTTGTTGTGAGTATTGATCAGTAATTTTTTTTGCTTTTTGCAACACGTTGTGGCGGCTAAAATCATCCATTTTAGAAATTTCTTCATTGTTGATGTTATTTTTGACATTTAACTCAAGTGTTGTAGACATTAAATTTGTATCTTCCTGTGTATCTATTTTTTTATCATTCATACATTTATTGTATTACAAGCATTTTATAATCAAAATAAATTAAACGCACAAATCAACAAAATATTTTAAAAATATAATTAATATATTAAAATAAAAATAATTATTTAATTTAAAATTAATTTTCTATTAATAATTCAATAAAAATTATGGAGGTGATATGAACAATGTCAATATATTTGCTTTAGGTGGATTAGATGAAAATGGTAAAAATTGTTATATTTTTGAGTACAACAATAAAATATACGTAATCAACGCAGGTACAAAAGTTCCAATCAATTCAAAAAATGGGGTCGACACCTTAATCCCTAATTTTTCATATTTAGAAAAAAACAAAGATAGAATTGCTGGTGTGTTTATAAGCGATGTTAAAAATGAAACATTCTCCGCCTTACCTTGACTTTTAATGCATATTCCTGATTTGAATATCTACACTTCTTCATTCAATAAGATCATGATTACTGAGCGACTTTCAAAATACAAAATAATGAACAAGAACTTCAAAATTCACACTATTTCGAAAATGACAAAATTTAATGACATTTTTGTTCAACCTATCGAGCTAGCAGGTTCAATGCCTGGCCACATCGGTTTTGATTTTATTACTCCAAGTGGCGACTATTTATTCATGTTTAACTTTGTTGAAGGCGATCTTGGAATTTACGGAAAATTGAATTTTGATACATTACAAAACGCTTTCAAAAAAAGACAGTTAGTTGCCTTAGTTGTTGATTCAGGTAGAGCGAATTACTCTGGTAAAGCTGTTGAGAAAATAAATTTACCTGATTCGCTTCGTGATGTGTTTATGGCTGCAAATCCTAATGAAAGAATAATTATTGGAGCATACGATGAGGAAATGGTAGCTATTCACCAAATTCTTGACATGGCTTATGAGACAAAAAGACCAATCGTTACTTACGGAAAAACATATTGACAGTTATTCAACTTAATGAAAAAAGAGCATCCAGAATTGCCTTTACCTGAATTAATTGATTATAAATCAGTCAATAAAGTTGATAACGCAGTTGTATTAGTTACTGGTGCTATTGAACGTTTATACTCAAGATTCTTAAGAATAACTGATAATAATGATGTTTTCTTGAGTCTTAAACGCACTGATAATGTTATTATGATTGCTCCTCCTGTTGCCGGATTGGAAAGTATTGCCGCAGTCGCTTTAGATGATATTGCACGTATTACACCTAAAATTTCTGATGTTACAGGAAAAGAATTTTACAGACATCGTCCTGCTCGTCAAGATTTAGTAGATTTAGCTAAAAAATTAAAACCAAAATACGTAATACCTGTTCAAGGTTTATATCGTTATTTATCTGAAGCTGCAAAGTCAATTAGTACTGAGGCAAAAATAAAACCACAAAATTGTTTATTATTACAAAATGGAAAAGTTGCTCATTTTATCAACGGTAAACTTTCAAGCACTAAAGGCAAAATAAAAGGCGTAGGTGACGTTATTATCGATGGATTCGGAATCGGCGATATCAGTACTGAAGTTATTGCTGAACGTGAGATTTTAGGTCGTGACGGGGCTATAATTATCACTTCAACATTCAATCCAACAACCAAAAAATTAACTGGTAAATTACAAATAAATATGATTGGTTCAATATCAAAAGACGATAAAAAAGACGCAGAACAATTGATAATTTTAACACTAGCAAACCTAATTGATACTGAAGAATTCGATGGCTTAAAAGATTTCCAAAATCGTTCAAGACACGTCATAAGAAAAAAAATATTTAAAACATTCAATAAAGAGCCAATGATTATTGTTTCACTTAACCAAAACTAATTATTAGTATATAATTACTATAGACATTTATTTAACTTAATCTTATAAAAGTTATAGGAGATTTATGAAGACACTAAAGATATCAACAGTAATTTCATGACTTATTACTGTTGGACTTGTTATAGGTATCATCGTGGTTATTAACTACTATCAAAATTTATACGCAGGTGTAAATGAAAGTGGTGAAGCACAAAAAGAAGCATATAAAATGTTGAGTGCAGGTTCAAACTATTTTGGTTACACATTACTATCCCTAATAGTTGTGTTTACAATAATTAGTTCAGTACTATCAAACATTTGATACAAAAACAAAGACAGAAAACTTTCTCACGATATTAACCGTGATGTGACTGAAGTTTCAAAATTATTTGACTTCTCAAAATCAAAATTTTAATCAAAAAAATACTCAATTAATTTGAGTATTTTTTAATTTAAATTTCAACAGAAATTAATTTTTGAGAGAGTTTCTAAATTTTTTGGGTAAACAATTGTCTTTTTTAATGATATCAACATAATAATGAATCAACTTGGGGTTAAAAAAATATTTTTTCTCATTTTTCTTTTCAATTGCTTGCTCTAAACCAGCATAAATTAATTTTTTTAAGCTATCAGGATAGTTAAAATCAATTGCGTTTTGTTTGAATTCTTCTCTATCAACCACAAGCAATTCTCTACGAGGATAACACTTAATATCTAAGTCAAAATCAATAAATTTGATTGTGTTGTCTTCGTAAATTGGTTTTGAAGCGAGATTCACATAAATATAGTTGCTATTTTTTTCTAGCATAACAAGAGCGTTATAATTCTCTTTTTTGGGTAAGAACCAAATTACAGGAACATTGTAAACTCATGAATTTTTGTATTTTTCACCGACTTTAGTTCGATAAAGAAATAGGACAAAATGATCTTCTGTATTTCGAATCACTTTAGCACCATTTCATTGTCGATATAAAGTACCATCATATTTGTATGCCTGCACATTAACGATTGCCCCTAAAAGTGGAAAAACTATCTCCCTTTTTTTTATTATAGGCATAATACTCCTCAATTATTAGTGCAGCAATTCTGCTCATTATTGAACGTTAGCAAAAAGCTATCTTCAATATTCAAATTATAAATTAATTTGCTTATATGTGGCCAAAATTATGCTTGATATTAACAAAAAATATAAAAACGTATCCAAAAATAAGCAAAAAAGTTAATACTTTTATTGAAAAAAGTATTTATTTCAATAAAAAAATATAATTATCCATAGATTTTGCTTTTTTACATTAAAATTTAAATACTATGGGATTTTTTAAATTTTTAAAAGAAAAAATTTTCGGTCGTAAAAAAGATAAAGTCACCGAAAAAGAACAACAAATTGAACAACAAGAACAACAGCAATTACTTGAATCCAAAAAACTAGAAAAATATTCAACTGGTTTAGCTAGTGCTTCGAGTCTAGGACGTAAAATATTTAATTTACAAAATAAATACAAAAAAATTAATGAAGAGTTTTTTGACGAATTAGAAGAAATATTGATTATGTCAGACATTAGTGCTCAACTTGTTTATGCAATTATAACTCACCTAAAAAATGAGGTTAGGGTTCGTAATTTAACAGATTCAAAAGAAATTGGTGAATTAACTGCCGATCAAATGTTTGTTATTTACACAAACAAAAGTATTATTGACACAACACTAAATTACGAAGATGATAGATTAAATATTTTTGTCTTTGTTGGGGTTAACGGCTCAGGTAAAACAACATCAGTGGCTAAAATTGCTCATAAATACATAAAAATGGGTAAAAAAGTATTGATAGCTGCTGCTGATACATTTAGAGCAGGGGCTGTTAGTCAACTAGAGGTATGAGCTGGTAGAGTTGGTGCCGATATAGTGAAACCGGCCAAAGAAGGAGCTGATCCAGCATCTGTTGTTTTTGATGCATTAAAAAAAGCCAAAGAAGAAAATTATGATTTATTATTGATCGACACAGCCGGTAGATTACAAAATAAAATCAATTTAATGCGTGAACTTGAAAAGATATACACAATTATTGCAAAATTCCAAGAGAACGCTCCTCATGAATGTTTGCTAGTTTTAGATGCTACAACAGGACAAAACGGCGTGAGTCAAGCACGTCACTTCAAAGAAGTGACAAACCCAACTGGCATTATTTTGACAAAAATGGATGGGACTAGCAAGGGTGGTATTGTTCTTTCAATTAAAGATGAGTTTGATTTAAATGTTAAATTTATAGGTTTAGGTGAAGGTTTAGATGATTTAGAAGAATTCGACCTAGATAAATTCATTTACACGATGACTAAAGAATTAGTGGAGGCAAGTGAAATTGAAAATAAATAACATTGAAGAAAGAGAACATTATATTGGTTTATACGAAAAGTACCAAAACCTGTTAACTCAAACACAAAAACAAGCATTTAGATTGTATTTTTACGAAAATTTAAGTTATCAAGAGATTGCAGATATTACAGCAACTACACGCACAGCTGCTTATGATAGTGTCAAAAAAGCACTTAAAAAATTAACAAAAATTGGCGAAAGTGTTGCTTAAATTAAATTAATTATTGAAAATAATGGGTGTTTTTATAGAAATTTTGAATTTTTAAACATAAAAACGCATATTTAATAAAAAAATACTTATTAAAATCTCTTTTATATATATAATTAAAAAAGATTTTATACTATGATATAGTAATTAGACGTAAGTCTATTTTAAACACATATAAGTGTGCAATAAATTTATAGGAGAAAAAATGGCAAGAGAAGGATTTATTTTTCAATGTACTGTATGTAAAATGGAAAATTACATCAGCAAAAAAAACAAAAAAAATCACCCTGAAAAAGTGGAATTAAATAAATTTTGTGGCAAATGTGGTAAACACTCATTACACAAAGAGAAAAAATAATAATTAATTCAGTGTTAACTGAATTTTTTTATTAATTTTGCGTAAAAAAACAGTCTTTTATGACTGTTAAATTATCTAAATCATGGTTGATATAAGATGAAACATAGAGCAACATTCCCTAAAATTAACGAGAACATTGGGGCTTTTTTAGTGTATAAATACAGTGAGACTACAATACCTAATGGTATGTAGATATACGAAACAATTTGTCTTCATCCTTTAAATAAAAATTTATAAACACCACTATTGTAATTTAAAGCTGCGTAATTTTTAACTGATTTGTTGAAAACTACTTGTGGTGCTATCAGACCAATAAATAATTGAATTGCTAAGGCAACAATGATTGCCGTAACAACAGGGTTCATAACTTTCAGTAATTGTTTAAAGTATGTTGATTTATCAAATTTATCTGAATATTTAAGTGCAAGTTTCATCATTAAAATGGCAGGAACTGTAAAAGCTAGAAATGTTAAAAACATCGCAACTATTCCAACTCAAATATTGTCTGTTACTAAGTAACCAGTTATTGCTGCAAATTTAGGACTTAAAATCCCTGGTGTTGAGTTTGAAATAGCAAATATATTACTCATTTGTTCTGACGTTATATTGACATTGAATCAACTGCTAAGTGAGTTTCACAATCATGTAAAAATTGGCATAAATATTTGACCGCCACCAAAAACCGATAGTGAAATCAAAGCGATCAAAGGAATTGAAACTAATAATGGAATAAACATTATTTAGCACCATCCTTTCCTTTTTTCTTGTTAGTAATATTTTTGCGTTTTTTTATAAAAAATACAGTAGTGAATATTGCAATTATCAATACCATTATTGCCACTGGCACATTTCATGGTGTTGGGATAAATAGTGAAAATGCAAATGTTGAAATGAATAAAATCAATCATAAACTTATACGTGATTCTTTTATTCCTTTGCGAAAGTAATTTCATGCAAAACCGATTAAACTACCAACTATCGCAACTAAAACACCGGTTTGAATAATCATTAAATAACGCTTATCTAATTTATTAACTAAAAATATTAAACAAACGGCTAAAACAACATGAGGAATTGAGGCTAAAACAACCACAATAGTTCCTTTTCAAAAGCCAAGCGCTTTAATAGCAACATAAGACAAAGCCTGAATTGCCATAGGCCCTGGTAACATGTTTGTTATCACAACATTTTTATCAAACTCCTCATTATCCAATCATTCATATTTGTCAACTACATATCTTTTAATTACCGGCATGAGTGCATTACCACCACCAAAGCCGATAAAAGTAACCATGAGAATTAATACGAACACATTCCAAAATGTCGGTTTTTTCTTTTTATTTTTTATCATTTTTACCTCTAAAATAATCTTATTTGATCAGTGTCATCTAAAGTTCCAAAAACACCTAACTCTTTCATTTTTTCTGTTAATGTTTTATTCACTTTTGCTCGATTTGTAAAATCTTGAACTGATGTATATGGTTTTTCATTACGAGCCGTAATAATTGAATCAGCGACAGCTTTACCAAGACCATCTAATGCACTAAACGGTGGGATTAAGCAATTATTTTCTTCATCTATCAATCATTCTTGTGATAGTGATTTTTCAATGTCAATATTGGAAATATATAATCCTCTGGCATATAATTCTCTCGTTATTTCAAGAATAGGCATAATAATTTTTTCTTTATTTTCTAATTCATTTTTATTTTTTGCTTCCAAAGCAGTTAATTTATTGTGGGCCTTTTTACCGTGTTTAACATCTATCATTCCCTCAATATCTAACGCATTAGCATGCGTTGCGTAATATGCCGCATAAAACGCTAGTGGTTTATTGATTTTAAACCACGCTATTCATCATGCCATCAACACATACGCAACAGCGTGTGCTTTAGGGAACATGTACTTAATCTTTTTCATACTTTCGATTTGTCACGTTGGCACTTTGTACTCAATCAATTTATTTTCTTCTTCTTCGGTTAAACCTTTACCTTTACGTACTTTTTCCATAATATCGAAAGCATACCGGTTAGGAACACCTTCTTTCCTTAAAGTTGCTAATATATCATCACGACATGAAAAAATATCTGGTAAAGTAAAGCCCTGCGACATAATTAAATCTTGGTTATTGCCCAATCACACGCTTTCACCGTGACTTAGACCCGAAATAGAAACAAGATCAGCAAACGACTTCGGCTGAGCCTGTGCCAACATTTGCCGTACGAATTTGGTACCAAATTCTGGCAGTCCAATTGCTCCAGTTTCTTCATAACCTATATCACTAGGCTCAATGCCTAATGGTTTGGTTGATGTGAAAACTTCAATTAATTTTTCATCTTTTTTCGGCAGTGATGAAATCTTAATTCCTGTGTATTTTTCTAACATTTTAATAATAGTAGGATTATCGTGTCCAAGTAGATCTAATTTTAAAACGTTATCGTGGATTGCCTTATATTCAAAGTGCGTTGTCAATCAAGTTGAATCTGTATCATCGGCTGGATAATTGACTGGAGTAAAATCAAAAACATCATACTCAGTCGGAATAATTATTATACCACCTGGATGCTGACCAGTTGTTCTTTTAACACCTTCGATTTTTTGTGCTAAAAAGGAAGCAAACGAATCAGAATATTTTTTTTCAGTTTCTTCAAGAAAACTCTTTACATAGCCATAACCGGTTTTAAAAGCAATTGTTGAAATAGTACCAGCTCTTAATGTGTGCGTTTCACCAAATAATCTTTTTGTTTCATTGTGAACTTCACCTTGAAATTCACCCGAAAAGTTTAAGTCAATATCTGGAACCTTATCAGCTTCGAAACCTAAAAATGTTTCGAAAGCAATCGAATGCCCGTCTTTGTTCATATTCACATTGCATTTAGGACATAATCTATCCGGCAAATCATAGCAAGAAGTAATTGAGTCAATATTGGCTAATTCAAAATGTTTACACTGGTCACAAACATAATGCGGATCTAGTGGGTTAACTTCCGAAATATCACTTAAAGTCGCCACTAGCGAAGAACCAACCGACCCACGACTACCAACAACGTAGCCTTCATCAAGCGATTTTTTTACCAATCTGTGTGAAATTCAGTATATAACGTCAAAACCATATTTGATGATTGGTGTCAATTCAGCTTCAATTCTCTCTTTAATTAAAGATGGTAAATTTTCGCCGTATTTTTTATGAGCATTCTCATAAACAAGATTACGCAATTTCGTTTTAGAATCATCAAAATTCGGCGTGTATAGTTTGTCTTTAATTACTTGTACATCTTCAATCATATTTGCAATTTTTTGAGTATTTTTGACGACTACTTCATTGATTAAGTCTTGATCATCTAAAAACGAAAACTGCTCTATCATTTCATCAGTTGTTAAAAAATGTTGATTAGGAATAGTCAATATTTTATCTCTTGCTCTTGAATAATTGTATAGATAGTGTCTTGAGCCGCCAATTCCTTTGGCATAAACTAGAATTTCAAATGCTTTTTTATCCATTAAATCTAGATATCTAACATCTCCAGTTGCTACAGGAATTTTGCCAAATTCTTTAGCCGTGATAATAATTTCTTTTAAAGAAGAATGAAGTTGTTCTTTTGTAATGAAATCCATATCAATTCAGTGTTGAAAACACTGCGGTGGCGGTATTTCAATATAATCGTAACGCAATATTTCATTCAAAAATTCTTCATTATTTGAGTAAAAATAATCATCAAGCAACTTAGATCTTAAAGTTCCCGAGCCAATCAATAAATCATTATCTTTTTTAACATCTTCAAAGTAGGTTTTTGGTCCGTAACTATAATTTGTTGTTAAACAATCACTTACCATTTTGAATTGCTTTTTCAATCCTTGTTGATTCTTAACTAAAGTACTGATTGTATAAGGAAAACGATCCCTAAATTTTTGTTCAGGTTCATAATTGTATAAATCTTCAAAAGTGAAAACACCATTAACACCCATTCTGTGCATCATTTCGACTCAAACATCTGCCAAAACTTTAGCATCATAGTCTGCACGGTGGGCTACGTTAGGGTTATAATCAACACCTAAATTATTCGCTAAATCACCTAATGAGTGTTTTTTACGTTCAGGAAATATCAATCTAGAAACTATCAATGTGTCAATAACAGTAACATTAGGGAATGGCATATTATGGATTCTAAATTGTTCTTTAATAAAATTAAAGTCAAATTTTGCGTTGTGAGCAAGTGCAATTTTGCCGTCTAAATCATTGTAAATTCTTTGCAACGCTTCACGATAGTCAATAGCTTTCGTGTCAATATCACGCTGTGTAATCCCTGTCAACGATGTAGTAAAAGGCTTGATTTTTTCTTTAGGTTTAATTAAAAATTGCGTTGGTTTAGGGTCAGTTTTTTCAATAGCTATTGAGTATGAACCATACTCAATTAACTCATGAAAACGAGGGCTTAAACCAGTTGTTTCAATATCAAACGAAATAAAAACTTGGTCATTGATTTTACCCTTAGGTACTGAACCTAAAAATATTTTAGGTCTTTTAAAATATGTTGAATAAGAGGCTCCGTATATCGCCTTAACATTGGATTTTTTAGCCGCTTGATAAAAACGTGGATATCCTTGCACCGCATCTAAATCAGAAATAGCGACTGCTGGCATTTCAAATTTTTGAGCTCTTTTGATAATTTCGTCGGGCTCAATTATTCCATCCATCGTATTTAATTTTGAAGAAACATGTAACTCAACACGTTTTTCATTTTTATCAGATTCATCTTTACTAATTGAATAAGAAGGTTGAGTTAGTTCATAATTATCAATATAAATGAATCACTCAGGCTTACCATATGCTTGAATAGCAGTTGTACCCCTAATTGCTATTCATTTGCCTTTAACAAAATCATTACTTATTATTGACTCATCTAACGGTTCATTTCTAAATCATTTGGCACTAATGGCGTCGTTATAATCACATATTGACAGAGAATAGATAAATTTTCCGTTTTTGGTTTCTAATAATTCGTATTCAAAAATTTCCCCGACTATTTCAACATCACTTTTTTCAGGAAAAGTGTTTATTTCATTAATTTTAGTTTGCTGGTATTTTTTTTGCGATCAACGTTTGGTAAATTTAGATTTAGAACTGCCCGAAGAGTGTGAATTATTTGTTTTTTTATTGAGTTCAATTTGTTTAATCATACGATTGAATTCTTCAATCTCTTCTTTTTTATATTCAACATTAGCCCTAAATTCGTATTCATGGGCGCTAACTGGAACATACTTTATATCGATTTCTAGTAATTTATATCCGTAAAGTTTCAATTGTTCAACAAAATGCATTAATTTTGGTTTTAGATGATTAAATTCATTTTCATCATTAACAATAAATTCAAACTTATTGTTATCTTTATTTAACATTAATTTGTGAAATTTAGATTTTCTCAAATCTGAGTATTTTGGCGATTTATTCAATAAATATTCAATAAAATTAACAATATTTTCTTGTTTATATTGCAAAATATCAAATTGATAATGTGGCATTATACGATAATGTGCATTATTTAATATTGATTTATGAAATTCGAAAAATTCATCAGTTACTATTTCATCATTAAAATTAAACCAAATTTCCAAAACATCACTTGTTTGGTCGTGTACATATCTTTCCACTTCGGTTTTTTGTAAACTTTGTGAAATTTGTAAATTCAATGAATTACACAATTTAATAAATCGTTTGTTATTTGTTGAACTCATAAACGCCTCCGTTGTAAACAATAAATTAACTAAAATACTGTTCTTTTAAAGTAAAAAGCCACATTAGTGGCTAGTTGTCGTAATTTGAAAAATAGTAAAAAATAAATTCATCAACCATTTCTTTACGACGTTTATAAAATGTTGTTTTAGAGCATAACGCTTCTCATCATTTTTTATCTTCGTTAGGAATTAAAAATAATTGTATTATTAACTCCTTATTTAACTTTGAAACACAAGTTAATACTCTTTGCATATTTTCACTAAAATAATTGAATAGTGAATCTTTTTTCTCATCCGATAAACGTGAAGGCCTCTTGATTGCATTGAGAGCGGCAAACTTTTTAGCTTTTGCATGTCCAAGTTCTAACTGAGCAATTTGCGAAACGACATTATAACGTTGCAAATTTGTTAAACCTTCGCTCATATCCAGACCTTGAATAAGTTTTTGAAACATAATTACCTCTCTGTTTCTAAGAAAAAAGTTAGTTAAGTTAAGTTTAACTAATATGCTCTAGCAAAGATAACGAAACGCTTAGTTTCTTTACGACAAATGATGCAAGGCATCGTTTTAAATGGTCTTTCCATTGTCTTAGGAATACAACGTGATGTTGCACCAGTTTCGTTTTTAATTAAGTCCTCAGCTTCGCTTTGACAACAGAATGGGGCAAGAACGAATTTTTGATTATTGATCTCAGTTTTAAATGCTTCGTAATCATCAACACGAGCTGTGTTTTCGTCCAATCTTCTTTTAGCATTGTTATATAAATTATTGTGAATATCTTTCAATAAAGTTTTAACAGTTTTCTTAACTTCATTTATAGGTAAAACTATTTTTTCTAGGGTGTCTCTACGCACGATTGTAACCAAATCATTTTCCAAATCACGTGGACCTACTTCGATTCTTAATGGTGTACCTTGAATCTCAGAATTAGATGCTTTAAATCCAGGATTTTTTTCAGAATTATCTAGTTTTACTCTATAAATTCTACCTAGCTCTTTTAATAATTTCTTAGCAACTTCCCCAACTCTAGGGCTTTTGTTTGCAAAAATTTCAATTATATCGATTTGGGTAGGGGCAATTCTTGGTGGAATAACAATTCCACGATTATCACCATGGGTCATAATAATTGCTCCCAACAAGCGAGTTGAAACACCTCATGATGTTTGATATGCATAATCTTTATTGTTGTTTTCGTCTTTAAAAATAATTTCAAATGGTTTAGAAAAATTTTGTGCCAAATAATGACTTGTTCCTGATTGTAATGCTCTACCGTCTTTCATCATTGCTTCAACTGTGTATGTTGAACATGCACCGGCAAATTTTTCTTTCGGTGTTTTTTTACCGACAATGACTGGGATAGCTAAATAATTTTTTAAGAACTTAGCATATAGCGAAATCATTGTTCTTGTAAGTTGTCTAGCTTCCATTGGGTTATTATGACAAGTGTGTCCTTCTTGTCATAAAAATTCTCTACTTCTTAAAAAAGGATTGGTTGTTTTTTCTCATCGAACAACATTGGCTCATTGGTTATAAACAATAGGAAGATCTTTGTATGATTCTATTGAATTTTTAAACAAGTCGGCAAATAAAACTTCAGATGTTGGACGAACAAAAACTTTTTCTTCAAGTTTTGATTCACCCACATGAGTAATAGTTGCTAGCTCGGGATTAAAACCTTCAATATGATCTTTTTCTCTTTGGAAAAGACGCTCAGGAATCAATAAAGGTAAATAAACATTTTTAACGCCCAAACGACCAAATTCTTCATTTAAATATCTTTGGATTAATTCTCAAATTCCGTAAGAATTTGGTTTGAAAACTAATGTGCCTTTTAATGGTCCGTAAGCTATTAAATTACCTTGCTTAACAACATCTGTATATCATTTAGCAAAGTCAGTTTCTTGTGGTGTAATTTTATCTAATTCTTTCATAATTTTCATTATACAATATTTTGCAAACACCGTATAAACATATAAAAAAAAGTGCTTTTTTAGCCTTTTTGCCCTGAAGCACTCTATTTTAATATTTTTTTTATTATTGATAATTTTGATTGAGTATACGGATGTTCACTCAATTTTGTCGAAAAATTTTTCCTTCTGTAAAAACTTACTGGATTTGAAAAATTTAAAAAACCTGCATAGCCGTGTGTTCTACCATTACCCGAGCTTCCGACTCCGCCGAATGGTAAATTTTCCGATACTAATTGAATCATTAAATCATTAATCACTAACGAACCTGTTTTGATGTTTTTAGATATAAAATCCATTTTCTTACTATCTTTTGTAAATAAATAAGTTGATAATGGTTGTGATCTAAGCGATATTTTGTTAACAACTTCATTAAAATAATCGTATCCAATGACCGGCAATAAAGGGCCGAAAATTTCTTGTTGCATTGCTTTGCTATCTCATTTTGAAACAAAAGCTTTAGGATAAATTTTTTGCATATCTTCAAAATGCTCAATATTTACATTATCAGGCAACAAATTTAGTATTCTATGATAATGAAGCGGAGAAATTATTTTTGGAAATTCACGCAAATCGCTCAAATGTGTTTCAACATATTTATTGCAATAATCAACGAATTTATCTGCTTTTCCTTTTTCAATTACTACATAGTCTGGTGCCACACAAGTTTGTCCTGAATTAATTAATTTTGCAGACATAATTTTCGAGGCACAATATTCTAAATCAATATCGTCGGCAATAATTACTGGACATTTACCACCTAATTCCAAAGTAATAGGTGTGTGGAATTTTGCAGCTTGTTGACTAACTAATGTTCCCACTCTTTCGGAACCAGTAAAGAAAATAAAATCAAAGCGATTTTTTAGCATTTCAATAATACCTTCGATACTTGAATTCATTACATAAACAAAATTTTTATCAAAATGATTATTCAATAATTCATTCAATAATTTTGTTGTATTTTCGCTCAATTCCGAAGTCTTAATAATAACTCTATTGCCTGCCGCAATCGCAGAAATCAAAGGCATCATAGTTAAGTAAAAAGGATAGTTTCATGGACTAATAATTAAACACAAACCTCTGGCTTGTTGAATTATTTTTGAATTACCAGAAAAAAGCAAAAACGGTGTTTTTACTCTTTTGGGTTTCATTCATTTTTTTAAATTCTTAATAGTCTTTCTTATTTCTCTGATAACTAAACCAATTTCACTAAAATATGATTCATTGGCATGTTTATTCAAATCTAAATAAAGTGACTTACTTATTTGTTCTTCATTCTCTCGTACAATTTTTAATAATTTCTTAAGCAATTCAATTCGTTGTTTGTATGTAACGAAAGGTTCATCAATACATTTTTGTACTAAAAAGGAATATTTTTTTGACTCAATATCTGTCATTTTTATGATCTCTCTTCAGGTCTAGAAAATACATAACGACCTGTTTCGGTGACTAAAACGTCGTCTTCGTTTCTTGCTCCTCCTAAACCTTCAATATAAATTCCAGGTTCAACAGTAATAACCATTCCAGGTTCAAGAGTATAGTCTTTTGCTTTTGAACTTACATATGGTAATTCATGTACATCAATCCCTAAACCGTGTCCAGTACCATGTACAAAGTATTGACCGTAGCCAGCTTTTTCAATATAATCACGACAAATTTTGTCTATTTCGCTTGCCTTGATCCCTGGTCTAACAGCATCTCTACCTGCTTTAGCTGCCGCTAAAACAATATCTAATATTTCTTGTGCTTTTGGATTGTTTGCTTGAACTTCTGCCCCGTCATTAGACAAAATAAATGTTCTTGTTATATCTGCTGAATAACCTTTGTATAAAGCACCAAAATCTATTTTTAATAAATCGCCAGCAACTAATTTTCTATCGGTTGGGTGGTGGTGTGGTTCGGCTGATGATGGTCCTGATGCAACTATTTCATCAAAGCTTTCTTTTTCCGCTCCGTTTAATTTCATTAAGTAATTTAATTTAGCTGCCACCTCTTTTTCAGTAAAACCAGGTTTAATTCATTGTTTCAATTGTTCTAATGATTTCAATGAAATATCGATTGATGCTTGCATAATTTTAATTTCTTCTTCAGATTTTAAAATTCTCAATTCTTGTCCTGAAATAAAAACTTCTTCTTTTGGTTTAATTAATTTTTGTAGATATTGTCAGGTTTCAATTTTTAAATAGTCTTTTTCAAAAGCCACTCTATTGTATTTTTTTTCTTCAAAAAATTCTTTCATTGAAGTTCCTGCTAATAAGTGTACAGTCACATTTTTTGCGTTGTTTCTTGCATACTCTATATATCTACCATCAACAAACAAATGAGCTTCGTCTTTTTCAATAATGACATAGCCGTCAGTTGTTTGAATTCCAGTTAGTCACAGTCTTGTTTGTTGAGCTTCTGAAACTAATGCGTCAACTTTGTGTTCTGCAAACATTTTTTCTAAATATTTTCTATTCATTTTTTACTCCTACCTAATACCCGAATTTCTTCAAGAATTTATCATTGTTAATTCATTTATCGGCAACTTTTACTTTTAAATGTAGTTGTACATGAGAATTAAATAAATTACTCATTCTTTTACGAGCATCTATACCGATTTGCTTAATCATTTGAGCATTTTTACCAATAACCATTCCTTTTTGTGAAGCTTTTTTTACAAAAATATTTGCTTCAATTATGATTTGGTCATTTTCATAATCTTCATTAAATTCATTAACCTCGACAGCAATAGAATGCGGCAACTCATCTCTTAATAACTTCATAGCTGATACACGAATTATTTCTTTAGCCATAAAGCGCATTGACTTATCAGTTATAAAGTCCTCGTCGTAATATGGTTCCCCTTCATAGGTATATTTTTTTAGTTCTTCAATCAACATTTTTATTGACTTATCATTGTCTGTTGAAACACTTAAAATATTTTCAAAGCCATGATCACGCAATTCTTTAATTTTGCTTGCTACTTCATCAGGTGATTTGGCTAAGTCCATTTTCGAAATTATTGCAATCTTATTAGTCTTATCTTTAATTTTTTCTAAAATATTCAAATCACCTGCACCGATCAACTCGTTTACAGGAGTTAAGAATAAAATACAATCAATGTCTTTCAATGAATCATAGGCATTTTTATTCAATGCTTCACCTAACTTATTTAAGGGTTTGTGAATCCCGGGGGTGTCAACAAAAACAATTTGACACCCTTCTTCGTTATAAATACCACTAATTTGATCTCTTGTTGTTTGTGGTATGTTCGATACGACAGCTAGTTCATAGTTCAAAATTTGGTTCAACAGCGATGATTTACCGACATTAGGTCTACCGATAATCGAAACAATACATACTTTCATTTTATTTAATTTGCTCACTTCTAATTGGCAGTGGAACAAGTTCAATTAGTTTGTATTTTTGCACTGTTTGCCCGTCACCACTATATAAATATACTGAAGCATTATCGTCCATGAATTCAGTCATAACTTGTCTACAACCAGCACAAGGCGAAATAACAGCAGCACCTGATGAAATTACATGAATTTCTTTAAATGTTCCAACTTTTGCACCGTTTGCTACTGAGCCAAATAAAGCTGATCTTTCAGCACATAGACCAGATGGAAAGGCTGCGTTTTCAACATTTACACCTGGTCATTCTCTTCCTTCTTCATCAATAGCTATAGCTGCGACCTTAAAATTAGATCAAGGGCTATAAGAAAATTTTAAATATGATTTTAGTTTATTTACATCCATAATTATTCCTCTCTCGTAATACCTAAGGGATTAAAAATATCATCAACCATTTTGTCCATTTCGATTTTTTCTTCTGGAATTTCGTGATCATAACCCATTAGATGAATTAGACCATGAGCAAATAGATAACAATATTCACGACGCAGTGAATGATTGTATTCCTGAGCTTGTTGTTCAACTTTCTCGTGGCTAATTACCAGCTCACCGATTGGTAAAATTGGTAAATCAGCGTAAATGTCATCATTACCAAAATCAAAAGACAAAATGTCAGTGGCATAATCTTTGCCACGATATTCTTTGTTTAATTCCTTAATTTTTTCATTATTTACAATTGAAACATCTAATATTATTGTCTTTTTTATACCGAAATAATCCTGTAAATTTTGCAGTATTTGTTTATATTCATTTTCAAAATTGAATGAATTGCCATTCTCTATATTAATATTAATTTCAATCATGATTTAATTATAATATTAAAAATTTATTTCTTATCTTAATATTAATTAAATGCAATAAGGGAGTCAATAAGTCTTACTTTATCGTAAATTAAAACTCCGTCAATAGTCGTGTTGGGAATTAATTTTACTTTGGGCGGAATAGTATAAAAAGTAACAAAAACATTGCTATTAATTGTGTTTATACCCGACACCTTTAATGTGTATATTTTTCCAGAGTAAGATATTGTAAGTTGTTTATTTTTTTCGATAAAGAATAATGATTTCTCGGGTGCTAGCAAAATCATTTTTTTTGTTAGGATCAATAATAAATTGAATTTTGATTGTTTTTTCTATATTCGAAATCAACAAAAAATACAATAAAAAGATTGAAAATAATAATATTAATGCAATACTGATTCAAAAATACTTATTGAGTTCTGTTAATCTTTTCAATGTCAATAACCTCCTCTTGTTTTAAGTATTTATGTGAATGACTCACTTCTATAAACATTGCATTTTTTTGATATTCAGTAATTTTTTGTTTAATTTGCTCAAAAATCTCTTTATCGATATTTTCAAATGCTTCATCCAATAAAATTAAATTGTATTTTTGAGTAAATAATTTAAGTAAAATTATGAATTGCCTTTGCCCTGATGAAAAATTAGTTGCGTTATTTTTCGAGTATAAATTTAATGTCAAATTCAATTTTTCCATCAACTCATCTAGCTGATATTTTTCAATGTTTTTATTGAATTCTTCAATCTTTTCATAATTTTTGAGTGTTAAAAAATCATAGATAGTTATATCCGGAATATACACGTTGTTATTGATTAAAATTGTGTTATTTATCATATGTTCATCATTAATGAATTTCAAATTATGGTTATTTATTAAAATATCGCCGGTTCAATCAGTAAAACGATAGTGTAATAAATTTAATAAAGTACTTTTGCCACTTCCGTTACCACCAACAATGACGCAACTTTTTTCAATATTAAGCTCATCTATATTCAATAAATCAACGCCGGTTTCATAGCCATATTTAATATTTTTTAACGCTATCGAATTTATTTTGTCAATTCGCAAGCCATCGTTGTTAGTTTTTTTATTCTTCAAGTTCAGCAGAAAATTAATCATAGAAATATGTTTTTCAACAATCGAATACATCATAACTAGAGATGTTAGACCACTAACCGGATGTATAAAAAACGACATAGCGCTCAGTATCATTGCCAACGAACCAAGGGACAATTTATTTTTAAAAATTAAAAATGTTGAAATAGTGGTGATTATTATAGAAACATTACTCAATAATAATTCTGAAAATAAGAATGAGTAATTTTCGTTGATTTTCAATTTGTATTCGCTTTGCTTAAAATTTATTAATGAATTTGTACGATTGATTTCAAGAAATCTTTTTTCAATGTCATTTTCGAAAGAATTAACTCCGTATACAGAGTCAAATTCAGATTGATTATATTGATGTGCTTTTTGTAAATGAGATAAATATTTTTTCTCTATAAACAAATGGAAAATGAAATTAATAATTGAAACGAATAAACTAATTATAAAAATTACACTGAATATTTCAATACTTATTCAGATCAATAAAACACTGCTAGCAACAATAGCAAA
Organism: Mycoplasma sp. CSL7475-4; assembly: GCF_024834065.1. GTDB lineage: Bacteria > Bacillota_I > Bacilli_A > Mycoplasmatales > Metamycoplasmataceae > Mycoplasmopsis. The sequence goes on from NZ_JANUYA010000004.1 coordinate 93,136, forward strand.
TAAGTTCGAAAAGAATGAATAAACAAAATTTGCTTTATAGTTTGCTATTAAAGATATATAGCTTATGCGTTTAAAAATTTCATTTTTTGTCAATTTGCTCATCTCATTTATTGATAAGTTATTGAGTTTGGTGAAAATTGCTATTTTTAAATCAATTTCCATTTTATTGGTGATTTTTTTAACAATAAGATGTTTAATAAAATTGGTAATCACACGAAGCATATTCAATCAAATAAAAAGTGAAAATAATAAAAATAATGTTTTTTCTAGTCGGTTAGGCAAAATTGAATCAAAGACTATTTTGATAAAAAATGATGATACAAATGTAAATACAGTATTTATAATTGCACACAAAATTAAAACAAAATTGTATAAATTAAAATTAAATAATGCTTTGAATTTATTATCGATTTTTAAAACTGGCTCAGTGAGATTTGAATCGTGTTCTTTTTCAATAAAACAAATAACTCCTGTATAAATTTCTTTTAAATGCTCAAAATTAATCTTTACCGATGAGCCTACTCTTGAATCTTGCACTACAATGTGAGTTTTTTTAATTTTCTCAACTAATAAGTAGTGCGAGTAGCCGTTTTCATTAACAACAATAATTATTGGAAGGTCTTCTTTTTTTATTGAAATAAGTTGTTCAAAATCACATTTAAAGGCAGTTAAATTTATTCCTTGTTGATTTGCTAAATAATTCAGTGAAACTAAATTAATTCCTTCATCACTATAATTTGTGTTTAATTTCAAATATGATATATCAACATCTTGATGATTCATTTTTTTAAATAAATATTGCAAGATATGTAAGCCGCAATCTTTGGTGTCGTATTGTTTTGTTATTCTCATGTCAATAAAACAAAAAACGCTTTAATAATTCAAAAAAACGGAATTTATTATAAAAAGAAATCGTTTTTTAATAATAAATGACAAAAAAGTGTTATTTCGCATTATTTTTTTATCACTATAATAGTAATATAAATAAAAGGAGAAGATTATGAATAAAAAAATAGTACCAATAGCAAGCGACCATGCTGCTGTTGAATTAAAAAATAAATTAGTTGAATATGTAAGAAGTTTAGGATATGAAGTTGTTGATCTAGGCCCTGCTGATGATTCACAAAGAGTTTCTTATTCTTTACAAGGACACTTATTAGCAAACTATGTCAAAAAAAATGATAATGAGTTTGGTATTGGTTTATGTGGTACTGGTTTAGGTATTTCATACGCATTGAATCGCCACCATGAAATTAGAGCAGCTCGTGTAACATCAGTAGAAGATGCTAGACTAGCAAAACAACACAATAATGCTAATGTTTTAGTCTTTGGTGGAAGACAAGTATCATTTGAAGAAGCTAAAAAAATGGTGGATGAATATATAAAAACCCAATATGAAGGTGGAAGACACCAACAACGTATTGAAGATATCGAACACTTCGAAGATTAATTCCCGACATATTCATAAAAAGCAGTTGTACTGCTTTTTTTAATTAATTTTCTATAAAATACTGATAAATTTAGTAATTTTGCCGTAAAAACAGGCTAAAAATATTAAAAAAGTTTTTTTATTCTATTTTTCAAATCAAAAAGTAAATGATATAGCGAAAGGAGAAAAATGATACAAACAATAAACCAATACTACAATACACTTTCGCCGCAACAAAGGTATAACGCAGTGAAATCTCTTGCGATGCTAGACAAAGCTTACAAGAAAAATGAAGTTAAAAATAAATTGTTATTGAGTATTCAGAATAATAACAAAGCCAATTTTCCCGAATCAAAATTTCAAAGAACATTGGAACTTTTAAAGCCTGAAAGTGCTTTTATTATAAGAAATGAATTTAACGAAAATAATAATAGAGATTGATACGATTTGCATTTTTCAAAAACCACTTATTATAAAAATAGAAAAAAAGCAATAGAGGAGTTTTTGTATTTTTATCTTAACTGCTAATCCACAACCGCAAATCGTAGAAAAAAGAGATTTAAAAATTGATCCTTACGAATTTACTGTAAAGAAAGTCTCTTCCAATCCTAACGTAGACAAAAATAAAAAGAATGCGTAAAAAATTAGTGTGTAAAAAAGCTGCAACCTACTTGCAGCTTTTTTGATTTTAAAAAAAATTAGTAAATGAAAAGGAGGGAACAACCCCCCCCTGACAACTGAATATATTATACCACAA
>NZ_JANUYA010000005.1 GCF_024834065.1 Mycoplasma sp. CSL7475-4
TCTCAAGCGTTTGTAAATCCTTTGAATCTAATAGCCGGATAAGACGATTTTGCTGATGCAAACATCTTCTCAAGAAGTGTATTTTTTATATTTTCTAGCTTTTCTAACTTACGCTGAAGAAGTGATATGATTGTTTTTACATTATCAAATAGATTGTATATATAATTTTGTTCTTGTTTGTTTTTTGTTATTTTTAATGATAAATTCACAGTTTGTGATCAATTTATATATAGTTGTGAAGTCCCTTGCTTTATAGAAAGTATTTTATTTCTTGTATGTGGTGAATACATTAAATAATAGATGAATTTTGATAAATACTCAATTTCATTTATTATTAACCTTTGAGTTCTTTGATTATAAATATATTTATCGTATTTATCTATGTGTAAGACCTTTCCGATAATATTGCCATCCATTGTTTTATCGTTCATCACCATAACTAAATTGTTTTTGTCAAGCAAGTATTTCTTTGATATATTGTTTTTATCAATTCTTAGTAGTTGATCATTATATTCACCATCAAGACTATAACTTCCTATGTTTATTACAAAGTACTTGCCGTTAATATCGAAATATTTTTCAAGTGAAACTCCTGCTACACCTTTACATAATTCACCCAGCCTTTTTTGTTCTCAAGCGTTTGTTGTTTCTCGTACAATCTCAAAGTTTTTGGCAGTTTTTTGAACAAATTTACTAACAAAATCAATGAATTAACCGGTTTTTGGCTTACACTGAAGAAGTGATATATATTGATTTTTAGTTTTTATTAGTTTGAAAACTTTACTCTGCTCATCATTATTAGGCAATAATATTTTGATAAATTGTATTTCTTGTATATAGTGTCTTTTATGTGAAATAGGTTCCGTCATTTTTTTATTTAATATTTCTCTGATGAGATACAAATTATTATCTTTGTTTCTGTTTACTAAAATTTTTATAGCGCTTGATTTGAGAACAAAAGGGAAATTTATAAATTTATTAAGCAATGTAAAATCATCAAACAATATACACTCTCCTGCGTAGAAATTCAAAGAATTTGATCATCCTAAAACAGGTGTCTTATTCGCTGTTAAAATAGGTATTTTCCCATTTTCCGAAATATCAACATCTTTTACTATATATTTGTCCGGTCGTAAATAATCTATGATGTCAGCAACCCTTTTTTGTTCTCAAGCGTTTGTTGTTTTTTGCGTAATTTCAAAATTTTTGGCAGTTTTTTGAACAAATTTACTCACAAAATCAACAAATTAACAGGTTTTTGGCTTACACTGAAGAAGTGATATGACATAATCTGCATTGTTTATCAATTTACATATTTTTGTCTGTTCATCAACTTTTGGCTTGACAATAATTATTTTGACTAAGTCTTCAACTTTTATGCTTTTGCCCATCCTCAACCCAAATGTTATAGGTTTAAGCTTTTGAATAAAATCTTTTGACTTAAATATAATTTTAAGAAAATATGGATTATATTCATTCATATCTTTTAACCGTAAAACACTATATGCAGGGCTAGTTAGTCCATTTAGTTCAGAAAATGCAAGACCTGCAAAATACGATGAAAGATGTAACACAAAGTCAAATCTATTAACTAAATTGAATTTTTTTATGCTTTCATTTTTTAAATAATTAACTCCAGATAATCGTTTTTGCATTCCATTATCATTCGTTGCAGTTAATATTTGTAATTTATCAAATCCTTTTTTATTCTCAAGAAACAACACATCATCTACCTTTTTTAGTTCTCAAGCGTTCGTTGTTTTTTAAAAAGATGAGCAATAAATTTGATTAAAAAATAAGTTACCGAGAATCAAAAACAATAATATTCCAGTTTACAAACTAACTATAATAAGGAATATATTCCATTAATTTTAAAAACTATAAAAATATTAAATAGAGAAAAAAAATAAATATTTTAGAATTTGTATATTAAATATAAGGAGAAAATATGAAATTAGATAATCATAAAGAAAAATTAACAATAACATCTGGACCAGCAGTTTTTTCATTAGAAATGATGAAAAATGTAATCAATGCTGGTGCAACCATAATTAGAGCAAACTTTAGCCACGGTAACATCGAAGAACAAAAGGCAAAATTTGATTTAGCAAGACAAGCCGCTAAGGAATTAGGTGTTAATGTATCATTACTATTAGACACCAAAGGTCCTGAGGTTAGAGTTGGTAAAATGAAAAATGGTGCAGTTGCTATTGCACAAGGTAAAGAATTAAAAATTCTTACAACTCCAGAGGCATACCAAAATTTAGAAGGCGATGACAATCAAGTTAGCGTTCCATACGACATGAGTGCTGACTTAAAAGTCGGAGATAAAGTTCTATTTGATGACGGAAAACTTACTTCAACCGTAACTAAAGTAGTTCCGGGTGAAGTAACAGTTGTGACTGCAAATGCGCATGTGTTAAAAACAAACAAAAGAATTAACTTACCTAATGTAGATTTCTCTCTACCATTTTTGAGCGAAAAAGACATTAATGATGTTAAGTTTGGTGCACAATATGGAGTTGATTATATTGCAGCTTCATTTGTTAATAGTGCTAAAAATGTTAATGACTTAAGACAATTATTAAACGATAATGGTGGTGAAAAAATCCAAATTATCTCTAAGATTGAGAGCCAAATCGGAATCAATAACATCGACGAAATAATCGAAGCGAGTGATGGGATAATGATTGCACGTGGAGATTTAGGTTTAGAAATTCCTTATTACGAAGTTCCTTATTGACAACAACAAATTATTGATAAATGTCGTTCAGTAGGTAAAGTGGTCATTGTCGCAACTCAAATGCTAGACTCTTTAGAAAATAATCCACAACCAACAAGAGCAGAGGTTAGTGACGTTTATTGAGCTACATCATATGGTGCCGACTCAACAATGCTTTCAAATGAAACCGCTGCTGGAAAATACCCAGTGCGTGCCGTTGAAGTTATGCGTACAATTAACCAAAGAGCAGAAAATGATTATTATGCTAGTTCCGCATACTCAAAATGAATCGACGAATTATTAAATAAACTTGATAAAGATAACGAACAAAATATTTTAATCTCAAAAATAGTTAAAGCAGTGCAAAATGGAGATTACAAATACACAGTTATAGTAACCAAAGATGAATCAATATTGAGTAAACTTTCTCAATTTAGATTAAACACTGTTTTTATCGGTGTAATTGCAGACGAAAAAGCACAAACAACATTCGGAGCCACTTCAGGTGTAAAAATTCCGTACGATGCTGCCGATTTATATAAACAAATTTCAAACGACGAATCTAAAATTACCGAAGTTGAGAAATTATTAGAATTTGATAAAGACGATAAATATGTTTTAGTTCTAGAAAATGAACTAAAGTACAAAAAATTAGCTAAATAATGAAATTCAGATATTTTTCTTCTTTATCATTAATTCCTATAATTACAACGCCTACTTTGGTCTCATGTAAAAAAATAGAAACGAATAAAAAAGAATCTGATAACAAAAATTCATCAGTTGTGGTAATGAATCATAAAATTAAATTGCAAGACAATTTACCTTATGAAATTACCGAAAATCAACTTGAAATCGATAAAGCAATAAAAATAGAAAATATCAACAAAATCAATGATGGCGATACTTTTCGCTTCCAAGTAAAACTTGCACACGGAATTACTTATTCATATACCAGTCGCTTTGCCGGTATAGATACTCCCGAAACACACAAATATCAAAACGGGACATTTGTTGATACCGACGGTATTCAATATGAATACGGTAAAAGAGCAGAGCAATTTACGACAAGTATTTTGCAAATGCCAAACATTGAAATATATATTGTGCCGCAAAAGACAAAAACAGGTGACGATCAGATCAGAGATATTTACGGACGAATTATCAGTATTAACTACATCAAAATCAATAATAAATGAATAAATTTGAATACTGAATTAGTGCGTTTAGGCTTTGCCCGAAAAGCATATATTTCTTTAAAACCAAGTAGTACATTTTTTACGACCAACCAAGCTTATTATTACGAATTAAGTTCTGCACAAGAATACGCAATGAATAATAAATTAGGCATATTTGCACAAGATGCAGACTTCGCAAAAATTTACCCGAAAGCAAAACATGAATAACGATAGCTTCACTCAATTAATTAAAAATGAAATTTTCAGTAAAAAGAAAAACAAAAATGAAATTATAGAGTTTTTGCGTGGTTTTATTTTTGCAAATGCAGTTATTGATAATAAGATAAAACTTAAAATAAGTAATCAGGACACACGTCAAAATATTATTAAAATGTTGCGTGTAGTTAAGATTAAAGCCGAATTAAACCAAACTGTTATTTATTTAGATGTCAATGATTTTGACTTAAGCTTTAACTTCCCTATTCCTAATTACTTTTTTGCTGGCGTTTTTGTTGGCGGTGGGACAATAAGTGGTTTAAAACGTTCATCTTATCACTTACAATTGAGTTCAAATTATGAAAAAATAATTGAAGGACTTCAAAAAAAATTGAACGAATATGATTTTGGTTTTCAAAAAATTAAACATAAAAGTAAATACCTAATTTATGTTAAAAAATACGAAAAAATTTCAGATTTTCTTAAAGCTATTGATGCTATTAAATCAATGTTTGCGTTTGAAGATTCACGCATTAAACGAGATTTTGATAACTCTATGAATCGGATAAATAATGTTGATGTTGCCAATATTAAAAAAATAGTGACTTCAAACCAAAAACACATTCAAAATATAAATTACTTAAAACAACACAATTTGGCACAATATTTCAATGAAAACCAGTTAAATTTATTCGAATTGCTCTTACAAAACCCCCAAGAGAGTTTAACTAATTTAGTGATTTTATTCACATCTAATTTTGATGTTAAAATTTCAAAAAGTGGAATTAATCATTGATTAAAAAAACTGGATAAAATTGTCAACGAACACCATCATTAAAATGGTGTTTTTTGTTTGCAATGATAAAAATTACAATAAGTGGTACAATAAATATATAAAACTTAAGATTTATATTAAATCGTAGAATGGGTTTATGAAAATTTTCAATTATTTTAAATATTTAACCAAAAACATATTAATCAATTTTGCAATAATAATAATTGTTGTCTTTTTACTTCATTTCACATTTGCTTCAATGCTAATAAACGACTATAATATTACACAAAGTTTCCAGTATATTGCAAATATTTTAATATTTAAATATGGCACAGTAAAAAGCCAATCCAATGTGGATGTTACTAAGCTTTATTCAACATATTTCGGCAACACAATTTATTTAGTTTCAACTAGTTTTATCATCAGCTTTGTGATTGGTTTTTATTTAGCTTACTTATTAGCCCGTAAAAATAAAGCAATATCGTTAAAATCAATTAATATTGCCATTTTCATTTTTAGTTCAGTACCAATTTTTATTCTTGGCCCGATCGCAATAATTTTCAATAAAACATTGAACTTACCGACTGTTTTTATTGATTTATATATAGGCAATTATTGAGAAACTTTTCTCTCAATAATTACACCTGTTGTTATTTTGTCTTTAGTTGTAATTCCGCTCGTGGTTGGATTTAACTATTCAAGTTTAAAAGAAATAATACAGAGCGAATATTATTCATGAGCAAAGGCTAACGGAGTATCAAATCACAAAATATTTTGGAATGTTGTCTTTAGAAATTGAATCTCTAGCGGCTTACAAAAAATTGTTTTTATATATATTTATCTAGTCACTTACTCAATGATTATTGAAAGATTTTTCTACATACCAGGTCAATCATTTATTTTTCAATATTTAAACAACCCAGACTATTTAAATTTGTTAATGTATTCAATTTTAATGAATATAACTTTAATTTTTTTGATTAAATCAATTACTGATTTAATTGTGTATATTTTAGACATCAAAAAAGTTTATACAATTGTAAGGATAGGAGGTTATAAATGAAAAAAATAAACAGTTTTAGTTTTAAAAATATTAAACCTCCACGCAATGAAGTTTTAAATATTCAAAGTTCATTTAAGCGATTTTGAAACAAATTTTTCAGCTCAAAAACCGCAATAATTTCTTTGATTACTTTATGCTTAATTGTCTTATCAGTGATTATTTCGTTAATTTTTTATCAACAAAGTTATAATCAAGCGATTAATAATTCATACGCTTTAAACACTGAGTTGCCATCGAGCTTAACTGGTTTTAAACTATTAATTCTGCCCGAAAGTGAAGAATTAAATGTTTATCGTGAATTTGCTAAACAATACCCTAAATCAGTATTTATTGAACGCATCTTCGATGATTCTGACGGATTGATAACATACCTTGTTAAATTTAATGCATATAATTTATTTAACGATAATTCCTTGCACCTATTAGGAACTAATTCGCAAGGTATTGACAACTATGCAAGACTGATATACTCGTTTGCAAATTTAATGTTAATTTCAACAATTTCAGTGTTGATATCAATATTTTTATCAATATTTATTGGCGGTTTTGTTGCTATTTACTTTAAAAAAGAAATTGCAAAAATCTATGACAAAATTTTTACCACATTCGCTCTAATTCCATATCTTTTGTTTGCTTTAATATTATTTTTAGTACTTAAAAACAATTTAATAAATTCGATAATAATTTTTAGTACTATTTCGACAATCGCACTTTCGCTTAACGCATACCAAAAAAGTGTTGAAATTTTACGCAATGAATTTATAAATGCCGAAAAAGCAATTGGCTTTACTCGTTGAAATTTATTTAGCAAAACTCTTATAAAACCTTTAATTTTCAATCAACCAATTCAGGCAATTGAACAAATTGTTTTAATTTTCATATCATACTCGGCCATATCAATTTTTGACATCAACAAAACAGTTTTAACGCTTGGAACAATTATTCTAGAAGCCCTAAATTTATCAGATATAAATCCCGCATACATTATAGTAACTTCACTGATGACAACTTTTTATGTATTCTCTTTAAAATTCATTGCTTTTGAGTTAAATAGTGCGTACATCAATCAAAGGAGTTATTATGAATAAAAAACTAATGTTATCACTAATAACTTGTTCAACCTTACCTGTTGTTGCGGTAGCGTGCTCAAAGACTCATATTGCTAAAAATATATATATTATCGAAAAAAACGAATCGAACCCTAATTACAATGGCTTTGAAAAAGTTAGCGGTGTTTACGGCAAAAGAAAAACTTTGCACGATTCATTAATTGGCAATTATTTACTGCGTTATAAATATATTGGTCAAGTAAATTTCGATTACTTAAATAACTACTTTTTTGCTAATGGTATTAGTGCTAGATTTTTAAAATTTGGTTTGATTAATAAAATTGAAATTACTGACAAAGACAACAATGTTTCAGTATTTGATAGCGACGATGATGACATTTTTAAAAATCCCAAAGATCATCTAAAACGTGATATAAACAGAGGTTATAAAAATTATATTTATACATTGCAATCACAAAATCCACGATCAATCAATTCAGCTAATTTTAAACAAAAACTTGGTAAGGCTAAAAATATTAAATTTTTCTTTAAAAGTGAACAATATTGGTTTGATAATCAAGGCAAAAAAACAATTCAAAGCATTACCCCAAACGATTTACGCCAATCAATTATTAGTGCAAATTTAAATCAAGAACAGATTCATAATTTAAATTTGTTAGGTTTTGATAATGACTTAGACAATGAAAACAATTTTAATTCGAAATTTGCTCAATTCAATTTAACAAACATCACTAACAGCGATTTATTTTTAAGCGAAATTATCGAAAATAAAATGTTTTCAGCCTATAAAGCAAATCATTATGCGGGTGCTTACTTTCTTCAATCAAACGATTTAAAACACACCAAGTATAAAAGCCTAAATAACGACCCTATTGAGTACGTAATTATCAAATACAATCCCGTTGGAAAAATAGATAATCAAACACACAGAATCCATATTTTAAACGAATATGAACAAGGTTTAGTATCGGCACAGGACATTTCGATTTTTAACGATATTCAGCAAAACGAATTGATTAGAAAATTTAAAGCCAACGATCCAAATGTGAAATTAAATATCATTAGAACTAAAAATAATAGTGCTAATCAATATTTAACATTCAATTTAAATCCCAATCTAGAGGCAATGGATGATTTGTATAAGCTATTAATGTATGGCACAAAAGATAATAATAAAATCGACTGGAGAAATTTTTATAGCGGTTTAGGTTTTGAGTTTCGAAATAACATTACTCAAATTATTGATAAATTTTCACTTAACTACACAGTCAATAAAACTCAGTACTACGATAATTTCATTTCAGCAGAATCTCTAATATCAAATGCCAAAAATACAAATTATGTACGCATCATAGACGCAATTGATCATTTGAATAAAAACATCTTGTTTTTGGGCGATAAAGTATATGAATATTACTCTGAAGAAAACAAAAATCACTATTATACAAAAGATAGTTATCTAGATATATACGAACAACTTAAAGCTCCTAAATTTGAGCAGATTAAAACTAATATTAAACAAATGCTCGATAAGTTTTACGCAACTTTAAACACAGCACAAAAAAGCCAAAAAATTCAATTTATTATTCCCTTAGATTTAGAAAAAATAGAAACAAAATTATTGAGTGTATTGAAAAACCTATTCAATAGTATTGATGAGCGTTTAGAGATTAAAATTGTTGATTTAGATAATAATTTAGCCAAAGTATATTACACAAATTTCAATGCAAATCAGGACAATACTATTGATTATTTAATTGATGTTGTTAAAACTCAAAACATTCTAAAAGCTCTTGACTATATCGACTTCAATCGTTTTGTTTACCTAAATAAATTTAAACAATTTATGTTACAAAGTTTAAACATAAATAATTTTGGTGATGATTTAGATGATTTAGCACAAAATTCAGCCGATTTTGAAGCAAAAATTAAAAAAGCTATTTTCGATTTGCATTCACAATATAACTATTTTGATATTATTAAAATTATTAATGAGATTAAAATAGTTTACTCTGTGCCATACAATGTTGCATTAAATGTTGATTTAGCAAATTTCAGATACGAATTAATTCAACCTTGATTTATTAAACCGACACGTGATGATGAATTAATTTATTTCGAAGATATTAAAATAGGAGAGGATTAATGAAAAAACGCTTACTTTTACTTACCCCAATAATTTCAATACCATTTGTTGCTGCTAGTTGTAGTAATAATTTTAGTATTGAGGTTAACAGTAAAATTGAGTATGGCGTATTTGACAATAATTTATTGAGTTCATATACAAAACAACAGCTTGAAATCATTAATCAATATACACCGATTTTGACCTCAAAACAATTTAAAGTTAAATCAAACGACATAAAATTCGAACAGGATGATATTGTTGTCAAAAACAACAATAAAAGCGAGAAAATAAGCAAATTTATTCCAAACTTTAAATATTTAAAACCGCTTAAACTACATTTTGTAACTAATGGTAATTTTAAATATATTCAAGGAGATCAAAGTGTCGACGACTTAACAAGTTATGATGTTTTATTCCAAAAATATGACTATGTCTTTGGCAACACACAAGCCAATTGACCTGATATATTCAGTATTGTTAAACAAATTGCATCATCAGAGTTGAATGATTCATTGAATATTCTAAATCCCAATTTTATTTCAACAAGATGAATGAGAGCTAAAGCTTGAATCAAAAACGATGAACAAATTAAATACTGAGAGGATTTAATTCTTTTGGAATTGAAGCGCTTTAGTTTTTCTAATTTAGCACAGATAGCAAGAGTCAAAATTACACCTGTGAGTTTTATTGAGGGCATAAGAGATGATCGATTTGTCAATGCTCCTATAATTAAAATTGATTTTTTAGATCAAAATAATCAATCTTTATTGAGTAAACAAATACGAGATCAAGAATGAATAATTGGTCTAAAAAACAATCAATATTTATTGAAAAACACTGAACAAAACCGTAATACATACACATCATTGTTCAGAGATTATAATTCAAAAAGCAATTTCAATCATACACTCGATATTGATGATGACGAAATACTATTCAATGAGTATGTTAATGGTTATTTTGGTTCCGAAACATTATTAAAATATACAAACCCACTGGCTTTAACTGATAATCAATACGAGTATTATGTAAACCCTAGCTACAATTTCAATAAGGTTACAGCACGTTCATTTTTATGATTTCTAAATAACGATGAAAAATATTTTAAACTTGAAGTTCCATCTTGAAGACAACATATAGACGCCAAATACGAAATAGTTGATAAAAAAATAGATCATAAATATTTAAACGACACTAACTCATTAATTGAGTTAAAAATTAAAGTCACAACTCAAAAAGGCGAAGTTAAATATTTTAAATGATATTCAATCGACATCAACGCTCACTACCACACATTTGCTAAATACAAAATCACTCCTGATTTAAACTTTAGAAATCCTTTAACTTATGGTTGAAAAGAAGGCTTACCAAAAGAACAAAAAAATTCAGTCAATGAAATAATTGACCCAAATGTATTTTTTGAACAAATATTATTGAAATTAATGAGTATTCAAGTGTATCGCATTAGAAATAATTTAACAATTTTTGATAACGTTCCAATGTCCAAATTCGAAGCTCATCGTGTACAAGATCGCAAAGTGATTATTGAAACTTTAAAAAGTTTGTTAGGTTTAGATGTTTTTAAATATTTAATTGGTCAAAATAGCAGCGAAGAAACCTGAGTTGATGATATTAGCGTAGAGTTTGTTGGCTTAGACGATGAAGCGGGCTGTGTTTTGCTTAAAGTAGATTTATTAGATAAAAATAAAAAAACATTACTTAGTTCGCAAAATCAAGAAAAAATTATAAAATGATATGGGTTTAATGGTGTTGATAACACCAAGATTAACAATCAAATAAGTACTTATAATATTGAAGATTTATCTCTTGAATATTTATTAAAAAATAATAATGAAAAATTAGCAGACGTGAATAATATTATCAATTATTTTACGTGAAAGGAATAGTATGAAAAAATGATTAAAATCACTCATACCTGTTCTCTCTTTTACTCCGGTAATTTTAAGCGCCTCGTGTTTATTGGACGGTAGTTATGACAAGATTCAAGGCCAAATAGATTTTGAACAACTTAACGAACAAAATTTTAAAAACATTAAAGAAGACAGTATACGTATTGAGTGGAAAAACAATAATAGTGAACAATTCATTAACAATATTGTTTTGCCTGAACTAAACGCAATCAAAACGCAAGAACAAGCAGTTAAATTTATAGAAAAATACTTCTTAATTAAGCTAATTGCCAAAAGACCACATCAAGGATGAGACGGCAACGGAAGTTATTCACATATACACGAAGAAGTGATTGGCAATGTGTTTAAAGATCACGAGAAAGTGTTGAAATTTGAAATGTTTGTTGTAAGCAATAATTCTCACTTTTTAACTTACAATAGCGAGAAAAAAATTATTGAGTTCAAAGCTAAATTAGCATCGCAAAATGCCGAAAAAAACGACAATAAACGTCCATTGTATTATTTTGAATACAATTTTCAAATCAGCACAAAAGGAGCTAGATAATGGATAACTATTTATATAAAGTTTATAACTATTTATCAAATACTGCTCTTTCTGAAACTGGGACTAAGTTTATTTTTGGTTTAATTGTTTCAATATTGCTGCTTTCAATTCCGATTTTGGTAGCTCTATTTGTACCTTTATTTATAAAGAAACCAAAAAAAGAATTTTCTATTTATTTGTACTCATTTATTACTGGAATGTTTATTATTTTGGGTTCTTTTGGCTATCTACGTGAAGCGATCGAAATAACTAGCCGCGGAAGTGGTTTAAAAGGCAATAATATACCCACAAGCAATATTTATCTATACAACATTTTAATTATTGTCGGTGGATCGCTGCTGGGAATTATTAGTGCTTTTACAATTAAATACATTGTTTATGCCACAATCAAAAGAAAATATAACTTAAAAAATTCAATATTTGTACACACACACGAAGCAGGACATCATCACGGGGAACAAGAACACCAACATACACACGGTGATCACATCTGAAACAACAATGATTTAGCCGAAGTAGAAACTAAGCAATATAAGAAAAAAAACAAATGGACTGCGCTAATTTTATTGTTAGGACACAGAATTCCTGAAGGTTTATTGATTGGAATTAGTTTATTTAACCTAATTCACAATCAAAATGTGAGTGCTGTTTCAATTGCTTTCTTTATTTCATTCGTGATGCACACAATACCTGAAGAAATTGTTTTTTACTACCGTCAAAGGGAAATGGGTATTAAGCCAATTTATGCCGTGTTAAATTCAATTGCAGGTTTGTCCCTAATTATTCCGTTTATATTCATTGGTGTTTTCGGGGCTGAATTTTTAGAAAAAATTCCAGCACTTAAGGCATTCATTATGGCCACAGTTGGTTCAGTAATGGTCTTTACAGCAATGGTTGAATTCTTGCCTGAGTTTTATCACAATAACTTAGAAAAGAAAAAATGATTTATCACACTATTGATGTTCTTTTTAGGAATAATTTTTACAATATTTGTTTTATCATTCCACACACACGGTTAATTCAAACAAGACACTTAAGTGTCTTTTTTTATATCTCGTTCAATATTAGCACTAATTTAATATAAATCAGTATAATTATTTATACATAAAGCAATAATAGGGGGAGAATATGGCAAAATCAAAGACTTTTTTTCAAAGTGAAAAAGAATTTCAAGAAGAATTAGTTAATAAACTTATAAACGAAGGAAAATGAAAAAATTTAAATGACTATGGTCTCGCAGATAAATTTAACAACATTGACGAAGAAGTCATCTGACAAAATTGACGTAAAATTTTAAATATTTTTAATGTTAAATGACTTGGCGATTACCCTTTAACAGACGAAGAGTTCAAAGAAGTTAAAAAACAAGTTTTTTTAGCAACAACAAAAGTTTCAAAAGCCAACGAGGCTTTAAAAACCGGCTTAATTGCAATAAAACGTCTTGAAAAAAGAAGTAAATATTACGATGAAGTAATATATTTACGCTTCTTCCCAACAGGAGAAGTAAATCCGGCCGAAAATATATATCAAGTTGCAACCGAAGTTACAATACAGCGTGGTTCAGGTTTTAAATCAAAAAAACGCCTTGACCTAGTACTTTTAATTAACGGAATCCCGCTTTATCATATTGAATTAAAACAATATGCCGATAAATTCCAAGATGCTGTTATTCAGATAAAAAATTATCATACCGATAAAATATATGAAGGACTTTTCGGGTTTGTACAAGTGTTAGTCGCTATGGTACCTAATAAAATGTGATATTGACCAAACGCAACTAACTCAACCGAATTTGAGACAAATATCAAAAACGCCATGCATTGAGCAGATTTTGATAACAAAATAGTTAACGACTGAGAGACAATTGCTAGTCAATTTTTAAGCATACCAGCTTCACATAAACTGGTTCAAAATTACTCAATCGGAAATAATGAGGATGATGAGTTAATTTTGCTTCGTAGCTATCAATTTCATGCAGTTGAAAGAATATTATCAAAATTTAGCCGTTCAGGTGAAGGAATCTGAGACGATGTTAAAACTACTGACAGGTCAATAAAAGCAGGGTATGTATGACATACAACCGGTTCAGGTAAGACATTAACAAGTTTTATGACATCTAGATTATTATTAGACCATAAGCATGCCGATCGAGTAATTTTTGTTGTTGATAGAATTTCATTGAATAATCAAACCAAAAATGAATTTAATCGTTTCGAAAATAGAGGAAGTAACGAAGGGAGTTTAGTAAGCGTTCCCAAAAATTCCGCAGACTTATATAAACTACTCAAAAATGACGATAATAAAATTGTTATTACTACAATCAACAAATTAGACAAAATGATTTCCGAAAATAAAGTAAAAACCAATTTTGCAAAATTAAAAGATAAAAGATATGTCTTCATTTTTGATGAGGCACACCGTTCAACATCTGGTTCACAATTAGCGTCAATTACTGAATTTTTTTCTTCATCAGCAATTATAGGTTTTACAGGTACCCCGATATTCGAAAAAAACTCAAAAAACAATTTAACCACGGAAGATATTTTTGGCAAGGATAGAATACACCAATACACTATTTTAGATGGTATTAGGGACAGAAAAGTGCTTAAATTCAATATCGATTATGTAACAATGCCTGAAGTCATTACATTTTACACTTGAATAAAGCAAAATAATAGACTGCTTAATTTGCAAAATGAAGATGAGCTGAATCAAAATATTAAGGAATTTGTAAAGAATTACGAAGAAATACGTGAAGGATTTAACAATTCCACTGATAGTTTGTTTTCTAAAGAATGGCATGATATTGAAGGTATCATGAATATACAATCTAATGATCCTAATTTAATGCTTATCGAAGATAAAATCTTAGATGCAAAATATTATGATAATGTATTTTATAAAAATAGTGTTGCCAAATTTATTCTAAATGATTGATTTAACCGCAGTTCATCGTGCAACTTTAGTGCGTTATTTGCTACATCAAGTATTGCGGATGCTATTCAATATTACAATATATTCCAAGAGTTAAATCACACCAGTGATAAAAAATACAAAATCACCACTATTTTTGATGATAGTTTGGATGTTGTTGATGATTTTGAGAAAAATAGTTTCAAAATTGATGCTATTCAAAAAATTGTTAAAAATTATAACGAAGATTTTAAAACAAATTTTAGTGCTGAAACATATAAAGACGGGTTCAAAAATGATGTCTTACAAAGATTAGCACGCAAAGGGATATACAATAATTTAAGATTAAAACGTGGTGTAAATAAAGAGTTAGATGAAAAAAAACTAGATATTGTTATTGTTGTATCTCAATTGTTGACTGGTTATGACTCAAAATACATAAACACGGTTTATTTTGACAAGATTGTAAAAATGGAAGGTTTGGTACAAGCCTTCTCGAGAACAAATCGTGTTTTAGACGATGTAAGTTATAAAATTAAAGACTTTGGAAATATTGTTTGTTTTAGAGCTCCGCACAGAATGAAACATAACGTCAAGGAAGCATTCGCCGAGTACGCACACGCAAACGACTGAAGACAATTCCAAACCATTACTGACTCAGAGTTAGTTTTAAGTCAAATAAACACATACAAAAAAATTAAAGCAACTCTACAAAAAATTTCACGAACAGATGAAAATAACAATATCGAAATATTAATCAGTGATGAAGATGCTGAAAATTTTGAACTATTAAGCGAATTTAGTAATCTAGTTACAAATGTGACGCAGTTAATTTCAAACAAAAATAGCATTAGT
Source organism: Mycoplasma sp. CSL7475-4 (assembly GCF_024834065.1). Taxonomy (GTDB): domain Bacteria; phylum Bacillota_I; class Bacilli_A; order Mycoplasmatales; family Metamycoplasmataceae; genus Mycoplasmopsis. Next base: position 15,393 of record NZ_JANUYA010000005.1, read on the forward strand.
ATAAGAAATTCTTTATCGAAATTGAAGGACAAAGAAGAATACGAAGAATATCAAAGTTATATGGAGGAGATAAATGATTTAATCCCTAGATTAAAGAGTGCAATCCGAAGTGTTAACATAAATGATATCATTGATAATAACAACAATAAGAAAAATAAACCATTAATGGTAGTTATCGACCTTGACAAAGTTGATTTTATAACTAAAAGTGAAACCATTAACGAGATGTGATTGAAACAGTTAGAGCAACAAATTGCAGATGACGTTGATTTATCATTAATTATCCAGCATTTGAGCGAACATTTCACAAAAGAACAAATTGACGTGTTTATTGCTAATTGAGAAGACATTAGACGTGGTAAGAATTTTATTGATGTACTTAAAAATCACGAAATCGAACGAGTGAAAGAATACACAAAAAACTTTGGCTTAGATTTTGAAAAAGTATGGAATCTATACACTAGAACTCAAGGTATTGATGAAAATAATGGTTGAGAAGACTTGACAAAAGATTATGTAGCTAGCGCAGAAACTAGAGCTTATTGTAATACTATCGTTAGAAATTATCGCGGGGCAATAAATACACTTAAAGTCAAATTATTAGCACGTGAAGAGTTAGAAAAATTACGTAATTCTAAAAATAACGACTTTTAGTCGCTATTTGTGGGTATTATAAATAATTAAAATAGATTAGATATCGACCGCATAACCAAGTCGATATCTTTATTTTCTAATTCGTTAATAATATGTAAATATATTCTTTCTGTAGTGTTCATGCTTGCGTGGCCTAGGCGTTTAGCGACTGAAGCTATTGACACGCCGGCATAGAGCAATATTGAAGCATGTGTGTGTCTGAGACCGTGAATCGAAATTACAGGTACATTAGCTTTTTGACAACGCCTTTGTAAAATGTCGTTGATAGTTGAATTAAATATTTTTTTATCGTTAACAAAAATTGGCTTATCTTCTGGCAAATTTCTAATTAGCATTGCAAATTGTGAAGTCGTTAATCAGTCTAATTGTACCTTACGAATTGATGATTTATTTTTTGTGGGAGCAAAGCCGTCATTATCTTTGTAATTTCACGTTTTGGTGATATTTAATAATTGTTTGTTGAAATCAAAATCGTTGGGAGTTAGGGCTAAAGCTTCTGAAAATCTTAAACCTGTTTTTGCAATTAGTAAAATCAATCAATCAAAATTGATTTTTTCTTTAAGATTTAAAGATTTAATCAATAATTGCAATTCAAATTGACTTAAAAATTTTGGTTTTTTATTTTTTGACGGCATTCTCCCTTTTATCACTACTTTACGGGTAGGATCAACCCGCAATAGACCATCATCAAAGGCGTCTAAAAGACAACTTTTAAGATGATGGTGAAAATCCATTGTCGTTTGGCGCTCGTGATGTTCGGCGTACTCATTTAGTATTTTTTGGTATGAAATTCTATCTAATTCACTTAATTTTAATTGGGGACATATTTTAATTAGTCAGTCAAGTGTTGTTAAATATTTGTTAAAACTTATCTTTCTAATTGAACCTTTTTTATATATATCAATTCAATTTTGAAAGTATCTGTAAAATGTTATATCATTTTTTTTCATAATTTCCTTCCTCTACCCACGTAAAATATCATACATTATGCATTTAAATGGTTTAAGTTTACATTGCAAAGTGGCAATATAAAAATGAGCCCGTGTGAGCTCATTTAGATTTTTAAATAATTATTAAATGCGTATTAGTTCTAACGAACTGATTTGTCATATGCGATACCTGATGCGGCAGGCGCATGTGATTTTTTTCCAGTGATCATAACAATCAATAACGATAGCATGTATGGAATAACTTGTAATAATGATTGATATGGTTTTAATTCTGGCACGAACGCACCTGAAGAAGATGAAATCGCATACAAGAATGAGAATAAGAATGAAGCACCACAAACGATGAAAATGTTTCATTGACCCATAATCATAATTGCTAGGGCTAAATATCCATATCCTCTAACGTCACCGTTAAATGAAGCACCTAAAGTTTGTGAGAATATTGAACCCGCAACTCCGGCGATAGCTCCTGAAATGGCAATTCCTTGTCATTTGTATTTATTAACGTTGATACCTGCAACGTCAGCGGCTTGAGGGTTTTCCCCAATACTTCTAAATCTCAATCCTCATTTAGTTTTATATAGAGCGAATGCTGAAACAGCAATAATCGCAATAGTGATAACCATTTTTCATGAAATTATCTCAACTCTTTGAGAATCAAGAACTTCGATAACATATCTTAGTTCTTGAATATTGTTAGCTGGTTTTTTATTACCATTACCAAAAATGTCTAACAAAATAATTGCAATACCGAATGCTAGTAGGTTAATAGCAAAACCTGAAATAGTGTGTTCACTTTTTAGTTTGATAGTTGCAAAACCATGCAACATCGCAAAGGCAGCGGCCACACCCATTGCCATTATTGTAGCCGGTATTTGTCAAAGACCATTACGGCCAATAACACTAGTTTCACCAAATATTTTGTTAATGATATCACTAAATACTAAGTAAGAAACTGCACCGATAACCATCATCCCGTTAATACCGATATTTACGATACCAACTTTTTCACTAAATAATCCACTAATTCCACCAAGTGTGAATATACAGAAGAAAAGAATTAGTCAACCATAAGTATCAACTACTAATTTTAATGACATTATTTTCCTCCTTTATTAGTTCTATAATCTTTTAACATTGCGAATCTTTGTTCGATAATGTTATTGTAAATTGCTTGGAATTTAGCTTTAATAGATTTTTCTGATGCAATTTTTTCTTGTTTTAGATTGAATTTTCTTGTTGAACCTAGTCTACTCATTTCAAGATTCATTTTTTGTTTTTGGTTGTTAATGTATTCGAAGTTTTCGATAGTTTCTTTCTCTGAATTTTTGTAGTTCATTGCAGAAGAAAGATATTTATCAGTCATTTTTTCAATTTCAACTTTAATTTGTTTAACACGTTTTTTGTTTGAAATTTCACCTTTAGCAAGTTCAACTGCAGGAACAGATAATGAATTAATTGATTCTTTAACCGAACCAAAGCTTGCTGCTTCTTGTTTTTGGAAAGCAACTAAATCCTTGATTTCTTTTTTGTATTGTGAAATCAATTCGTGATTTTTAGCAAGTTTTGCGTTGTGCAATAAAACTTGTAAATCGTAAACTTTGTTTGCATTGATAATACCAATTTTTGCGCGTTCAGTCAAGATATTGTTTAATAACAGATTTTTCTGATATTTTTCTTCTAATTTTTGCAACTTAGCTAACATTTTTTCATAATTTTGATCGTCAACATTATATTCAATTCTGTGCAATGCTAAATTGTATCTATTAGTTAGAGATATACGTTTTCTTTCTAGCATATTCAATTTGTAATTTGCTAGGTAACGTGGATCTTTTATCAAAGCAATTCCGCGCGAAATTGAACGTAAAGGTTTGAAATTACTAAACATCACAGAAGTTGCTGCAAGATATAGAATCATTGATGTAATAACTTGAAGGTCTTCCGGTTTTAAATATAATGGGTCAAGTTGAATGGTGTATTGCGATGAATACAATGCTGTATAGAATAATGATGAAAATACAATACCAATTGGTGAGTTAAGTGCTAATAAACTAATTGCAATCGATTCAAAACCAATAACTAGTGGTTCAGTGATACGGTTGAAAGCAACACTTGGAGCAATAACATATTGATAAAATCCTGCAATACTTGCAATCATTGCTGAAAAAGCAAGAATTAGCATTGTTAGCATTTTATCGTTAACACCCATGTATTTACCGTTAGTTTTAGCAACCCCTTGCATTCTAATTTTGTATCCTAAACTTGTGAAGTTGAAGATAAAGGCAATTGCGATTACTAATGCAATCAAACTTATAATCCCGCCAATCACAAAAGCATTTTTAACAGCTGATGAAATAACGGCAAAACCTGGTTTAACCCCTGTGTTAGTGTCATCGAAATAAGCATTAATTTGTTCAGGTTTTAATTCAGGTCAAATAATTGAAGCTGATTTTTGTTGGAATAAAATCATTGAAATTCCAACTATTATTCAGTTAACCATAATTGTTGAAATAACTTCATGCACATTTAGATGTGCTTTAAGTGCTCCTGAAATTAAACCAACAATAAAAGCAAATAACATTGAGAAAATTAGTGCTACAAATAAAACTCATAATGGTATTTCTTTGCTTGAGTTGTAAGCCATTTTGATGAAAATACCAAACGAAGTAGCTCCCGAGATCATCATTTGTCCAGGAATACCAATGTTGAATAATCCTGCTTTAAAACTTAAAGCACAGGCCAACGATGAAAACCCAAAGACTAAAAAGAAGTTAACAATGTATTCTTTATTATTTGAGTTTAAACTATCAATTACAGCATTTACAATTTGAAATGGGTTAATTACATAACCATCAAAAATTGCTTTTTTAAGAAATATATAAACGAACGAAAGAACTATCCCGAAGAAAAGCGCTCAAAGAGATGATGCAACTTTACGACCGGTTGACTTAGTCTTATCCATTTTTATAAAATTACTCATCTTTTGACTGAATGTTCGCAAAGAATCACTCAAATTGTGTTTTGTCTTCATTTGTTTCCTCCTTTCTGTTTAATTTGAAATTATCATAAATTTCTTTAAATGATTTTTTAGCATGTGAAATTTCTGCTTTTTTATTCAATGCTACTTGTAAACGTTCACGACGAGCTTTTTTATAGTTCTCGCTTAATTCAGCAATAGCTTCTTTACCTGCGTCTTTTGAACGTTTAGCAATAAATAAACTTGATTTAATTGATGTCTCTTTCAACAATGCTTCTTCTAGCAATTTACTATATTTTTTCTCAATTATATTGATATAACTTTCTTTTGAATCTTCTATATCTATTGGGTTATATCATGTTTGGTTATCTTCAGAAGATGAGGATGACATGAATTTACCTATTTGTTCACGAGTTGTTGTTCTTGCGTCTTTAATTGACAAAATTCTACCTTCGTTAATTACTGCGATAGTATCAGCTAACGCTAAAACTTCATCAAGCTCGTAAGAAATTAGTAAAATCGCTTTTCCTTTTTTCTTTTCTTCTAAAATTTGACTATGAATGTTTGTAATAGCACCAATATCCATACCACGTGTAGGTTGGACAATTATGATGAAATCGTGTTCAAACATCATTTCACGACCAACAATAAATTTTTGTTGGTTTCCACCAGATAGTGAACGTGCAATACTTTTAGCACCTTGTGAACTACGAACGTCAAATTTTTCAATAATTTCCTCAGTGAAATTACGAATTTGTTTGTTCTTGAACACACCACCGGTTTGGAAATGTGGGTCTCATAATCTTCTAATTACTGAGTTTTCTTCAATAGTGAAGTCAAGGATTACACCATGATGGTGTCTATCCGCTGGAATGTACGCCACGTGGTTTTTACTACGATTTCATGCGCTCATTTTGGTTATATCTTTAACTTGATATTCATTAGTTTTCTTATCAAGTACTTTTAGATGTACAGAACCTTTAGTTGGTTGCTCTAATCCACCAACTACATATTCTAATTCCTCTTGACCATTTCCTGAAACCCCTGCAATTGCAAAAATTTCACCAGCATGAATATCAAAAGAAATATTTTTTAAATTTTTGTGTAACTTGTGTGTAGTTACATTTTTCATTGAAAATACAACATCTTTTTTCTCTGCTACAGAATCGTTTTTGATTTCAACAACTTCATTACCAACCATAGCTTTGATTATTTGGTCTAATGTTGTATCTTTCATCACAAAATTACCCGCTACTTTTCCAAGTCTCAATACCGTTGCGGTATCAGCGACTTGTTCAATCTCTTTAAGTTTGTGTGAAATGAATATTATTGTCTTGCCTGCTTTTTTGAATATTTGGAATGATTCTAATAACCCTTGAATTTCTTCATCGGTTAATACGGCAGTTGGTTCGTCAAAAACCAAAATGTCGTTTCCCCGGTAAAGCATTTTCATAATCTCAACTTTTTGTTGAGTTGAGACTGTGGCATCACCTGATTTTTGGAATAAATCGAAGTGTAGGTTATAAGTATTTTGAAGAGCTTTTATTTTTTTGATAGCAACGTTTCTATTCAAAACGCCTGCTGCGGATGTTCACTCTTCTCCAAGGATTATGTTATCAAGATTAGTATATACGTCTACTAATTTAAAGTGTTGGTGCACCATACCGATACCTAATGCATTGGCATCGTTTGGTCCAGAAAAAAGCACCTTGTTGCCGTTGATTAGGATCTCTCCACTTGTTTGTTCATATAAACCAAACAAAATTGACATCAAGGTACTTTTACCAGCCCCGTTTTCACCGATTAATGCGTGAATTGTTCCTTTGCGTACTGCAAATGAAACATCGTCATTAGCGATTATTCCGGGAAATTTTTTAGTAACGTTTCTAAATTCAACTGCGTTCACTATTATGCTTTATATAGTGCTTTGGCAAGAGCATTCATACGTTCTTGAAGATTTGTGATTTCTGGGCCTTCTTTTGTAACTTTTGATGAGTATAGTCAAGTTTTATCTTCGTCATTTAGAGATTTAGCAACTTTTTTACCTTCATCTAGAGCTTCTTGTGCTTGTTTACCTCTTTCACCTTGGATGTATGTTTTTGAAACATCTACTCAGTTTTCATTAAATCCACCGTAGATTATACCGTCGGTTACATTAATTTCAAATCCACCTAATTGATCTTTAGTTTTTTTGTTCAACGCAATAGAACCAACTAAGTCGTATGTCGATTGTCCTAAATTTTTAAGAATTGAAGTAAAGAATGCTGATTTACCAGATGGAGCAGCTAAAGCTTGGTCGGTGTCAACTCCAATAATGTATTTTCCTTTAAATGAATCTCTTTTCATCACTAAATATGTCGCTTGTCCAGCAACAGGTAAAATTAATTTAGGGTTTGTAGCTAGGACATTGTTAATAGCGGTATCCATTATTGGCGAGTTTGTATCAAAACCTGTATTTAAGTCAACAGTGTTTTGTGTTGAGTGAACTTTTTTGTTTTCGTCTGTTTGTTTATTGTTTCAGTAAAGTACACCTTTCATGAAACCTTCGTTAAAGTCAGTAACACCTTCGAAGACACCGCCTCCAAATTGTGCAAATGTTCTATCGGCTGCATTAGCTTCTTCTGATAGGAATTTAGCAGCAGCATATCCAGCAGCAAAAGCAGATTCTCTAGTTTTGAATTCTTGGAATACACCGTGTCCACCTAAAGCAGTTACATAGTCAGCACCAAGAATAGTTACACCTAAATTTGCCATTCTTTCAGCATTATTACCTTCTTTGATAAATGAATCAATTTGGTCTGAGTGTAAGAAACCTGGCATAATTCAAATTTTGTATCCACTGTTTAGTGCTTGTGTATAAGCGTTCTTATAGTTTCCACCAGTAACTTCTAGAACATTGTAGTTTTTTCTACTAATTTTGTTCTGTGTAGTAAAGTTTAATAACCCTTCTCATGCTGATTGGTTAAATGATTTGTCATTGATATCTCCATCGTCATTGATCATAACGATTTTTGGAAGATTTGCTTTTTCACTTTCAGTTGCAACTAAATTATCGCTTTTAATTACGTTAACAACTGAGACTTTTGGTGATTTAGGGTGATCATATACACCTTTATTGCTTTGGCAAGCCGCAGCGATCATAGGTACTGAAGCTAGAGCAGAAAATACTCCCGCACCCATTAAAAATAATTTATTCTTTTTCATGTTTATTTAAAAACCTCCTAATAATACGCAATACACAAATATTACGAGATATAGCACGAGAACTATACCTAATTTAATTATAATAAATTTATAGTTTTTATGACTTTGATAACTCAATATGTTATGGAATAGTTTCCGTATAAAAAAAATACAAAAAAAGCGTGTTTTTACTGAAAAAACACTTTAAATAATTGATAAACCAGTTTTTTTAAAAAAATTGAATTTTAACAAAAAACAAATTTACAAAATTTTTTGCTTTTTTGTGTTATTAATTATTTACCGTCTTTTGAAATTTTGATTAAGTCAGAAAATACTTTAGGTTCATTGATTGCTAATTCAGATAGCATTTTTCTATTAATTGAAACGTTAGCTTTTTTAAGACCATTAATGAATAATGAGTATGATAATCCTTCTGCTCTAGTAGCAGCGTTGATACGTGCTATTCATAGTTTTCTGAAATTACGTTTAACTTGTTTACGGTCTCTGAATGCGTATGTTCATGATTTAACAACTGCTTGTTTAGCAACTTTGTAACCTATTGATTTGTGTCCAAAATATCCTTTAGCTAGTTTTAGTCATTTTTTTCTTCTAGCTCTTGTAACTGTTCCGCCTTTAACTCTCATAGTTTTCCTCTTTTCTTAATTAAATATAGTTATTAAAATAAGCCTTTGAATCTTTTGATGTCAGATGCGTGCATTTGAACAGATTTACGTGCTTGACGTTTTTGTTTTGTTGATTTATTTTGGGCTAAGTGTGAACGGTAAGCTTGTTCTCTTAAAACTTTTCCTGTACCTGTAATTTTGATACGTTTTTTAAGAGCGCTTTTTGTCTTCATTTTAGGCATATTTACTCCTTGTGACTATTCTTCGTCATCTGATGATGATTCAGAATCGTCTTCTTGTTGTGTAGCAATTTTATCTACTATATTATTTTCTTTTTTGTATTTAGCAACTTTTGTTTTATTTGGTTGCAAATACATGTCAAGAAATCTATTATTCACAAGTGCAGCTTCTTTAGCGATATCAGCAATATCTTCTAATAAAGCAAAGAAACGATTAATTGTGTCGTAACCAAGTTCTGGACGCGCCATTTCACGGCCACGATATTTAAGACTAACTTTTAGCCTGTCACCATCAAGTAAAAATTCTCTTGCTTTACGTGCTTTAACTTGTAAATCATGATCACCGATCATTACAGTCAATCTAATTTGACGATTTTGAATAATAGTTTGTTTCTCTTTAGCAGCTTTTTGTTTTTTCTTACGGTCGTATTTAAATTTGCCATAATCTAAGATTCGAGCAATTGGTTTTGGTTCAACACTAATTAGCACTAAGTCCATACTGTACTCACGTGCTATTTGAATTGCTTCTTTGGTTGCTTTAACACCAATTTTTTCGCCTTCTGGTCCAATTAAAAAGACTTTTGCAAATGGAATATTTGAATTAATCATATGTTCCGCTGCCGGTTTTTTATTTCTAGTATTTGTTGGTTGTATAATAACTCCTTTATAATAGATAAATTTAAATTAATAAGTGTTTCCACTTCTCAACTACATATAAAATAAATTTTAATTGTAGCTAGAACCCAAGACTATATGGTCATCAGGTGAGATTAAATCTACTTTCTGCAATTAAATATTGCCTATTAATTTTATCATATAGTCTAGAAAACAAAATTATTTTATAACCTAAAAACTTTGATTTACTTTTGGCGTATTTTTAGATAACAAATGTAACTAAAATTCTATTATTTTGTGAAACTATTTCATAAGAAAATTCGTCTTTATGCTCATCTAAATATTTAATGATTAAATTTCATAAATTTTGATTTTCCTCGTCAATAAAAACTAACTCGGCATTATTTAAACCTAATTCTCATATTTCATCAAGTTCTCTTTCCATAGCGTTAATTGTTTTTTTATAATCATTTTGACTTGTTAGAATTATTTGTTTCATTTTTCACTCCTTTATTTTCATTTTTTACATAATATTCAGGCGTAGATTCTTTTAATTCTTGAGGCTGTGTAACGTTTGGAAACACATGCTTGAATAAAATCATCATAATTTGTGTGATGAATATTTTTTAAAAAAAGATTTTCGATACCTTCGCTGACTAATTTAATTCGTTTTATTTTTTCTAATGGTGTTGATAGTAAAATTTTTTTAAATTTAAAATAGGTTTTTTCAATAAAGCGACCTTTTTTAATTCACATTGGCGTGTATTTTGAAATGTCTTCATTATTTTTAATTTTTTTTCGCAATAAAGAAGCAGATGCGTAATTTTCATAAGTTTGCTCCGAATGAAATTCAATATTGCGTTTGATTGAATAAATTTGAATATCGAGATTGTTATTGACTATTGTTTTGACATATTCAAAACCTAAAATATCATTAGGTAAATCATAGCTAGAGCCACTCAATTCACTTAGTGCTAAAGAAAAAGCTTTAGGATATGCCATTTTCTCTTTTTTGATATATTTACGAATAGTTATATTGAAATCATCACTGTTTTTATTTAAAAACTGAGCCAAATATAACATTTGCTTGACATCGTCACTTTCAGAACCAAAAACAATTTTATTCACACCTGCTTGATGCAATTTCATTACTGCGTGATAAGCAAATATGTGGGCTGCTTGAACAGTTTCGTCAAAACTTAATTTAATCACTTTATTGACTCCATATTTTTTAGCGATTCGTTTTCGGCTAAAAAAACTAGCAATAGTAAATTCACCACGCTGCGAAAATTTATCGCTCATCACGACAATAATTTTTTCACCAGGAAAATTTTGCTTAACTCAATTAATTTGACGTATATGGCCATTATGAAATGGGTTATATTCAGCTACTATTCCTACCATCAATCTCCTAAAAATAATTATTTGTTTATTATATTCTAAAAATCAATTATAATTATTAAGAAATTTGCCCAAGTGGTGGAATGGTAGACACCGTAGACTCAAAATCTACTGGAGAAATCCGTGCAGGTTCAAGTCCTGTCTTGGGTACCATATGTATTTGCTCCACAACGCCTTATGGCGTTTTTTATTTTCTTTAATGAAAACCGACACAACAAAAGTTGTGTTAGGATTTTTTGATTACTTGCTATATATACAATATTTTATAAATTGAGCAATGATAAAAGCTGTTTTTAACTATTCAAACTCAGTTTTTTATTCTTTTTTTGATGAATATCTACACTATTAACAACACCAATTTCACTCACTAACCAGCCATTTAGTGTACAACTTCTGACAAATTCAACAATTCCATTAACTACATTCATTTCTTTTAATGACACAACAGTACCAATTCTAATTCCTGCACAGTATTTGGGAATTAATTGATTATTTACCTTTATTTTCAACCTCATTTTTTGAAAAGAGTTTTTTGTTCTCAAGTTTAAGCGTTTGTTGTTTTATGGATAATTACATATTTTACAGTGTTTTTTCAACATATTTATTCATAAAAAAGCATTAGCACATTAGTACTAACACTTCTCACTGCAATAAGTATTATGATAAATATTTTTTTAAGTATTGTCCTGTGTAACTGCCAGGTACAGATGCAACTTGCTCGGGAGTTCCACTGGCAACAACTTTGCCGCCGTTGACACCGCCCTCTGGTCCTAAATCGATGATGTAATCGGCACATTTTATAACGTCAAGGTTATGTTCAATAACCACCACTGTGTCACCATTATCAACAATTTTATTTAAAACTGATAAAAGTTTATTGACATCGTGTGGGTGTAATCCGGTTGTTGGCTCGTCTAATACATACACGGTTTTACCGGTTGCTTTTTTATGCAAGTATGTGGCCAATTTAACTCTTTGTGCTTCACCGCCGCTCAGTGTGGTGGATGATTGACCTAGTTTAATGTAACCTAAACCTATTGATTTAATAACTGCTAATTTTTCCTTAATTTTTGGTCTAGCCGCAAAGAAATCATACGCTTCATCAACGCTCATATTTAAAACGTCAGAAATGTTTTTGTTTTTGTATTTTACTTCCAATGTTTCTTTTGTGTAACGTTTGCCATCGCATTGATCACAGACAATATAAACATCGGGTAAAAAGTGCATTTCAATTTTAATTACTCCATCGCCGGTACATTTTTCACATCTACCGCCAGGAACATTGAAACTAAAATTAGATTTCGTAAGTGCTCTTGCTTGTGCTTCGGTTGTCGAAGCGAATAAATCACGGATATCATCAAAAACCGAAATGTGTGTTGCAGGGGTAGAACGTGGCGTTCTGCCGATAGGACTTTGCGAAATTGGTATCACTTTATCAATCGCATTGATATTTTGAATAGAAGAAAATTTCCCTATTTTTTCAGTATTTTTATTGACAACTCTTTGTATTCCTTTAACAAAAATTTCATTAACCAATGTACTTTTACCACTGCCGCTTATGCCTGTAACGGCAATAAATTTGCCAAGCGGAAACTTAACATCAATATTTTTTAAATTATTTTCTTTAGCGCCTTTGACAGTAACAACTTGACCATTGCCTGAACGTCTAAACTTAGGCAATTCAATCTTTAATTCACCGCTTAAGTATTTTCCAGTCAATGAATCTTTAGTTTGCATAATATCCTGCATTGTACCTTGAGCAACAATATTACCACCCTCGGCACCTGCTAATGGTCCAATATCGACTATATGTTCTGCAGCTCTAATTGTGTCTTCATCGTGTTCAACAACAATCAGTGTATTGCCAATTTCCACCATATTTTTTAGTGTGGCGATCAAACGATCATTATCTCTTTGATGCAAGCCAATTGAAGGTTCGTCCAAAACATATAAAACACCAGTTAAATTTGACCCAATTTGCGTTGCAAGTTTAATTCTTTGGCTTTCACCACCCGAAAGTGTTTCAGCATTCCTGTTTAGACTCAGATAGTTCAATCCTACATTTTGTAAAAAGCTCAATCTATTAATTAATTCAGTAAGAATTAATGAAGAAATATGTGAATCATTCTCGTTTAAATTAATATTTTCGATAGTGTTTAATGCTTCTTCAATTGATAATCGTGCATAATCATCAATATTTTTGCCATCAATTTGGACTGCTAAAGCATATTTATTCAATCTTGAGTTATTACATTTTGAACACGGATATGAACCCATATATTTTTTTGTATAGTCACGGATAGTTTGTGAGCTAGTTTCCATATATTTACGCTCAACAATATCTAATATACCTTCTATACGTTTACTACGACGAATCCGGTTGCCAGATGCAGAAATTAAAACATATTCAATTTCTTCATCTGAACCATATTTAATTCTCTTTATATCAGATGGTGAAAGATCTTCGATAGGAATGCTTTTATCAATACCATAGTGGTTTAATAAAACTTCAAATTCTTGTCATTCTAAGTTTTGTGTGTTTACTGTGTTTTCGAATATTTTTATTCCACCATTGTTTATACTTCTTCAAGGTTCTGGCACTAGTGCCTCAAAACTTGCTCGCAAATCTACACCAAGACCTTTACATTGCTCACAAGCACCAGCGGGTGAGTTGAATGAAAATAAACGTGGCTCGATTTTAGGCATTTCAAAATCTTTATACATACACGAGTGTAGTTTTGAAAAAGTTTTAATTTCACCTTCGTCACTTTCCACTTTAATTAAACCTTTACTGTATTCGGCAGCTACTGAAATAGCCTCCGCTAAACGAGCAGACTCATCCACAACATTTACACGATCGACAACTATGTCTATTGTGTGTTTACTATTTTTATCCAAAATGATTTCATCATCCAAATTTCTTAATTGTCCATCAACTTTTACTCGGATAAAACCATCTTTACGTAACTTATCAATTAAGTTTAAATGTGTCCCTTTTTCATTGTCTACAATTGGTGACAAAATCAATATTTTGCCACTGGTTTTCATTGAGTTTAAAGAGTCAATAATATCTTTGTTAGTTTGTGATTTGATTGGAATTTTGTGTTGCGGACAATAAGGAACGCCAATACGAGCAAACAATAAACGTAAATAATCATAAATTTCCGTGACAGTGCCCACTGTCGAACGTGGATTATTATGTGTTGTTTTTTGCTCAATTGCAATCGATGGACTCAAACCATCAATGGCATCTACATCGGGTTTATTGCTTCCCCCTAAAAATTGGCGAGCATAATTACTCAAACTATCTACATATCTACGACGGCCTTCTTCGTAAATCGTATTAAACGCCAATGATGACTTACCCGAACCCGATAAACCGGTAAAAACTATTAATTTATTTTTAGGCAAAACTAGATTAACATTTTTTAAATTATTTTCTCTAGCACCTTTTATTGTAATTTGTTCTTTTGTTGACATTTTTCCCCTTTTTGTTATTGTTTTGTTTCTAATTCAATAATTAAATCACGAATCTCTATTGCCTTTTCGTAATCTAAATTTTTCGCTGCTTCATTCATTTTAGCATTCAATTCTTCCAGCAATTGTGCTTTCTCTTTTTTGCCGACTTTATTCTTACTTAAATAAAAGCTGATTTGTTCGTCTTTAGCATCATCAAGCAGGGCGTCTGGTATTGCTTTAATAATTGTTTGCGGAGTGATATTATGTTTTAAATTATAAGCAATTTGCAACTCTCTTTTTTCTTTATTATCAGCAATTGTTGCCTTCATACTGCGTGAAATAGTGTCGCCATAAAACAACACCCTACCGTTAGCATTACGGGCTGCACGACCTGAAATTTGGATCAATGATTTTGTATCACGTAAAAAACCTTCTTTATCAGCGTCTAAAACTACAATTAGACTAACTTCAGGTAAGTCAATACCCTCACGTAACAAGTTAATTCCAATAACAGTATCATAAATACCTTTACGTAATTTCAAGAGAATTCTATTGCGTTCAAATGCAGTGTGGTCTGAATGAATAAAGGCAATTTTTTCGTTTTTTTCTAAATAAAAACGTGTCAATTCTTCTGCTAAACGTTTAGTTGTGGTCAATATCAAAGTTCGTTCGTTTTTTTGTTTTTGTTTTTGCAATTCATCATAGATATCTTCAACTTGATTTTTCGAACTCCTTACTTCAATAACTGGGTCTAATAAACCTGTTGGCCGCACGAATAAGCGAGTTAAGTTGCCCTTTGTTTTTTCTAATTCATAAGATTCAGGCGTAGCGGAGATAAAAATTGTTTGGAAATCAAAACCATTTTCGTATTCGTCAAAACGTAATGGTCGATTATCAAGTGCCGATGGCAATCTAAAACCATAATTAACTAAATTTTCTTTACGTGAGCGATCCCCGTGATACATAGCGCGTAATTGAGGAATCATCATATGACTTTCATCAATAATTAATAGTGGGTTTTTACCCGCAAAATAATCTAATAGTGTATAAGGTCTTTCACCTGGCTTTCTGCGGTCAAAAAATCGTGAGTAGTTTTCAATGCCCGAACAAACACCAAATTCACGTAATGAGTCCATATCTTTAGTTGTACGTTCGTCAATTCTCTGTGCTTCCAGTAGTTTATTATTTTTTGAAAAATATTCAATTCGCTTTTCTAATTCTTCGCCTATTTCTTCAACAACTTTTTTTACTAATTCATTGCCGACTGTATATGCGTCGCCAGGGAAAATTCGGAATTGTTTATGAGTTTGAATTACTGTTTTGGTCAATGGATTTACTGTTGAAATTTTTTCGATTTCATCATCTCAAAAATCGACTCTAATCATAAATTCATCACTGTGTGCGGGTCTAATAAAGACTGTATCGCCTTTTGAACTAAAAGTCCCCAGATCTTGATCAACTTCGTTTCGTTTATAGTTTTTTTGAATAAGTTTTTTAAAAAAATCGCTTCTTTTATAGATATCACCAACCGCAATGTAGAAAATTTGTTCATTATAATCATTGGGATTTAAGGCACCATAAATGGCCGAGACAGATGCAACAACGATTGTGTTATTTTCAGTCAATAAAGAGTTAAATGTTGACATTCGCATTGCTTCAATTTCACGGTTAGTTTGGGAGTTTTTTTCAATGTATGAGTCACTAGAAGGTATATAGGCTTCAGGACGATAATAGTCGAAATAAGACACAAAATATTCAACATTATTATTCGGAAAAAATGACTTTAATTCGCTATAAAGTTGCGAGGCTAATGTTTTATTATGAGAGAGAACCAAAACAGGACGATCAAAATTAGCAATCACATTAGCGATAGTGAATGTTTTTCCACTACCAGTAACTCCTTTTAAAACTTGAAATTTTTTGCCAGAGTTGATGTTGTCAACCAATTCCGCAATAGCTTTAGGTTGGTCGCCTGCTGGGCTATAATTTGAAACCAATTTGTAATTAGACATATTGCTCTCCTTTACTTACGAAAATAAATAAAAATATAGTAGACACTATATTTCTATTTCTTTTTCTTATTACTAATACTATCTCTTACTTGTCCAGTTTTACGATGAATAATTACTGAACCATTACGTTTTTTAGTTAGTTCATTTGAGTAAGCAATAGCTTCTTTTTGAGTGTCAAATAATTTAGTTGGTCTAGTGTTGCCAACACCTTTAACTTGTCATTTTCCGTTGTATGGAGTAACATGATAAACAGTCGCTAGTTTGTCTTTTTTTATTTCTTCAGCCATAATTTCCTTTCCTTTGTATATATATAATTTTATAAAAAATGCAATAAAACCATTGAAAATAGTTCAAAAAATCAATAAATGCTTATGTTTTTCGTCAACAAATCTATTTATTAATTTTTTGCGTAAAAAATAGGTCAATAAAGACCTAAATTTTACGCAAAGATAAGAATAATTGCAATCACAAGACTTATGATTCCTAATGCAACTAGTATTCAGTAAATAAGATTATTTTTTTTGGTTAAATTCGCTGTTTCTTGCCGTTGTTGCAACTCTTTTAATTCTTCATTCAGTACTTTTAATTCAATTCTTTCTTCGCTTGATATTGAGTTATTCGTATTGATTTTAGAAATGCGTCTTAATAATTTTGATTTAGTTTTATTTTGGTGAATTTTAGTTATCCCTGAACCTAAACCAGAACGAACTGAAATTAAAATTACACCGTAAGCCAAGTATCACACACCCATACCCATCAGAGAATCACTGGCAATGTATTGAGCTTGGTTTTGAGTATTGGCATATCTTTTATTAAGTACTAAATAAGTAATGGCACCAGCCAAAATAGCCACACCAATCAGTAAAATAACAAAGAAATGTATTAATCGTTTAAGAGTAAATGAGTCTTTAAAATATTGTTTAATCATTGTTTAAATATGCTCACTTAAATGCGTGCTTATTCGCTTCCAATTTGTTGGCTTGAGAATTAGCATTAATTTTATTTGCTTTTAAGTTTAATGGTTTAGCTCATTGTGATGTTTGTTCGTATGTTCCATAAACAAAATGCTCGTCTTCAACTTGATATAGTTCAGGAACATTTGGATATTCTTGTCCTTTGAAATAATCAAGTTCAAAACTAATATTTTCAAATTTCTCATTAGCGTTAGAAATTTTCGGAATTGCTTTAAATAGGTTAATTGTGTATGGATGCACTGGTTTTTCATACACTTTTTGTGTTGAACCAGATTCCACAATTTTTCCGTAGTGCATAATTTCAACACGATCGGCAATGTATTCAATCATTGAAAGGTCGTGAGCAATAAAGATCATTCCGATATTCTTTTTCTCACATAAGTCTTTTAATAAGTTGACAACTTGTGCTTGAATTGAAATATCCAGTGAAGCAATCGGTTCATCGGCAACGATAACTTTAGGTTGGGTAATTAAAGCACGAGCAATAACAATTCTTTGACGTTGTCCACCACTAAATTCGTGTGGATAACGATATGCAAATTGTTTCAATAAACCAACATCTTCTAGTGATTTGTAAATAGTTGTTTTTATCAATAAGTTTTTGATCAATATTTTAGCAATTATATTACCCGAAATAAATTTGATGAATTTAACAGAATTGAAATCTACTGCCCGAGAATTGTTGATTCCTAATAGGATCTTAATTGCATTAACATCTTTATTTAAGTATTTAGCTTCAATTTGGAACGATTTTAATGTTAAAAGTTTATTTTTTACTTTTGAAATGTATAAATTGATCATTTTGTTGTGTTCAAACAACTTCATTTTCAATGAATTTGTTTCTGGAGATTTGGCTTTTTTTGCTTCTTTATAAGCTTGCTTCATTTCTAAACCTTTTTGTTTTAGATATTGAATAAATTGTTTATGAGCATTATCAATACCAGTATTAGTTAAGTCTTGCAAACCTTTTAAGAATTTGTATTCTTCATTAGCTTGTTCGATTTTTAAGTCTAATTCAGCTATACGTTCTTTGTGTTTGATTATATATTCATCAATCATCTCTTGATTGAATTTTTTTGCTTTTTCGTACGCTAATCTCGCTTGTTCAATATCTTCTTTAGAAGCATATTTTTTATTTGGCGAGCTAATTGTTGAGTTTTGTTTAATTTTTGTTTCTAATTCGTTGATTTTTGTGTGATAATCATTGATATTTTTTGCATTCAATGCAATAAAATCATCAAAATTAAAGTTGAACTTTTCTTCAATAACATTAGTAATTTCTTTTTTAATTTTAGGAGAATATTCAATATTTGAAAGATGGTCAGAGAAGAAATTTTTGGTATATTCTTGCAACTTAGCAATCGCTGCACGAGCTTGTGAATAATGAAGATATCTTAATTGATGCTTCATTGATTTTGTTACTTTATTCATTTTTTTACTTAGAAGCTCGTTTTTAATATTATGAGTATATGTATTCAGTTTTGTTGAAATTATTTTTGAATTACGGTATATTTTTGCATCTTTTTTAAATTCAACAATAAAGTTATTGAATGTGTTAACATTTGTTGCTTTTTCATCTTTTTTATTTTTGATGATATCTTTAATTTCACGCTGTCAAACTTTGATTTTTTGTGCTGAATTATATTGTCTTAAAGTCATTTTTGACAGTTTAATTGTTTTAAAATAATGATCTCTAGCTGCTTTTAATTCGCTTTCATCAATATCCAAATTCATATTTCTAAAATCACTTTGTTTTTCGAAATAAAAATTCATCAATTCATCAGTGTTTTGATACAAATTATTAACTATTAAACTTTCCATATTTTGTTTTTCTTCTAAATATGAAAAGTACGAGTTGAAGTTATCTTCAGCAGAAAGATTATCATCTATTTTTCATTCTTTAACTTTTTCTGCTCATGAGTGGAAAAAGTCATGGGCTAAGGTATTAATTGATAATAAATTTTGTAGTCGTAATTGTTTGTATTTTTCTTGGAACGAATAAAAGTAATTTTCTTTGATTTCAACTCAATCCTTAAAAATATCTTTAATTTGATTTTTAATAATTCCGTTAACAATTAAAGGTTCTTTTAAAGTTGAATAAATATTTTTTTGTCCATTTAACGAAGCATGTGGGTCTTGAAAAATCATTTGAATGTTTTTACGTAAGAATTTAGTTTGCGCTCGTGAAATTCTTTTGCCACTGATAACTTTGCCATCCAACATGACAAAGCCATTAAAATCATCGTAAAGACGCAATAATGAACGCCCTACTGTCGTTTTACCTGAACCAGATTCACCAATTAAACCAACAATTTCACCTTCATGTAAATTAAAGCTGACATTATTTACCGCTTTATTGATTACATTACCGTTGGTAAAATATTTTTTTAAACCTTGTATTTCTAAAATTTGTTTAGAATTACTTTTCTTCATCATTTTCAAATACCTTTCTAAAACTGTCAATTCTTAATTGTAAATCTTGAGGTAATTCAACCTTAGGCGCATCAGGGTGCAATAATCATGTTGCTGCTGCGTGGCGTTTTGAAACAGGCAACATTGGTGGTTCTTTGTAAAAATCAATTTCAAGTGCATAATCATTACGAGGAGCAAACGGATCGCCTAACGGTAAATTCGCCATGTCTGGCGGAGTTCCTTTAATCGAATATAGGCGATGTTGTTTGTTTTCTGGAATCGCAGAAATCAGTGCTCACGTGTAAGGATGGCGTGGATCAGTAAAAATATCTTTTCTACTGCCCCGCTCAACTATTCTTCCTGCATACATAACGTAAATGTAATCACAGAACTTGGCAACAACACTAATGTTGTGGCTAATTAAAATAATTGAAATATTCATTGTTTGCCGTATTCTTTCAAATAATGCCAACACTGATGCTTGCACCGTTGGGTCTAGGGCAGTAGTTGGTTCATCGGCAATAATTAATTTTGGTTTTAGAGCAACAACCATTGTTATAACAACTCTTTGTTTCATACCACCCGACAATGTGTGAGGGTAAGAATCAAAAACTGCTTCGGCGTTTCTAATGCCAAATTCATCCAGCAAGGAAACTAAATAGTTTCTTTTTTGTAAGTATGTTTTTCCTTCTCATTCTTTGTTTAGATTTAAAGCATCTAACAGTTGTTTTCCAATTTTACGAGTAGGATTAAGCGAGGTCAGTGGATCTTGTGGAATATAGCCAATATATGAACCCCTGATTGCTTGTCATTGTGAATTTTTTTTGATTTTTGTTAAATCTAGGTCATCAATTTGCATTTTATCGGCTGCGAATTGAGCCCCTTCATTAACATTAATTAGAGATTTTGAAGTTACAGATTTACCTGACCCAGACTCGCCAACTAGTCCAATAATTTCACCACGTTTAATTTTAAGATCTAAGCCACGAACAATTCGAATAAAATTTTTGCGACCGTTTTTAAAATCAACTCTTAAATTTTCTACTTCCAATAGTGTATCGTCTGCTAAGGGAGTAGTTTTAATTGAGTTTAAAATATTTTCTTTGTTCATGAATCTCCTATCTTTTGACTTTTATGACTTTAGGATCAAGGGCATCGTGTAACCCAATTGCGGTGAATTGTAAACTAATTGAAATTCCTAATAGAATTAAGGCAGGTAATATTAATAATCAAACATTTCCTTTTGAAGCTTCTAGGTTGTCAAGCATAAATTTACCTAAATTAGCTGAATCATTGTCTTTGAAAAATCCTAAGAATGCTAATGAAGCAATTGATAAAATTACCGAAGGAATTCTTCTTACATAACTCATTGCAATTTTTCCCAAAATTGCTGGTAAAGCATGTAAAAATATTTGTCTTGTTTCACTAGCACCAATACTTTTGGCAGCCATGATATATTCTTCATCTTTAACAGTGATGATAAATAATCTAGTAACGCCGATTGGTCCAGTTCAACCAACGAATAATAAACCACCAATCAATACTCATGGGTTTGTTCCCCAAATTGTAACAAATAGTAATAATCAAATAATTGAAGGCGGCGATGTGAAAATCTCAATTAAACGCATCATAAATGTGTCTAGTCATTTACCGGCGTTGAAACCTAAATAAGCTCCAACAAAGACACCGATAATGATTTCGACAGTTGCCACAAAGAATGCGACTCAAAGTGATTCTAAAGTTCCTTTTCAAACACTGGTTCAAATATCAGCACCTAAAGCATTAGTTCCTAAAAATGTTTTTAATTTAGGAATTGAAGCAATAATGCCAGCAATATCTGCCGTTGCTAGCGAAGCACGACCATGTTCTTTGGTATATTCGATTAATTTTGCTTGTAACTGTGCTCCGTCAAAATATAAATAAGCATTATATTTAACAACTTTACCTGGGATTATAAAATGTGAATTAGCTGCATAAGGACTTAAATATTTATAGTATTCAAAATTAGGGTTTTGTCATTTTTGTAAGTTACGTATAACCCCAATATCAGTTGTTTCTTTAAACGGGTCAAATATTGGAGGCAATGACTGAAAGTTTGCAACTTTTTGGTCATTTGGTAAATTTGCGTCAATTGGTTTCACTGCTGGATATTGTGAAAATGTTGTAACAAATACTGAAGTAAGAATAATTGCAATAAAGACAATGAAAGCAATTACAACTACAGGATTGGTAAAAAATCTTTTAATTATTTCTAGCAATAATACCTTGGGTTTACCACCAATATTGTTGCTAATTTTTTCATCTTTAGACAACTTTAATTTAGAGATTAAATCAGCACTAATTCTATATTTTTGATTGAATTCTGTTGAATTTTTACTCATTTTTCTCTCCTTTCAGTTGTGCTTGATATTCTAATTTACGTAATTTGTAAGCTCGGAAAATCATTGATAAAGTAATTCCGCTACTTGCTTGGTATTTAATTCTTGGGTCGATTAACGGATAGGAAATATCCACAATAATTTGAGTAAATAAACCTAGTGCTGTGAAGAAAAAGACGTTAAACATGACAACATTTATTTCTCCGGCAGGGAATGAGTTAGCAATAATAGTTGCCGATCCAGGGATAAATCAGAATTTTTCAACAATAATCGAACCTGATAAAAGAATTAAATAAGAAGGAATAATGATAGTTGCTAACGGAATTGAAATATTTCTGAAAACATATTTTCTAAATATTTCACCATCACCTAAACCTTTGGTTTTGGCGATTAAAACATAATTTGAAGTTAGCACAGTTACAACTTGATTACGTGCGTATAATGTGTAACCTGCTAAAGAACCCAGACTAACTACAGTGATTGCTGGAATAATAGATTTAATAGTTGCTAGTCATCCTCCACCGATTTCGTTAGGAGAGATGAATCTAATATCAAAACCTGCTTTTTGGAATATATTTAGGGCAATAGGTGCAAGAATAAAACTTGGAACAGCAATAAAAACAAATACAAAACCATTAATTACGTTGTCAACTCACGTTCCTCGTTTATATCCGCCAATAATGCCAATAATTACTCCCAATGAAGAAGAAATAATAAACGAAGGCAATGAAACTAGCATACTTCAACCTAATGGTTCGAAGAATAATTGTGGAATGGTTTTGAAACCACCACTTTGAATATAAATTGGTCCAAAATTACCTTGGAAGAAATTTTTAAAATATGTACCAATTTTTACAATAATCGGAATCGAATTATATTCTTCCGATTTTGCGAGTAGTATTTCTCTTTTGTGTTGATCGTTTTCGCTAATTAAAGCTATTTCAAAAGGGTTTTTTATAAATAAAACGATTAAGGTATACGAAAATATTAGAACTATAAATAATGTAAGAATGGCCAGAGCCATTCTTTTTGATAGATATTTAAACATTATTTATCAGTGTTTTGAAGTACTTTCGTATCACTATATCATTCTTCTTCTGCACCAACAAATGGAAATACATAGTTAGGGTTAATTAACACTGGACTAAAACCTTCTAATGAAATTAATTTTGATCTACCAACTGAATTTCCGATAAACAATACCAACTCTTTTGCTAGATCTATATTTTGTTGATTTGTCAATGTTTTTGTGTATGTTGTAAAGAATCTCGATGTCAATGTTGTAAGATCAACATCAGTGTCTTTGATATCTGTATTTTCAACTAATTTTTGAGTAGCTTCATCATATTTATAATGTGATAATGAGTTTGATATTTTATCTAATTCAGATAAAGTTAGATTTCTAAATTTGTCTAAGCCAATTGATAATGTAAAGACATTATTGTTTAGTTGTTCTTGGACTCATTTGTTAAATTCTTGACTTAATTTGAATATAGCAGGGAAAGCAGCTTTAAATTTATTTTGGTTATCTTTTGCGCTTTGGCTAGCGTCTTGCGGTAATTCTTGACCTAGCATTATTGATGGGATTGCAAAGTTGTATAAGTTCGCTAATCCATCAACACCTGAACCCATTGAGTTAACATCATAACCTCAACCACCGATTTTATATGGCGATCTACCGTACACGTGTTGATTGTAGAATAGTGCGGCTTGTTCGGCAGTGTAAATTGTTGTAGTTAATTCTAAACGAGGGTCTAATTCTTTGAATAAATCAGGTAATTGATTGTAAATTAGTTGCATTTTTTGTGGGGATCAGTTAACGTATCTGAATGTAAGTTGTCATTTAACTTTTTCGTCAGCACCTACATTGTTTGCGTCTAGGAATTTTTTCATTTCAGCTTTAATTTTTTCAAATTCTGGTGATTTTAGTTTATCTAAATCACTACCAGCTATCAATCAATTATCAGCAAATTCTTGTGGTGTTGTGTAATTAGCTTTAGTGTAGTTACTGTTTAAATATGATATAGAGTTAACATCTTGGTAAACATCACGTAATGTTTTAGTTTGTGAATTAATTTGGTCACTTCCACCAATGTTTGCATCGGGCGCAAGACCGGCAATATACATTTTTGATTTTCCGTCAGTAACAAATGATGCGACATGGTCATAGTTAACAGCGGCACTAATTAGAGATCTGAATATTACACCGTTACCTGAGAACAAGTTGTAAATATCGTCACCTTTGAATTGTGATTTAACCATTTCTTCAACAGTTTTGCCATATACTAATCTCGAAAAAGTATCATTATATGAAATTGAATCGACAATTGCTTTTAGAGTTGCAGGGTTGTTCAAAGAATCACTTTCAATATCAGTTACTGCTGGAAGTAAATTTCATCCTTGAGTTGATAAAATTGATGATTTATTTAAAGATTGCGAATAATTAACACCAAAATTTTGTGGCGCTTTAATAACTTCTGTTTGTTGGGCTGTTGGAATGGTTGAGTATGATAATCTTGAAATTCTACCTCTTTTAAAGTCGTCTCAAAGAACAGCTGAGAATTGTTGATCATCACCTTGACCTTTGTATCTTAAAACAAATTGTTTTACGGCAGTTGGTGAATTAACTCATTTTTGATCAACATAGTGTTTATTTTGTAGTCATTTTTCTTCTTGGGTCGATTTATCATATCCACCATAGTAGAATGCACCTGCGTATAGATTATATTTGTCATTTATACCGTATCAGTACACACCAGCTCTTGAAAGAATATTGTCACGTGGAATTGCACTAATTTTTTCCATTGAAAATGTTGCTGCATTTTCTGTTGAAAATGGTTCTAGAGTAGGCAAACCATCTTTGGCTTTATCGGCAATATATTGACTTGGAGCAGCAGCAAAATCTTGGCTAGTAGCAAGGTTTTCAATTAAAGCGCTAAAATCGGCTGAATCTTTCCCCGATAGTTTGTGGAAAGTAAGTTTTCCATCTTGAACAGTTTCATTTTCATCATCTAATTTATTGGCGTCAACTTCGAATAGTCCGTATAGATACAAGTTAGGATATCTCATTTGCTCGCTGAAATAATTAGAACCAGAACTTAAAATTCCAGTTATTAATTGGTCCAATTCTGTAACATTTACATCAGTTCCATTAGCAACTTTTTTACGTTCGGCAACTCCTAAAAGTCTAGTTCTCATTCATGAGATGTAGAAGTCACTTGCCACAACATTATATTTGGTTTCATTACCGTTATTGTCAACTCATTTAACATTATCTTTGATTTCAAATTGTAATTTTGTTGATTTAGCTAAAGTATCAAAGAATTTTTTAGAGTTAATACTACGGTCATCATTTGAAAAACCTTGATATACAGCAAAACTATAATTACCATTTGTTGGTTGTTCAGTCAATACCGCATCATCTTTGTCAAATTCAACTACTTCTCCGTCAACAGTTGTAACAATAATTTTTGAAGCTAATTCAAGTTTATATCTTCAAACTGATGGTTTTTTAATTTGATAAGATACCGCACCGGTGTTAGGGTCAGCTGTCTCTAAAATTTCTGCTTTATCAGTTGTAGATTTTCTAATTAATAAGGCTGCATTTTGGTCTTCCGGTTGTTGTTGTCATGAACCATATGCATTAGATGAATCTTGAGAAAATTCTCTTGGGATATATGTCGAGTTCACTCCGCTACGAATTACACCTTGTTTTACATATTCGCTATCTGTGGCTACACCTTGAGTGTTTTGAACTCCATTTGTACCATTATTTTGGTTACCAGTATTACCACAAGCAACAACTGCTAACGGCGTCGCAAGAGTCGTAGTTAATGGTAATAATCATAATTTTGATTTTAATTTAAATTTCACGTTTCCTCTCATTCTCAATAAGAATATTGAATTTATTATTATTTCATTGTACGTTATGTTTTATTGCTTTTTAAAAATAAAAATGTAAGACCTTAGCCCCAGTCTCACAAAATAATAAAACTATTTATTACAATGTAGACTATAGCGCCAATGGAAAATTCCAAAGAACAACAAACTGTTATGAATTGTTGCCATCATAATATTGTGCCCAATATTACAATTCGGCCTTCTTATCCTTTCACCAGTTTCTTCGCATACCTGCTCGACTAATTACTTTTATATAAGGCTCCTCTATAGTATCTTATCTAAAAAAGCAGGTTTTTTCCTATATACCTGCTTGGATTTAAATTTTTAAATTTCACTCAGGTATTAACTAAAAAATAGAAATAGTTCAAATTGCTATTTCATTCATAAAGTAAATACGTTTTACTGAGTAATTTCTTAACATAACACGTTTATTATAAACATATTTCCTTAAAAACAAAAACTTTTTAAACTTTTAGCTTTTTAATGTGAAAAAATATGAAAGTCATTGCAACGGCATTTAAAATAAATAAAAACATCATAGTCAAACTACGATGTCAATATTAATAAAAGTAAATAATTAATCAATCAAAAGTTCTAAATCTTCAATCGCTTTAAGACCGTTTTCGGCTAGAAAATCTAATAAATCAACAAAACCTTCTTCGCTTAAATTAAAGTAAATTTTATCTTCGTTTTGAATATTTTTAACTAAGATTAACTCATTATTATCAAATTTATCATTGAAAATAACAAATTTGGAATTTAATCTTTTGGCTTTATCGAATATTTTTTTGCTCTTAGATATCTCTTTTAAAAATTCAATTTTCACACCGTAATTTCTCAATTCGTTCGCTAGTGTGAATAATTCTGTTTGCATTTTTTCATCAGTTGAAGCAACTACGATATCAACAACTTCAACATCATCTTGGGTAATTTCTAATTCTTCATCCATAATGATTTGTGCCACACGATCAACTCCAAAACCTCAACCACTAGCTCCTAATTTTGGTCCGTCTAATTCTTTAATTAAATTAGAATATCTACCGCCACCAATTAGTGTTGATTGTGCTCCGGCACTTTGTGCAGTAGAAACAAACTCATAAACTGTCTCATCGTAGTAGTCTAAACCTCTAACAAGTGAATAATCAACTTGGTAATTAACGCCACTTTGGTCTAAAATTTTCAATAATTGATTGAATTGTTGATTGCTTTTGTCAGAAAGGTAATTTTTGATTTTTGGTGCTTTTTTAACGAAATCTTTTTGTGAGTCAACTTTATCATCTAGTATACGCAATACATTGTTTTCAATTCTTTCTTGTGAGTCAATACTCAATTGATCTTTGTATTGTAAAAAATACTCTTTTAGATCTGCTTGATATTTTTGTCTCGATTCAAAGTCACCAATTGAATTAATTTTTAAAATAAAACTTAAACCTAATGTTTGCAAAATTGAGTGGGCTAACACAATCAACTCTGCATCAACATACGGATTTGTCTCTCCTATTACTTCGACTCCGGCTTGGTAAAATTGTCTTTGGCGACCTTTTTGCGGTTGTTCATAGCGAAACATTTGGCCAAAATAACCAAATTTAGGAGTTTTTAAAGTTGCATATCATTTATTTTCAATTAGTGCTCTAACAAAACCAGCAGTCCCTTCGGGACGTAAAGCTATTTCACGATCACCTTTATCTTTAAACTCATACATTTCTTTTTTAACAATATCACTACCCGCAACTGAACGTTTATATAGCTGCGAATATTCAATTATAGGTGTATCGATTAAGCTAAAATTAAAACTTCTAATCGTTTTGGTAAAAATATTACGAATAAATTCTTGTAAATTCATTTCGGCTGGCGATAGATCTCTGGTGCCTTTAATCTTATTTATCATAATTACCTCATTTCATATGTAATAAATTCTATTATACTCTATAAATTTAGATTTTTTTGCGTATTTTACAACGTTCTTTTTGACATATTGCTTTAAAAAATAGTTGTATTAGTAAAATCTATGTAATTAATAAATACAATGTTGCTTAATTGAATGTGTTATAATTTCTTTTCATTAGGAGGATACATGAAACACGACAAGCAATCAGAGAGTTTTAAAAACTTACCGAGGAAAAAGAAAATCGGTTTCTTCTCCTCAATGTTGATTGTAATGGGAAGTTCCATTGGTGCCGGTATCTTTTTTAAATCAGATGAAGTTTTAAGAAACTCCCGAGGAAATTTAATTTTATCAATCGTTTGTTGAATTTTAGCTGCTTTTGCAGTTATTTCGATGGCCATTGCTTTAGCAGAAGTTGCTAGCGTAAAAAAAGATAATATGTCTTTAGTGGGGTGAAATCAAATTTTTAATTCCAGATGAGTTTACAACGCTTCAAAGAATTTTATGATTTATTTAACTTTGCCACTTACTTTTTTCTACATGCCCGTTTATACAATTCAGGTTTTACAAGACGGAATTGGTGCAATAACAGACAAGCCGGCTCTCACTTTTGGGACCAGTCATGATTGACTAATTTGATTACTAATCACAACTTTGATGGGACTTTATTTATTGCTTGTGCCTGGATTGGTATCTAAAATTGGTAACATTCATAACACTATAGTTTTAGCAATAAAATTTATTCCGCTAGTGTTTATCATTGTTGTTGGTTTCATATTAGCTTTTAACGGCAAAGGTGGTGTTGACACGGTCAAAATAACAACTTTCAATACGAACTACTCAATAAAACTGGGTGATAGTTTCATTCAGTATTCAGCATCCGCTGGTTTTATTGGTGTATTTTTATCAATTGGAGCTATCTTTTTTGCCTATGATGGTTTCTATATTGCAGCGGGAATGCAGTCAGAAATGAAAAAACCGGAAAAAACCACTTTAGCTCTTTCGTTAGGATTGATTATTATCACAATTCTTTATATTGCTATTGCAGTGGCAATGTCAATCAATGGTGGTTCATTTTCAAACATGCGAAACTATATCCAGAACTTGTTCGGTTTAAAACCTGGAAAAATAATTTTTGGAGCAATCAATATTGCTATTGCAATTGGTGTATTTGGCGTAATCAATGCCTTTTCTATGTGAATGCCTCGTTTTATTGAAACACTAATTAAAAAAGGCGAAATGCCATTATGAAACAAATTTATTCATAAATTAAATCCGCATCGTCCTACTATTGGTGTTATTTATTCAATAATTATTGGGGTAGGAGCAAATATAATTTTTACTTTAATTGGTTCTTTATTGTATATTCCTACAAATTCTAATTACCTAAAATATAGTAATGATTCATTATGGAGCATGGCTAGACTCTATTCATTTACCGATTTAATTGCTAATTGAATTACTGTTTTTAGTTTTGTTTTTATTGCTTTAGCAATCATT
This sequence comes from Mycoplasma sp. CSL7475-4, assembly GCF_024834065.1. Lineage (GTDB taxonomy): Bacteria > Bacillota_I > Bacilli_A > Mycoplasmatales > Metamycoplasmataceae > Mycoplasmopsis. The sequence goes on from NZ_JANUYA010000005.1 coordinate 44,555, forward strand.
GGTGCTATAAAAAATAGAAAGACAGGCAAAATAGCAATCAAAAATCCGAAAAGAATTTCTTGTTTTTTGGTTATATAACTGTAATATTTGTTTCACTTGCAATGTTGGCTCAAATTCTAGTACCAATTGTTGATCTTATTACTACATTTAAATTTGATATTCAATATTACGTATCAGTAAAAAATGTGTCATTAGAAATTGCTAAACAAGAGTTTACTAGTTTAATTGTTGGACGAGCAATGTTAGTTGTTGTTTTAGTAATCTTTCATGTCTTGGTTTTTGCAGTTTCGCCAATTGAAGATATGATTCATAAAAAGCAATATGGTTCAGTCGAAAAATACAATCAATACCGCAGTAAAATGTTGTCAAAATATGAATAATGTCGATAAATTTACTCACACATATTGATTATTTTCGGAAAGGAAAGCTATTTTCTTTTATTTTTTTTTTTTTTTTTACAATAGATATTGGAAAGGAGGTAATCAATGTTAAAAAGAGAACAAGTTTGATTGAACTATTTTGGAAATGCTTCATCAGGATATGATTATGCTGGTCGCCAAATTTTTCGCAATCGAAATGACTGAAATATTGAACACGTAAACCCATTGAGAAGCGATGCATACTCAAATTTAATACCAGCTCATAAGGAATCTAATTCTGCAAAAGCAAATAACAGCTCTTGAAATGACAATGGTTATAATTTTCAATTTTTTGGTCAAGATGGTGATTATAAATATGGAATTAAAAGAAAAAAAGTTGGTCAAGGCAATGATTCTTGAAAAATTGTTACACCAAAATATTTTAAAAAATAGACACAAGAAAATTTAGTGTCTATTTTTATTATTTAACGAATTTTTTAAATTCGCTGTAACCTCTTTCGTCCATTTGTTCGAGCGGAATAAATTCTAAAGCAGCTCCGTTAATACAATATCTCATGCCGCCCATATCTTTAGGTCCATCGTTGAACACATGTCCTAAATGGTTGTTGCCTTCGCCCGAACGAACCTCAATTCGCAGCATTCTGTGCGAAGTGTCATCCAAATAATGAACGCTTTCTTTTTCAATCGGTTTTGAGAATGAAGGTCATCCACAGCCAGAATCAAATTTATCATCAGAAGAAAATAAAGCCTCGCCTGTGATTTTTTCTACATAGATACCTTTTCTATATTCATTATTTAAAGAAGATGTGTGTGGATACTCTGTTGCTGATTTTTTCAAAACATCATAACTTAACTGATCTAGTTTTAGTTCATTTCTGACTTGTTTAATAATTTTATTTTCATGTTCATTCAATTTGTAGTCAACATTTAAATTAACATGACAATATCCGTTAGGATTTTTTTCTAAATAGTCTTGGTGGTAATCTTCAGCATTTATAAAATGTCTTAGTTTTTCTAACTCAACATAGAATTTTGAGTATTTATCCTTTAAATACTCAAATAATTTAGCGATAATTTTATGATCATTTTCATTTTCAAAATAAACACCAGTACGATATTGAGTACCAATATCGTTACCTTGTTTATTCAGTGATTGTGGGTCAATTAATCTAAATAAATGCATCACTAATTCCTCAACTGATACTTTTTCGTCATCATAATCAACCTTAACTGTTTCTGCGTGCATTGAAGATTTTAATTCACGGTAGTTAGCTTTGTCATTTAAGCCGTTTGCATAACCTGATACAGAATCTAAAACTCCATTCACTCTTGCAAAATAGGCTTCAACGCCTCAAAAACATCCACCGGCCAAATAAATAGTCTTTTTCATTTTCCTCCTTATTTTTTTAACAAGATTATTGTATATGAAAAAATTATCAAAAAAGCTAAAAAATAAATAAAAAAGTCGAACAAATCGACTTTTTAGAATTTAAACAAGTTGTTCGAAGATGTCATCACCTGTTTCGGCTACAATCTCAACATTTCAGTTACGTGCAACAATATTACCACTTGTTCCTAAACCTTCAACATCTTTTAGAACTTTTGGTGATTTAAATGATTTTGAAAAAATTGTTAAAGGTAACATTTCTCTTGTGTGGTTAAATCCTGGATATAATGGGTCATTACCGTGATCTGAAGTCATGATTAATAAGTCATCTTCTTTCATTGTGTTCATTAAAACACCAATTTTTGTGTCTAATAAAGCAATATTTGACGCATAACCATCAACATCTCTTCTGTGTCCGTAATGTGAGTCAAATTGAACTAAGTTAGTGAATACGAATGTATCTTTTGTGTCTTTTTTAGCTTCATCAATAGTAATATCCATTGCGTGTGCGTCACCATCTGAGTGAATAGCTCTTGAAATACCTTGACCAACAAAAATATCATTAATTTTACCAACAGCAACTACATCAACACCAACTTTTTGCAATTGATTTAGAATCAATTCACGTGGTTTGTTAGCATAGTCGTGTCTGTTGAATGTTCTTTTGTATTTGCCATTTTCATCGGTAATGAAAGGACGAACAATAATTCTTCCTACGTTTCATTCAGGTTTTGATGAACAAATTTCTCTTGCGGCTTTTCCGTAACGGTATAAATTGTCTAAGCCAATTCATTCTTCATGTGCTGCAATTTGCAATACTGAGTCCATTGAAGTATAAACAATAATTGCACCTGTTTCTTTTTGTTCTTGTGCAAATTCATCAATAATTTCAGTACCAGATCCACTACGGTTGCAAATAATTTTACGTCCGTCAAATGCTTTAGATAATTCATCAATTAAATCTTGAGGGAAACCATTTTCAGTAAATGTTGGGAATGGAACTAATGTTTTAATTCCCATCATTTCTCAGTGACCAGCTAAAGTATCTTTAGCGTTTGAAACTTCTTGCACTCTAGTCATGTATGCTTTTGGTTTTTGAACATGGTAGTTACCTTCTAATGTTGTGATATTTCCAATTCCCAATTTTTTTCAATTGTCAATATAGAACATAGCACTTTTAGAGGCAGAAAGAATTGTATTTGCTCCATTGTCTCCAAATGCTTTTTGATCACGGTCTGGTCCAATACCTAAACCGTCTGTTACGATCATAAAAATACGATTAAATTTTGCCATAATTACTCCTTATTTTCTCTTTGTCAACGTTCAACTTCGGCATTACATTCAGCAATAACTTTGTCAACATCAGCAAATGTTTTAATAATTGCTCCCGAAGCACGGTCGTGGCCACCGCCACCAAATTTTAGGGCCACATTTCTTACAATAGGGCCGTTTGAACGAAATTCAACTCTGATGTTGCCGTTTGCTTCTTCGTTAAATGAAACTCAAATCGGAAAACCTTTAATATTGCCGACCATGTTAGGACGAGCCATATCATTTGGTGTTTTACCTAATTCAATAGTTGTTTTGTAATCAACTTGAATATAAGCAACTTGCCCAACGGTTTTTAACGAAGACATTAATGTGTTTTGTGCTTTTAAATCTTCAAGTGAAGTTTGAGCTAGTCCTAGAAAAACTTTTTCAGCTCTTAAGTTGTTTTTGTATAAAAACGCTGCTAATTCGTGTGTTCGAGAACTAGTATCCGAAAATTGGAATCTTCCCGAGTCAGTTACAATACCTAGGAAAATAAAATTGGCAGCTCTTTCTGTTATTTTCCATTTTTTTTGATAAGCAAGTTCAGCTATCATTTCTGCCGCTGCAATACGGTTTTCTTCTAATCAAACTGTAACTTTATCTAAATCATCCTCGTTTGGATGATGGTCAATTCTTAAAGTTTCAGCAAATAAATTTTTGTCTAAAACTTCACGGTTATATATTCTTTCTTTTTGGTTAGCATCTACAACAACGCCTAAAGACTTAGCTAAAATTTCATCTGATGGAATTTCGTCAAAATCTAAATTCAAAAAGTTAGAAAATAAACCATTTGATTCACCGATTGCATAAACTTTTTTATTTGGGTAATTTACTCGCAATAATTCTCTTAAACCAAATTGACTACCTAAACAGTCTCCATCAGGTCTGATGTGATGAAAAATCACTATTGAGTCATATTGTTCTAATTTCTCGGCAGCAATTTGTCATGTTCCAGTATCGGACATTTTCATTATTTTGCCTCCCATTTGGCTATTGCGTCATTTAAGTGTTTTAGGACATCTTTTACTTCATCAAATGATGAAATATTGCATCCGGCAGCATTCGCATGACCACCACCGTTGTATAAATTAGCAACTTCGTTAACTAGTGGACCATTTGAACGTAAACGACAACGTACGCTTCCGTCAGATTGTTCGACAAAAAATGCTCAACATGAATTATCATCAATATTAGCTAACTCATTAACGAAAATTGCCGCTTTTAACTCGTCAAATCCGAATTCTTCTTGTACTTGTTTGTTAGCAATGAAATATAACACTCTACCGTCTTTTTGGAAGTGTGAAAGAATGTGCCCAATATATTTAATATCTTTTAAACTTCTTTTACCTAATTCTTTGTGTAATTTTCATGATTCAACATTACCTTGTTCTTCAAGAAAGGCAGCTAACTTGAATGTTCTAGCAGATGTATCTTGGTATAAAAATCTCCCTGAATCAGTTACTATTCCTAAAAATGTGTGTTTAGCAGCTTTTTGACTTAATTTTCAGTTTGCATCATAAGCAATATGTGCAACTTGTTCAGCAGAAGCTACATAATGTTCATCGACAAATAAGTAGTCATATTCAACATCACTGCCGTTAGGGTGATGGTCGATTCTTAATTTAGCACTGAATTTATCGCCTAACAATAAATCACCATGCACAATACGATCTGAACTAGAAGCATCAACAACAATAGCTAATGAATCGCTAAAATCAATTGTTTCTAGTGGATCGAACTTGTAGTCCATAAAATCATATGTACCGACATTATCGCCGGGTGTATAAACTTTTTTATCTGGAAAATTATCTCTAATCATTTGGGCTAGTCCGTGTTGTGACCCTAGACAGTCACCGTCTGGACGAGTATGATGAAAAATAACAATATTTTTGTATTTTGGATTCTTGATTGCGTCGATAGCAACCTGTGTGTTTCCTATTTTCATATATCTCCTTTAAAAATAAAATTAGTATTTAAATTATACATTAAACGCATTTTTGGTTTCGTCTATGACATGAATAATTTCAAAAAATAAGAAAACAATATTATTCAATAATTATTGAATTACTAAGTGTAAGAAGTATAGATAAATCACATTTTTGATCAATATTTTTATTGAAAATTTAACAAAAAAGCAAGCAAATAAGACATCGTATTGTCATATTTGCTTACTCAAAGAATTATCTTAAAAATTATTTTTTTAAGAGCCACTAATATAATTAACTCGTAATTAAAACTAACTAAAATTAAGGTAATTATCGCCTGGTTTTATGTTTCACTGTATTTTAGATGCTCATTTTGGTTGATTAAAATGACTTTATTTTGATATTGATATTTAGGAACGCAAAACTTTGTGGTACACTAATATTGTAGATTTGAGGTTTAAATGCCAAATAAAAAAATAAATATTTTATTTATTGGAGATATTTTCGGTCAACCTGGTATTGATACTGTAAAAAAATATATCAATGATTTAAAGAAAGAACATAATATTGATGTTGTGATCGCTCAGTGCGAAAACGTATCTGATCGAAAAGGTTTTACTGAATATGATTATATTCAACTCAAGAAAATAGGGGTTGATGTTTGCACTTTAGGAAATCATGTTTGAGCTAGAGATAGTATTTTCGATATTATTAATAACAACGATGTTGTTAGACCACTAAACATTTCTAATTCTTATCCTGGTCATGGTAGTACAATTATTCAAGTCAATGAAACAACATTGCGTGTAAGTTCTCTTATGGGTATAACTTTTAATAGATTATTGTCTCCGTGAAAAGATGAATTTGCTGATAATTTCTTTGATGCTATTGACGATGTTATTAAATATTCAGTAAAAACAGATTTTCATTTTATAGATTTTCACGCCGAAACAACAAGTGAAAAAGCAATATTAGGTCTATATTTAGATGGTGTTGTTGACGCAGTTTGTGGAACACATACTCATGTGCAAACTAACGATGCGAGAGTTTTACCTAAAGGAACATGTTTTATTACAGATGCAGGCATGGTGGGTCCACATAATTCGGCAATTGGTGCTAACTTCCAAGAAGTTTATGAACATATGCGCTATGCTGCACATGCTAAATTTAGGGTGTCAGAAAATAACACACAATTCAACGGAGTTGTTCTCGAACTTAACACAATAGATAAACAAAATAATAAAATTAAACCAATTTGTATTTATCCTGAAAATTAATAGAGCAATTGCTCTATTTTTTTTAAAAAAGCCCCTTGAAAGGGCTTAAATTAATAATGATTTTTAATTCGGTCAAAGTTTTTTTTATTTTTAATTTCGTATCATTTAAAAATGTCTTCTTCTGTGTAGTTAAGTAATTTTGCACAACCTAATGAAAGAGACAATAATTCACTAATTATCTCTTTAGAGATATTGCCTTTATTAATTGAGGCAATTCTAAATATTTCCAAAATTTGATCAGTAGGGAATTTAGAAACAATTTTAGGTTCAATTATTGGATTAACACCTACTTTATAAGCGTATGAACCCAAGAAATGTAAAACATCAGCAAATTCTTCAAGAGCAGCATCATGATTGATATTTTTATGTTTTTTTCAGTATTTAAAAGATTGAATTTCGTTAGCAAATTCTGAAAACTCTACCAAGACAGCCAATAATCATTTTGCTTGTCACTCTTCATCAGTGATCGCATCTAAATCATCACGCGAAATTATTGCTTGGTCTAGCTCTTTTTGCATTTTGAATATATTTGTAAAATCCATCATTGCTCCTAAATGTTTTTGTATGGTTCTTTAAAAATGTATGTGTGTACATTTAAGTCTGGAAAATTTTGTTCCAGTTTTGTGGCAATATCAAATACAAAAACTTGTTCGTCTAAATGCGAGACTTCTAAAATTTTAATTTTGTGTTGTTGATATAACACTCATTCATTTCACTTGACATCACTCAATATTACTAACTGAGTCTTGTTTTGACTCAATTCATACGCTAGGGTTGCGGGTCCTGAACCAGATAAAATGGCAACATTTTTTAGTTTAGTATTTAAATCGTCAGTATTAGTGCGCGTCGAATGTAAATTCATTTTCTCAATGAATAATGACTTTAATTCATTGATTGAAATTGGTTCTTTAACTATACACGGATACGGATTATTATGGTTATAAATCGAAGGAGTTAAATTTAATCTTAATGCAATTTGGTGTGAAGTTCCGTTCACATTATTGTCATAATTTGTGTGTAATGCGAGTACATTTATACGTTTTTTCTTCAATATTGCCAATATTTCACGTTTATAAGGGGCGGCAATAAATTCATCTTGTCAGGTCTGAGCGAATTTAAATGGATGATGTAAAACAATTAAATTTGCATCTTTGTCAATTGCTAATTGTAATACTTCTCATGTTAAATCAATTGCAGTAACAACACCTTTTATTTTTTCGCTCAAGTTAAATTTAACACTAAATCCAGCGGGGTCTCAAACCTCAGCAGCATCTAAAGGATAATGTTGCAGTAGAAAATTACTTACTTTACGAATTTGCATTATTTAAAAAAGTCCTTTAGATATTTACCTTTACGTGTGCAGTTTTTCAATTTTCTTAAAATTTTGTTTTCAATTTGGCGAATACGTTCTTTAGAAACGCCTCTATCTTTAGCCAATTCTTCTAGCGGTGTAACTTTATATTTTTCACCATTTTCGTCAATTCCGACACCATAACGTTTACAGATAAGAACATATTCGTCTCTGTCTAATGCTTCTGATAATGTTTCATTTAGCATATCTACCAATTCTTCTTGCGAAGCAAAGTCAATTGGGTTTACAACACTATCGTCTTTAACAAAATCAGAGAATGCTGAATCATTTTCTTTCCCGATTTGTTTATCAAGCGAAATAGGGTCAATATTTATTTTACGAATATATCTAACTTTTTCAGCTGTATAACCTTGACCAAATTTTGCTGCAATTTCCTCGTCAGTTGGTTCTGTTCCGTTTTCTTGGTGTAATTCACGCTCGATTTTGGTAATTTTATTGATGGTTTCAACCATATGAACTGGAACACGAATAGTACGTGCTTGATCAGCAACTGCTCTAGTTATCGCTTGACGAATTCATCAAGTAGCATATGTTGAGAATTTGAAACCTTTACCAACATTATATTTTGTAACTGCCTTAACAATTCCTGAGTTACCTTCTGAAATTAAATCAATAAAACTTAAACCACGATTTTTGTATTTTTTTGCATTGTTTATAACTAAACGTAGATTTCTTTTGATTAATTTATCCTTAGCTCTTTTACCTCTAAAACCACCTTTTTCCATTTCTAAAGCCAATTTTTCTTCTTCAGCTTTAGTTAGAAGTTTTCCATATTTACCAATTCAACGCATATATCATTTAACTATATCGTTAGTTTCAGTCAATTTATTACGAAGTTGGCTTGTTGATGTCAAGGTATCGTCAGATAAATCAATATCCATATCATCATATGATTGAATTTTAAAATCATCATCTGTTAAATTTTTGGATGACTTATTGTCTTTTTTGACATTTTTTGTTTCTTTTCTAATAATTATTTCATCTTCGTCTTCTTCGGCATAGCTAGAGTCATCTGAATATTCATAATCATCATTGAAACTAAATTCTTCAGTGTAGTCATCGTCAAATTCCTTGATGTCAATTGAACTCTTGATATCTTCGTCTTCGTCATCAAATTCTTCAACAATAACATCAGCTTTTTTAAAGTTTTCACCTTTGTCATCTTCTGATGATTTATCACTATCTTCATTGCCGTTTTCATCGATTTCATCGATAATATCGTCTTTTGTAATATCGTCTTCGTCACCTTCGTCAACTTCGTCTGAAATTAACCCTGCTTCATGAAGATTTTCAAGCATTTCATCCATTAATTCGTCAGGAATTTCAACTTTAATTTCGTCTAGATATTCAAAAATATCAGATTGTGATAATTGTTTAGTTGCGGTTGTTTTCGCGTGTTTTTCAATTAATTTAATAACTGTTTTTAAATCGTGGTTTTCCATTTTTTCTCCTTTATGTGAAAAATTAATTTTTAAAATCGCTTCGGATTAAAACAATTTTAATTAGGTTTTTCGCCTTTTTTTACAGTGCTTTTATTGATTTTTTCGATAAAATCACTGTCATTGATTTTATTTATTTCTTTAATGTTGTCGGCAAACACATTTAAAAATTGAGTGCCGCTATTATTATTGAAAAATAAATCAGCATTTTCAGCAATATACTCTTTGTAATCGTTGTTATTTTCCCGTATAGCTTTGACTAATAAATCAGTAAAATCTTCTTTGAATTCCTGTGTATATGTAGGATATTTTTCTAAGTCCATTTTAAACGAGTGATAATCGTGTTCAAACAGGCCATCATGTGTGCTTTTTTGCTTTATGTAATCTTTTTTCTCTTCGCTCAGGTTTGAATTTAACGAAGTAGAGAGCATGTCGTAAATTTCTCCCTGAATCTCGCCCTTTGGTGTGCCTGTGGTTTTAAAGCCACCATTTTTTTCAACATGCATAACATAGAGTTTAATTAAATCTGGATGGTCGATAATAACGTAAAACAATCGATCTATAAAACTAGGTAAAGGTTTATCTTGATTGATAATGTATTGATTATTAGCTATATTAGGGACTAAATTCAAATCTTCAGTCGGTGTTAAATTTTGATAATAATCATCAATATCACTGATATCACTTATTGAAGCAAAATCATTTATATTATCAAAATTATTGTTTATATTTTCTTCGTAAACATTAGAATTTTTAGAATTTTTAAATACCGGTTTAAATTTAAATTCTTCATTAAATTTATCTGCATAATAATTTATTATCGATAAGTCACTATACTGAACATATTCGCTAAAATCATTGACAAATGCCTTGATATTATTTAATGAATTATCGCCGTAAGAAATCAAGGTATATTTTGTTTTATAGTAATCATAAATAAAATCTAAAGCCGCTGGTGCAGATTTGATCATTGTATTTAAATGATCTTTACCAAATTTATTGTAAATTTCATCAGGGTCTAAGCTTGAATGATTTTGAACAATATTAACTTCGATGCCGTGCGATAAGAGAAATTTTGCCGATTTTAATGTTGCTTTTTGTCCTGCATCATCGCCATCTAAAAAGATAATTATTTTTTTATTTTGAACAAGCTTTAAATGTTTTGGGGTTAGTGCTGTTCCCATTAGAGCCACAGCATTATTTATATTGCTTTTGGCGAGGGCAATAACATCAAAAAAACCTTCAGCAATAATTAAAGTATTGTCGTCCAAATATTTTTTTGCTTGGTGATAGTTATATAAAATTTCTGACTTTTTAAAAATCGATGATTCACGACTGTTGATATATTTAGGTTTAACATCTTTAGCTAAACTACGAGCACTAAAACCAACTACATTACCGTTGTTGTCTCTAATCGCAAACATTATTCGGTCTCTAAATGTTAAATTTTGCGTATCAAGATTAAATAATCCAGCTTTAACAAAATCATCAATATTTTTTTTAATTTCTGCATCGTAAAGATATTTGAAGTGATCTTCGTTTGAATAGCCGATGTCAAATCTTTTCAATAAATCATCATTAAGATCACGACTTACAAAAAAGTTTTTTAAAGTTGAATTTTTAAGTTTTGTAAATTCAACTCTGTAAAATGCGTTTGTTCTTTCTAACAATTCAATAATTCTTAGTTCATTTTCGTCAAAATTCGAAACAGGTTGATTAAATAAATTATTATCATAGCCAATACCATGCTCATCGGCAATGATTTTCATCGCTTCAAAATAATTAATTTTTTTGTATTTAGCAACAAAATTAATAACATTGCCACCCACAAGACACACAAAACATTTAAAAATTTGTTTGGCTGGAGTTATATACATTGACGGAGATGAATCATCATGAAAAGGACATAAACAAACATAACTTTGACCTTTCTTAGACAAAGTTATGTATTTACTGATTTCATCCGCAATATCAATATTGTTTACTATGAAATTATTTAAGTCTGTTTGATTTTTATTCATATTTAAATGTGTAATAAAATTTCGTCAATTTTGATTCTTTTTTGCTCCATTGTATCACGATCACGCAAGGTAACCATATTATCTTCTAAAGTATCAAAATCGATAGTTAAACAAGAAGGAGTACCGATAGCATCTTGACGACGGTATCTTTTACCAATTGATGCGGTTTCGTCAAAGACAACCGAAATTCCTTTTTCAAGCAACATCTCATACACTTCAGTTGCTTTTTCGTTCAATTTTTTCACTAAAGGTAAAACAGCAACTCGATATGGTGCAATATTTTTATCTAAACGCATAACAAGTCTTGTTTCATTTTCTAGTTTTTCTTCATCATAAGCTTCAATTAAGATTGCAAACATTAGACGATCAAGTCCCATAGATGGCTCAATTACGTAAGGTATAAATTTTTCGTTTGTAGTAGGATCTAAATATTCTAAGTTTTCACCGGTTGCGTTTTGGTGAGCATTTAAATCGAAGTTAGTTCGATTGGCAATTCCTAGTAATTCACCTCACCCGAAAGGAAATTGGTATTCAATATCGCTAGTGGCTGATGAATAGTGTGACAATTCTTTTGGATCATGAGCTCTTAAACGTACGTTTTGTTCGCTTAAACCAAGTTTTTTAACAAATTTCATTGCCTTTTCTATGTAGTAGTTGAAAATTTCATTTGCTTGATTTGGATGAGTGAAAACTTCAAGTTCCATTTGTTCAAATTCACGTGTTCTGAAAATGAAATTACCTGGGGTTACTTCGTTTCTAAAACTTTTACCAACTTGGCCAATACCCATTGGTAATTTTGCTCGCATAGAACGTTGAACATTTTTGAAATTAACCATTATTCCTTGCGTAGTTTCTGGACGTAAATAAATTTTACTTTTGGTCTCTTCAGTAACACCTTGTTTAGTTTCAAACATTAAATTGAATTTTTTGATATCACTTCACTCGGTTTTGGCACCCTCGTATTGTGGAAGATTTTTAACTAGAAAATCTTTCATTTCTTCAAAAGATAATCTTTCAGCAACGATGCTAGGATCAATTTCTTCGATTAATTTATCAGCTCGATATCTCTTGCCATTAACTTTATTTTCAATTAAAGGGTCATTGAAATTAACAACGTGGCCTGAAGTAACTCAAACTTGAGGGTTCATTAAAATTTTCGAATCTAATAAGAAGTTATTTTTTTCGCTTTGGATAAAGAAACGTTTCCAAACTTGTTCGATATTATCTTTTAATGTAGCTCCCAGAGGACCATAATCTCATGTGTTTGCTAAACCACCATAAATTTCGCTACCTTGAAACACGAAACCTGACGATTTCAAATGATTTATTAATGTATTTATATTTTTTTCTTTATTTAACATATTCCCTCGTGTATTTTCAATTAGAAAATATCTACGTTAGCAATTAATTCGTATGCTCTTAAACCAACAAAAATTATTAATAATAAAAGAATCAATGACACGAATACTAGAGAAAATAATCATCAGAATTTTTTAGGATTTGACATGTAACGTGTTGGTTTAAGTTTTTTATCAGCATCTATCAAGTATGTTTGAACTTCGTGTAAAGTAACATTATCTTTTGTTTCATTTTTATCAGCTTGAACATCTTCATCAAATATTTCTTCTTCTGGTTGTTCTAATTCATCATTATTTTCAACAATTTCTGGTTCAGATGTTATTGATAATTGGTCAATATCGTCTAAATCTGTTTTAGCAACTGACATATCTTCAGAAACAGTTTCAATTAAAATTGGTTCTTCTTCAACAACTTGTTCAACTAAAACTGGTTCAGCATTTTCAATACCTAGAACAGAATATGGGTATGGATTAGAAATGTTAAATACAACTTGTTTATCATTATGAACAACAAATGAAGTTTGGAATTTTAAAAGATCGTTTTCATTTTGATTTAGTAGAGCCAAACCATCATTTTCTGGTTTATCTTCAGCATTGTAATCGATTACTAAATTATCTAAAATTTCATTGAAATCATGTTTGATATTGTCGTAAGCTTGTTTAGTTTCATCTTTAAATGAGTATTTTTTGTGTGATAGTAGATCATCAAGTAACTCTTGAATGTCATTTAAGTTTTGTTTAGTTCTAAAGAAATCTGCTTGGCTAACAGTTTGACGTTTAAAGTTATTTTTAATTAAGTTTAATTTATTTGAATATTTAGTTAAAGCATGCAATAAATCTTCTTCTGGTAATGAAGTATAGTGAGTCAATTCTAGATAATCACCACCCAATACTTCAGTGTTATTTAGGTCCATATCTGTGTTATTAACATCTTCAAGCGCAATAGTTTCGTCAATCATTTCAGTTTGAATTGATTCAATATCGCTAGTTGATTCGATAGGTGTTTCTTCAATTGCCATAGATTCAGCTTCGATTAAAACTTCATTGTTTGGAATTTCTTCTACTGTTGAAGTTACAACAATTTCTTCAACAACTGGTTGTTCTGCCACTTTAGGTGATTCAACAGCAACATTAGTTTCTCTGTGTACTAATTCAGTTAATGCAGGGTATTTATAATCTTTAACTGGTACAAAAATTACGAATTTATCATCTACGATAACATATGATGTTGAATAAGAAGTCAATGAAAGTTGTTTATCACCTGCTAATTTGTGATATGCTCTTGTTTCAACTGAATCTGATGCTGTATAGTCGATTACGTATTTAGACAATAGTTCGTTAAAATTCTCAACTATTGAAGCATATAAAACTTTAACTTCTTGTAAATAATTGAATCTTGAAATAGTTAATAAATCATCAATTAAATCTTCGATATGGTCGAAATTATATTTAATTCTGAAGTAATCAGTTTGGCTAATTGTTTGTCTCGTTGTTGCTTGATTAATGGCGCTAAGTAGTTCGTTGTAATTTGCAATTGCTCTATAAATTTCATTTTCATTTAGTCTTGTTAAATATTTAACTTTCAATAAAGTGCTTTTTTCTTTGTTCATATAATCCTCTTCCGTTTGCTTGCCTACTTTTTTGAAAAGACAAAAAAGATTAGCTATATAATTTATTATTAAAATTATATTACAAAACTGCTTTTTTAAATGGTAAATAAATTTAAAATTAAGCACTTAAAATGAGTTAAATTTGTCAAAAGTATTTTCCAACGAAAAATATTAATGACAAAAAAAGCCCTAAATAATAAAATTTTCATGTTTAAATTAATATTTTATAATTCAAATATGAATAAAAAAGGCGACATATTATTTGGAAAAATTATCCGTATAAATTCTGAAGGTTTAACAGTAATAACAAACAAAAATTACATCTTCACCATTCCAATAAAATTAATCACTGACTACAATTGAAAAAATATTTTTTATGAGTTCAGTTTAAAAGATAAGGTCAATTTTTATGTTGAAGAAATTAATCACGAAAATAAAACAGGAATTGGGAATTTCAAACAAAATCACCCATATTACTGCAAAAAGCCTTTCTCCGAAGAATTAAAAGAAACCAAACATGGTTTTAGCACTTTAAAAAAATCAATTGACACAGAAATTAAAAACTACGAAAACCGAGGTAATTAATGTCAAAATTAGAGATCAAGGCGTACAATTATCATCCTGATTTTAGTAACGAAAGTTTGATAAAAAAAGGCGTTGACATTTTGCGAGAAATTAAATTCAAAACTATAGATGGTTTTGAATATTTTGGTTTTCATGAATTAGCACTTAATTTTGGTCAAAATAACACCAATGAATTAAATAATTTTGCCAAAAATATCATTTATAACAATTGCAAAAATATAGTTATTTTTTGTGATACAAGAACAAAAAATAATTTCCAAAGCGCTCATAATTTTGTTTTAAAAAATGATGTACTGGTCGATAAAAAAATTCAATTTTTTTTTATATGTGATGACGAACCTTTTCAAAATTGATTCAATATATTTGAGTATTTAAAAGTCAATATTGATTTTAGTGTAACATCACTTATTTTGAGTAAAATGAATAAATTTAGCAATAAATTTATTGAATTTATCAAGATTTTTTACAATTTTGTTCAGCAAAATTACGGGTATTACAATACACTAAATAAATCGTTTTTTGTTGGTCGTGAAATCGCTGAAAAAAGCATTAAATTTCTGGATATTGAAGAAAATAACATTTTAATTACGCCTGATATTTTGCATCATCGCTTTGCATTTTTTAACGAAATCAATTTGTTGTTAATGCTGATTAAGGGCATAAATATTAATGAAGTCTTGCAAGGATATACAACAGCTACACTTGATTTTGTGTCTGAAAACATTAAGAATAATTATGCATTTCAATACGCATATATGTGTTCTGTCTTAAAAAAAGAGAGAAAACACAATTTACTGATTGGTTCATCACCAGAATTTAGTGAAATTTTCGGCTTATACTCACGAATGAGTAATGAAAAAGATCTAAAATCAGAAAAATGGACTAATTCAATTATTTTCCCTAATGATATTTACACTTATTCGCCATATACTTTAGGAATGGCATCGACATATTTTGCAACATTTTTTAAATTTGAGAAATTTAAAAATGACTATCGAATATCTCCTGAATTAAGTTTTAATGATGGTGTTCCAAAATTAGAACAAAACAGATTAAGTCAATTTACAAAAATCAGTAATCTCGGCATTGCCACAACTTTATCCGAAGTTATCAACGTGCCGACAATAGAAATTAAGCTAATTGAAAACAATGAATCAGTATTAGGTATGCTCATTTGCTTTTTGTACTGAGCAATAGTTTTTGAAGCATATCTCAATAAACAAAATCCATTCGAATTGAATTAGATAAAAGGAGTAAAAATGAAACCAATAAATTTAAAATTAGATAAAGCAATAAATACACAAAATCTACTCAAATTTCAAGACAAAGTAGACAAAATTCACACAGCTTTGATGAATAAAACAGTAGTCGAAAAAGATTGACTTGGTTGATATCAATTACCTTTCAATTTACACAATGACGAATACAATAAAATGCAGAGAATTGCAAAAAAATGAACCAACATGAATATTGATGTATTAGTTGTTATTGGTATTGGCGGTTCTTATTTAGGAGCTGCTGCTGGCTATGAATTTATCTATGGGCCATATAGCCAAAATAAACCAAAAATTGAATTATTATTCAGTGGAAATTCTTTAAGTTCAGATTCCTTAGCATCGCAATTATTGTATGTAGAAAACAAAAAATTTGCTATAAATGTGATTTCAAAAAGTGGAAAAACATTAGAAACTAGTATTGCATTTAGAGAATTTCGTAAATTACTTGAAGCTAAAGTTGGCTCAGTTAGAGCAAAAGAATTAATTGTTGCAACTACTGATAAATCACAAGGAATTTTGTATGACTTGGCAGTGAAAAAAGGTTATGAAAAACTAGTTATTCCTAGCGATGTTGGTGGCAGATTCAGTGTATTAAGTCCAGTAGGTTTATTGCCATTTATGTGTGCCGGAATTGACACAGAGCAATTATTAAAAGGAGCACAAAAAGCTCTTAGCGATAATAGCACTAGCAATATCAATTCAAACGATGCTTACTCATACGCCTTAACTCGTTATATTATGGGAAAAGATTATTCGATTGAATTATTAGTAAGCTATGAACCAAAATTGCGTTTTCTTCAAGAATGATGAAAACAATTATTCGCTGAAAGCGAAGGCAAAAATGGACGCGGAATTTTTCCGGCTTCATCACAATTTTCAACTGATTTGCATTCTATAGGTCAATTCATTCAAGATGGTTCAAAAGTTTTATTCGAAACAAATTTAATACTGAAAAACCCTAATCAACATTATTTAATGACACGTGAAAGCGAAGACATTGAAAGATTAAATTATTTAGATGGTAAATCAGTACACAAAGTTAATTGAGCTGTTTTTGAAGCAACAATCAAAGCACACAACGATACATCGAAAATACCGAATATTGTAATCGAATTTGAGAAAATGGATGCTTACAATCTTGGTTATTTATTCCAATTCTTTATGATATCTTTAACAATGTCGGCCTACTTGTTAGGCGTTAATCCATTTAATCAACCTGGTGTTGAAGTTTATAAATCAAATATGACAAAAACTTTAAGTGAAATATAAAAATATCAAGCCCAAAGTGGCTTGATATTTTATATTATTTATTTTCCAAATCTAAATCGTACAGAATCTTATCGATTGAATTTTGCTCAATATCGCGGCTCAGATCATTTTCCATTGTTTGTTCTGAAGCATCATCAATAGAATCATGCAATGCTTGAATTTGCGGATCATACTTATTTGCACTATTTTGATTTGAATTATATTCATTGTTTTCTAACTCTGCTGATTGAGTATCTGACTGTTGTGTAAATTCGCTTAAACTATCAGAATCTGAGTCTTGTTCAGTGTGTGTATTGGAAATTTGGTCAATATCATTGTTCAATTCCAACAGCTCAGTTTCAGAAGGTTCATCAAATTCATCTGTGTATTCGTCACTTTGACTATCGTCAATATTAACTTCAGACAAGTTAGCGTCAATATCGCTATTTAGTTCTAATAGCTCAGTTTCAGAAGGCTCATCAAATTCTGCCGACTCATCCTTATCAGCATTTGTTTGGTCAAAGTCAGAATCGCTTTCTTGATCAACATCATTGTTTAATTCAAAAAGTTCAGTTTCAGAAGGTTCATCGAATTCATCTGACTCATCCTCATCAACATTTGTTTGCTCAAAGTCAGAATCACTTTCTTGATCAACATCATTGTTTAATTCAAAAAGTTCAGTGTCGGAAGGTTCATCGAATTCATCTGTGTATTCGTCACTTTGACTATCGTCAATATCGCTATTTAGTTCTAATAGCTCAGTTTCAGAAGGCTCATCAAATTCTGCCGACTCATCCCCATCAACATTTGTTTGGTCAAAGTTATTTTCTTGGGTTACTTCGTTGTTTAATTCAAGAAGTTCAGTGTCAGAAGGCTCATCAAATTCGTTTGTGTATTCTTCTGATTCATTATTTTGATCAAAATCATCGATTTGTTGATCTAGCTCTTGCTCGCTTGTATTATCAATGTCAACACTCTCATTATCATTCAAGATGTTATTTATTGCAGTATTAATATCTTCACTAAATTGTTGATCTGACTTTTCTGTTTCGCTGTTTGCAAGATCATAATCATGATTTTCAGTTAATAATTGATCATTTTGTGTAATAGCCTGTGTTCTTTGTTCAGTTACAACTTCTTTTGTTGAATTTCTTCTTAGAATTTCATCAATATCGTAAGTATCATCAAACTCGGTATTATCATAATTATTGTCTCTAATAAATTTGCTTATATCATCAAGCTCTTTATTCATTTTAAATATTTCTGATGATTCAGCAACAATTTCTTTATCGTATTGATGATTTTCATCATTAATATCAGTGTGTATATTGAGATTTTGGTCGCTAATTGTTGATTCACTAAGAGAAGATAATTGAATTAGTGTGTCATTTGTAACTTCATTAGTTACTGTTGCGATGTTCTCGATATTAATATTTTGAGTGTCGACTGTCTCACTTTGTGTTTCTTTGTCTAAAATTCCTGAATTGTCGCTTTGTTCATTTTCAGTGACCGGATTAGACAATTCATTATTGTCAATAAACATCTCCTGACTATTTTCACTTAAATCGGCATATTCATTATTATCTAGATAATTATCCGGCAGAGTTATTAAACTTATTATTTCATCTATTTGGTGTTTATTTTGTTCTCATAATGTTCTGTCAAATTTAAATGTCTTATATTCTTTTGCTGCAATAAATTTAATATTGTCATGGAATTTTAAATACTCACTGGGTTTATTAGCGTATTCGTAATCATCAACAATTAAAGCAAAAATACTTTCTTCGCCTTTTTTCAACATTAAATCAACATTCATTGTCCCTAAATTGTAATGAGTGTGTAATTGTATTCAAGGTTTACCTTTAATTAATTCAAGAATATATTCCTTAATTTCGCTAAATAACTCGCTTTCAGTAGCTTCGTTATTTAGGCTGATTCCACGTGTTTGTTCAAGGTCAATAGATAAGAAGTCTTTCTTTTCTTGATCACTCAATTCAAGAAATTCCAATCATTTCTTGAATGTTTCCATGTCTTCATTAATACCGTTTATTCCAGTGATACTTACATCACTTGAATGTAATGACTTAATAACTACCATTTTTTCTTTAGCTCGTGATATAGCAACATTTAAGGCGTTTCTACCACCAGGGCGACCAACATATGTTGAATAAATTTTCGCATTAGCGTCATAACCTAAAGTTGCAACTACTAAATCGGCTTCATCACCTTGAATATTTTCAATATTTCTCAATAATAAAACGTTGTTTCTCAAAGCATTTTCTAGAATTGGTCTAGATTCAAAAATTGTTTTAGTGATAGCTTCTTGTTGTTTAGCGTTAAAGCATAGCAAAATCATTTTTTTGTAATTTTTTAAATTTTTCTCAATAATATTCAGTGCAATTTCTGCTTCAACAGTATTTTGTGAATCAATCCATTCCCCATTAGCTTCAATAACTTCAATAGCTTTTGATTGCGGAGTAACGTGAGCTGAATCAATAACATCAAGACTAGAATTGTAAAAATGTTTTGAACTAAATGTCATCAACGACGCATGGTTTGAACGATAATTTTTGTTTAATAAAATTGTGTGAACTCCTGTATTTTTAGCAAAATCCAATAGAGATTCAGTAATTCCGTACACAGTTTCTTCATCTGTTACCCTGATTCCAAATCAGTTAGATGGTTTCATTTGTTGATCATCACCAGCTAAAATTTTAATTTTCGCTAGATACAACACCGGCAAGCCTTTTTCAATAAAAATTTGGCTAGATTCATCCATTATTGCGTAATTGAATTCTTCTCGTTCTCAAGCTGATAAATCCGCTTCGGGTGTAACTATAATGATTGGGAATATTTTTTTAATAATACGAGCAAAATTGCTAATGAATTTATATGGTTCTGTTTGCCCATTTCTAATAGTCAATGCAAATTCACCATAGGTTTGTTTGTCTTCATCACTCAGTGTTTCATAACGCTCTACAATCAGGCGTGCTACATGTTTTTTAATTTCTTCTTCATCGCTAACTTGCGGTTTATCTTCTGAAGGTAAAATTGATAATAGTGAACGAATGAATTTAAAATCTGACATTTCACTATTTCTTGTTATAGCGACCAAATGTTTAATATTTAGGTTCGAATCATTGAATTTATCAAATAGCTTATCGGCAATATTAATAACAATTTTTCGTTTTTTATCAAAAAATTTCAAAATGTTAAAACCGTTATTTTTTAACATTCATTTTTGCAGTTCTTTTTTATCTGAAAATTTAATGATTTCTGGGTATTTATAAAAATCAGGCAGGGTTAAAATTGTCTCTCATTTATCCTCGTCCAACTCTTCTAAGTATTGGTTAATTTCTGGGATGATTTTGGTAATTTCAATAAAACGAGAATCTTTAGCATAGTTACCGATTTCTTTAATGTATCTCAATTCTTTATTGGTTAGAACACGCAAGGCTTTTAATCTAACATCATCGTCAAAATGCTCAATGTAATCAATATATTCTTGCAGTGGTTTATAGAATGATTTTTTACTTCCTTCTGATGAGTTAAACATAAACAAACAAAATTGTTTTAATGCTCCCATACGGTTAGCTATAACTTCTAAGGCAGCTTTTTTCTGTGAACAAACTACCGCTGTGCGGCCATATATTAAAATATTTGTTAACAGATTGACAATTGTTTGTGATTTACCAGTACCTGGAGGACCTCATATCACAGTGTTTTGTAGTAATGATGAGGCAATAGCTTGGTCTTGACTGAAATTAGTTGGCGAAATTTTAAATAAACTCTTTTTAGGGTCCAAAATCATTTCGTCAATTTTTTTGACATAACTATTTTTATTGAAAGAAACAGGAATAATAGTTTTGATAGCGTCTTTTTCAATAATTTCAATCATTCTATTACGTATATAACCACCAGCAGGTTGAAATAAACCTAAAACAATACCTGGAGCAAAAGTTAATGCTTCATTAGTAATTTGTTCAGGGTTTAATTGTTCAAAATTAGCACCAATTTCAGTGATATTTGGATAAGTATTGACTCAGATACTTTTTACATCTTCATACAATTCTTTGATTGTTTGACGAGAAAATTTCGAACTTGTATCAACATCAAAATCGTAATGTTTTAGTAAGAAAAATAATTTGTCGTTAGGTTTAATTTCACCTTTTGAAAACAATTTAGGACGGGCATTTTCGAAAGTTAAATAAGCCTCTTTTAAAAACAAAGGAGCATAAATAGATTTATCACCTACATTTACTTTAACGTATAAAAAACCTAAATGGATAGGTCAAATGTTTGTTTGTTCGTTGATTTCTTTTGCTCTGTTAAAAAACATTTTTCACTTAACTGATTGCTTTTGAAATTGCATCTCTAATTCTTCAGATATTTTTTCAATACCTTGTGCAAAATCTTTTTTCAATAAACGTTTTTTAATATCGCTAATTTCTAGATCAAAATCTGCAATAACTTGCATTGCCGATTCATAATCTTGAGTTTGTAATATTTTATCTTTTGCGTGTTTTAATCTTTCTTCAATTAACTCGATTTTGAACTCTTTTTTAGTATAAATTTTCTCAAAAGCTTTTTGACCAAACATCTTGTAAAAATCGAAGAAATAATTATTATCTACACGTGTAAAAACAGCCTTATCATTAGGACTTAAATCCAATAAATTATTCAGTATAGCTTCGAATTTTTTTTGTTTATTACTAAACATACACACCCCCTATTCTTAGTTATTTAATTATAAATTAAATACAAATTTTAATTCATTTTATTTTAAATTTAAGTTGTTTAATGATAATTTTAAATTAAAAATTCCACCTGATGGCGGAATGATTTATATGTTTATTTTCTATATTTAAACACACCTAATATTGAAAGAATCAATGTTAGGGTATTCAATACAAATATAGAGATAAATTGTGAGTGTAAGAAAGAAAATAAAACTTTAATTTGGTTTGGATTTTGGGTTGATTTAATTTTGATTAAATTTGTGCCAGATAGTATCATCAATAACGCTACAACAATAGTTATCAATATGATGATTGAAGGGATTGTGAATCTTTTTTTGAAAAATAAGATAATTGAATAAATAAATGTTAAGAATATTCAAATAAACACTGAAGCAATTACAATAAAACCATACAAAACACCAGCGAAAAAGACTATTTTAACTAATGGTGAAGCCGAAGAGCCAGCGAAGTTCTTGTAAAATTCCATTGTCTCTGAAAAGTTTCTGAAAAAGTTAACAGTTACTGATACAATCCCTGAATAATTTTTTTCTAAATAACGATAAAAATTTGTGTTTCTAAAATTGTTTGAACTATGATCAACCACAACACGAACTAAAAATTGTTCAATAAAAGGAATCAATAATATGACTGCCAAAAATATTGATAATAATAAAATTCTTTTAAAATTTTTGCTTTTCATTTTCACCTCTATGAATTTAACATTTCTTTCAGTAATTGGTCATATTTATAAATTCTCTGTGCGTACTCATCAGTATTGAATGGTGGTTGTGTTTGTGTGTGTACTCATAAAATAACTAAATAATTAACTAACATTTTGTGACGCAATAAAAAGACCTCATTGTAATCCCCGTATGCTTGTAAAAACTTATCTTCAACTTCTTTACTCATACTGCTTGCCTCAATAATATAGGCCAATTCAAAATGTTTATCACCTAACGTTGCGTATTCCCAATCTATAAAGAAAATTTTATCATTTTGTTCAATCATATTGAAAGGTCATAAATCATTATGTAAAGGCGTATCTTTACGCATGTTGGCTAAAGTTTTGTTGATTGGGCGATAAAAATCCTCAAGCACCTGCACACTACGTTGGCATTCTTTTAATTGACGGCGGTAAAACTTCACTCTTGCAGCATGATTAGACGGTGGAAAAGGCAATTTTGATTCGTGAATCTGTCTAACTTGTTTTGCAATTAATTCAGCATTTTCTAAAGTAATTGTTGGTTGAGCTCCTTCAATAAATTCTCAAACGATTTCTTTTTGCTCTTCTTCTAATAATTTGGGTACAAAATCAAATTTTTCAAGCAAGGTGTAATCAATCTTGTGGTTGAAACCGTTATAAACTTTTTCTTGAATAAATTTATCTCCGTAACGATATGAAATATTAGTATGTCCTTTTTCAATTTTTATTTTCATATGTCTCCTTAGAATATAATAATTGTTAATTATAATAGATATTATATTAAAATTGAATAGCAATATTTTACACAACAATTTAAAAGGAGGCAAATATGGATAAATCAAAAATTCGAAACTTTGCAATTATCGCACATATTGATCATGGTAAGAGTACATTAGCAGACAGAATTTTGGAACTAACTGAAACTGTTGCTAAAAGAGACTTAGAAGAGCAAATTCTAGACACAATGGATCTAGAGCGCGAAAGAGGAATAACAATTAAATTAAACGCAGTCCAAATTAAATATAAAGACTACATTTTTCACTTAATTGATACACCAGGTCACGTCGACTTTACATACGAAGTTTCTCGTTCGCTAGCAGCTACCGAGGGTGCTTTATTGATTGTTGATGCTACCCAAGGTATAGAAGCACAAACGTTGGCAAATGTTTATTTAGCATTAGAAAACAATTTAACAATTATTCCTATCATCAATAAAGTTGACTTACCTTCGGCCGATATTGAAAGAACTAAAGCAGAAATTGAACGTGTAATCGGTTTGCCTACTGATAACGCTGTTGCGGTTTCTGCTAAAACAGGTTTAAACATAGACAAAGTTTTGGAAGCAATTGAAAAATATATTCCCGCTCCTGTCGCTGACGACAATAAACCGTTAAAAGCTTTAATATTTGACTCGTATTTTGATGAATATCGTGGTGTCGTTATGCTTGTGAGAATTGTTGAAGGTAAATTACACAAAAACGACAAAATCAAATTTATGTCCAATAATAAAATTAATCAAGTTGCTGAATTAGGAGTTAAAAGTCCATGAGAGGTTAAAAAAGATTATCTTGAGGCCGGCGAAGTTGGTTGAATTGCCGCCACAATTCGCGACGCACGCGAAGTGAGTGTTGGTGATACAATCACATTAGTGGATAATCCAGCTGAAAAACCTTTACCTGGTTACAAGAAAAAACAACCAGTGGTCTTTACTGGATTTTATCCAGTAGATACTCGTGATTATATGGAGCTTAAAGAGAGCTTAGAAAAAATAGCATTGAGCGATAGTTCAATTTCTTGAGAACAAGAAACATCAAAAGCATTAGGTTTTGGTTTTAGAGTTGGTTTTTTAGGCATGCTACATATGGAAATTCTTCAAGAAAGACTGAACCGTGAGTATAAAATCGGTGTTATTGCAACATCGCCATCAGTTGAGTATAAAGTTTATCGTACAAACGGCACATTAGAAATGGTATCTAACCCAGCCCTTTTACCTGATAAAACATTCATCGATCGAATAGAAGAACCATACATTTACGCAACTATTATTGTTCCTGACAATTACATTGGTAATGTAATGGAATTGTGTCAAGGAAAACGCGGAATTTATCGTGATATGGAAACTTTGGACGGTAATCGGAGTAAAATTACTTATGAGATGCCTTTAGCTGAAATTGTTGTCGATTTCTTTGACCGCTTAAAATCATCAACCAAAGGTTATGCTTCTTTTGAATATGATTTATTTGGCTATAAAGAAACCGATTTAGTTAAAGTTGATGTAATGTTGAATGGAGATAAAATTGATGCCTTTACCATAATTACACACCGCGACAACGCATACTCCCGTGGTAGAGAATTATGTCAAAAACTAAAAGAAGCAATACCTAGACAAAACTTTGAAGTACCAGTGCAAGCAGCTATCGGGGGTAAAATATTTGCTCGTGAAACTATAAAAGCATACCGTAAGGATGTTACAGCTAAATTGTATGGTGGGGATGTTACACGTCGCCAAAAATTATTGAAAAAACAAAAAGAGGGTAAAAAGAGAATGAAAATGTTAGGTTCTGTTGAAGTTCCTCAAGAAGCATTCTTAAAAATTCTTAAAACCAATATTGATTAAAATTTGGAGAAAAAATGGAAAAAATTATTTATATAGATAAACCAATCGATGAGTATGATGCATATCGCGAAAAACATGAACAAAAAACAAACGAATATTTTGATGAACTAACTCGCATTTCGAAAATTAATGTTGAAGAAAATCGTGCGCAATCAAAAAAAATTAACGACTTGTTTGCCAAACACGAAAACGCAAAAAATAAATATAAAAAAATTAAGGCCGGAAGCGTAATCAATATCATTTTATTTATTTTTGCTTTTATAATCGGTGGATTGTTATTATGAATGGGGATTGTATCAAGCGAATCAAAAGTTAATACGATTTTGATTTCGGTTGCGATTCTAAGTCTTCTGATTGGTATAACTTTATTCACTATTCAATTTGCCGTAATACTGAAAAACTTAAAAAATGCCAATGAACTTGTACAAAAATTGCAAGAAGAATACAATAAAGAACGTGAAATCGGGTATGAACAAACTGCTCCTCTTCGCTCTTTATTCAGACCTGGGATGAAGGTTAAATTATTTCGCGAAGCAATCCCATTCATCAAACTTGAAAACTTTTTAAAAAATGAACAACTTGCAAAAATGGTTGAAGAATACGGCATGGGGCGTCTAACAAATTCAGAAAGCAATATTGACTATGTTCAATCAGGAGAAATATACGGTAACCCATTCCTATTTGCTCGTGTATTAGAACACGAATTGGGAACCAAAATTTATACAGGACATTTAACCATTAGATGAACAGAAATGGAAAGGGGTTCAGACGGAAAAATGAGAACAGTTAATAGAAGTGAAGTATTAACTGCAAGCGTTGAAAAGCCATATCCGTTTTTTAATAAGGACACAAAATTCATTTGAGGTTCACAGGCTGCACCTGATTTGTCATTTGAAAGAAATTTTGCTCACGTCGAGCAATATAGTGACAAAGAAATACGAAAATTAATAAAAAATACTGAAAAATTATTGAAAAAAAGAGAAAAAGACGACATCAATTTCACTTCTCTATCTAACACTGATTTTGAGGCTTTATTCAATGCTTTTGATCGTGATAATCAAACCCAATTCAGACTAGCATTTACTCCTTTAGCTCAACAAAACATGGTTGCTTTGTTACGCGACAAGGAAAAAGGCTTCGGTGATGATTTTACATATGAGAAAAATAAGAAAATAAATATTATTAAACCCGAACATTTAGCTGATGCTTCTTTACAAGACGTTTTAGGTGTTTATTACAACTATGATTATGATGAAATTAAAACTAGTTTCAAAAATGAAATGCAAAATTATTTTAGACATGTTTATTTCACTTTTGCACCAATGTTTTCTGTTCCTATTTTCCAACAAACTAAATCACTAGACTTCATTTATAAAAATTGAATTAACGGTAATTTAAACGAGTATGAACACGAACATCAACTATCATACTTGCCAAGAAGATTATTCACTCACCGTAAAGTTAAAACTAACTCAATCATCAAAACTCAATTTATTCAGAGTGAAGGAGAGCAAGACACAGTTAGAGTTAGCTCATTCGGTTACGATATTAAACCACGTATCGATTATATACCTGTTTATGGTAGTGACGGAAATTATCATGATGTTCCGGTTCACTGAGATGAATATATTCGCTTAGATAACGATGTCTTAGCTAATATAACCAAACTTAATTCGGATCCAACTGATAGAAACGCATATGAAAGCGAAATAAATCAAAAAATTAAACAAAATCAAGACAATAAGGATGATTCCTTATTCTCGCCACATTCAATCATTAATATAATATAATTAAAATGCAAATTAAATTAAAGGAGAAAAAATGGCTAACCAACTAGATGAAATTAACGGCCCAGTAATGGATGGCGGTCGTGACGTTAATGTTATCAACAAACCTATCGAAATTAAAACCGGTGCAGGTTCGATATTTTTTGAAGTTATGCTTTGAATTTTATTTATTATTCCAGGAATAATTTTTCAATTCAAAAAAACAGCTGCCAAAAACCGTTTGGCACAACTTGAACAAAAAATTCAACACAATGCATCACAAATCGACAACTTCTTAGAACAAAGAGTTATTATCCTAACTAACGCTGCATCAATTTTGGATAAATCAATCAACCTAGATAAAGGTGTAATGGAAACAATCGCTGCATACCGTAGCGGAATTAACTTAAACAACGAATCAAAACCTGAAATGTGATCATCAGTAGATTCAGCACTTCGTTCAATTAATGTTCAATTCGAAAATTACCCTAATTTAGAAGCTCACGGGGAATTAAGAGATGTTTTACAACAAAACTCATACCTACAAAAAGAAATCACTGCTGCTAGAGAATTGTATAACGACACAGTATTCCAATGGAATAGAGAAGTTAATGAATGACCTACTAAAATGATTGTAGCTTCAAGATTGCACTATACAACAAGAATCCCATTCGCTACTTCAAAAGAAGTCAAACAACAAGCAAGAACTAATTTCTTCAAATAAACAAAACAAAAACAGCCTTATTATTCGGCTGTTTTTGTTTCGTAATTTTCAATCAAACTTATGATTTTACCCACGCCACCGTTTTCTTTATTTGCCCCAACTCAATCAGCATTTAATTTTACATCCTGCGGAGAATTGCCCATAGCAATGAAATAACCAATTTCAGGTTTAGCACTAACATCATTACCAGAATTGCCAATATGTACGCTCTTTAATGGGTCAATATTCAACAATTCACACACAAATTTAGCACCTTTTCCTTTGGTGGCGGCAGCATTTGTAATTTCAATTGAATAACCACCAGAAACCATATGAAAACCTAAATCATTAAATTCTCTCTTTCATCTATTAGCCAATTCATTCATTTGTTCTATCGTAGCACCAAAAACAATAAACTTATAGATTTTAGGTATCTTGTTAATTTGCTCATAATTTAGACGTTGAAAATTTTTAGCAAAATTACGTATTAAACTTATATTCGATGAGCTATCACAATATAAAATTGGTTCTTCATTGATTATTAAAAATAAATGTTTATCAATAATGCTATCAATAATTGCGTGGTTAAATTGAATTAAATGCTCTTTAATAATTTGGCCTTGATTATTGACAATTTGTGCCCCGACCATCGCCACAGCATATGGCGAATTAATTTGTTGCATTAAATCGTGCAACTTAGCATCGTATTGACGTCCTGTTGAAACAATGAAATACTTATTTTCGTTGACTTTACGTGCGACCATGAGATTAAATTGAGAAATAGGATCATCATAACTAGCTTGGTCAAAAAAAGTACCATCCAGATCAACAAAATAAGCTTGGGGATTAATAGATAATTTATTCATAATCAAAATTATAAAAAATATATTGTAATTTGATTGAAATTAACGCAAAAAAACACTAATTTACGAGCCTAAAATTACTTTTTGGTAAAATATACATATTAAATAATTTTGGAGGTAAAAATGTCATTAAAAGCAGGTATTATCGGATTACCGAATGTGGGCAAAAGCACCCTTTTTAGTGCTTTAACTAAATATCAAGTTGAGGCAAGCAATTACGCATTTACAACGATTGAGCCTAATATTAGTTCAGTTCCTTTAAAAGATCTACGTTTATATAAATTAGCCTCACTGGTTAAGCCAAGTAAAATTGTGCCTGCAACCTTTGACTTTATTGACATCGCCGGTTTAGTTCAAGGTGCTTCACGTGGTGAAGGTCTTGGTAATAAATTTTTAGGAAACATTCGTGAAGTTGATGCAATTATTCATGTTGTTCGCTGTTTTGAAAATAAAGACATAATGCACGTGGCTAACGAAATTAACCCTGTTAATGATAAAGAAGTTATTAATCTTGAATTAATTTTGGCTGATTTAGAAACTGTTAAAAATATACAAAATAGAGTAGCAAAAAAAGCCAAAGCAGGAGATAAATTGGCAATTTTAGAACAAAATTTATGTGTTAAACTACAACAAAATTTAGAAAATTCAATTCCGGTAAGACAACTAACAAATATTAGTGTCGAAGAAGAAAAAATTATGCGTGGTTATCATTTACTAACTGCTAAACCAATGATTTATGTTGCCAACTTATCAAGCGAACAAATAGCTAATTACAAAGAAGATGCGTTATACAATAAGTTTGTTCAGTCTCTAGATGAAAATGACAAAGTATTGCCAATTAGTGTGCAACTTGAAAGCGAAATTACGCAAATGGATGAAGATGAAGCGGCTGAATGACTTGATTCATATGCTATTAAATATAGTGGCCTAGATTTATTAACTCGTGAAGCCTTTGATTTATTAAAATTAAAAACTTATTTTACTGTTGGTGAAATAGAAGTTAGAGCCTGAGTTTTCAATGATGGTATGTTAGCACCACAATGTGCCGGAATTATTCATAGTGATTTTGAAAAAAAATTCATTAAAGCTGATATTATCAGTTATGATGATTTTGTTACCTTCGGTTCAGAAAGCGCCGTTAAAGCTGCTGGTAAAATCCGTTCAGAGGGGAAAAATTACATTATGCAAGATGGCGATATTTGCCACTTTAAATTCGGAAAATAATAGCCTTCGGGCTTAAATGGGGGTTTAGTATAGTGGTAGTACTGCAGTCTCCAAAACTGCTTGCAAGGGTTCGATTCCTTTAACCCCTGCCATTTGAAAAAAGGCTGTTAAAAGCAGCTTTTTTTCATTAAACTAGATAATGATATAATTATTTCGATTAAATTACAAAGGAGAAAAATGAAAGAGTTAGAAAAAGCGAAAAAGATTGCTGTTCCGTTATTAGTTTTAAGCATCATTCTTTATTGTTCAATGATAATATTTGTTTATGGACAAGGACTTTGATTTGTAAAATTCGCAGGAACAACTTCAAACGAATCGAATAGAGAAGAAGTACGCTCACTTAGCGTAGCATTACTGATATTCATACCATTGATATTACTTGGTATTTGAATTAGTGCATTAGTTTTACAAATTTTATTAACGATCCGCGCAAGTAAAATTGACCAAACAGCAATGATATTATTAATTGTTGGTTTCGTGGTTCCTATTGTATCAATAGTTGGAACAATCTTTATATTAGTCAAAAAAGATAATGACCCAAAACCACTTAACAGTGATAGCATTGAAACTACAACCGAAAATATTACTGAAATTGATAAAAATTAATTAAAAAAATCGCATCAGCGATTTTTTTAATCCGTTTGACTTGTACGATAAAGATTGTAAGATAATGATTTATTAAAAGATAGAACATCTAACCATTTACTTTGTTTTTCAATTTTTTCTTTTAACCTATCGTGATTTTTTTTGTCGGTTATTTCTTTTATTCGTTCTAATTTATACACAAAACTATTAATTAATATCAGAACCATAAAAACATAAATCCCACTAAAACCAAACAAAAAAACAATAAAGCCGTAGGCGATATATCAACTTCTAATATTTTCCTGAGCAAAAGGAAAAACCTTGTTGGCTCATAAAAAAGAAATAACAACAGTGATAATTGAACTAACAACTAAAACAAGATAATAGATCTTGCCAAAATATTTATATTTTTCGTACTTATTCTTTTCTAGATTTTGCATGTTGAATTATTATACTAGAATTAATGCGATATTTTTAAGGTATTTTTGTTAAGGTGTTTTTGTGTATTGGTAATTTTAAACCTATTCATTAATGGGGTTTCTTTATACTCAAAACATTTTGCGTTTGTCTATTTAAAAGATTAAATAAATTGTTTTGAAGTTAAAATACTTAAATTGAATTAACCGCCTAATATACTCATAACATTTGAGTTAATATTTCTAATAAATTGTTTAATTAAAACATCAAAGCTATACGCAATGATGTTTAAACTATATTGATTAATTAAGCTGTTGGTTGTTCACCAGCACCATGTGATCCTTCAACTGGTGCTGCAGGTCCTGTAGGAGCTGATCCTTCTTCGTGGTGTTCTTCTGTTCCTTGTCCACCAGCAGCAGGAGCTGATCCTTCTTCGTGGTGTTCTTCTGTTCCTTGTCCACCAGCAGCAGGAGCTGATCCTTCTTCGTGGTGTTCTTCTGTTCCTTGTCCACCAGCAGCAGGAGCTGATCCTTCTTCGTGGTGT
>NZ_JANUYA010000006.1 GCF_024834065.1 Mycoplasma sp. CSL7475-4
AGTACAAAAGTACTTCGCTCGACTTGCATGTATTAGGCACACAGCCAGCGTTCATCCTGAGCCAGGATCAAACTCTCGAAAAAATTGACTTCGTCATGTTTATATATCTAGTTTTCAAAGAACGATTTGCATTGTTAAGAACAATTGCTATATAATGTTAGCACATTTTTTAATTTAGAAAAAATATTTTTTAAAATTTTTTTAGTGCTTGTTTTACGGACATATCTCACAATTGCCGTGATATAAATATACATTATTATTGATAAGATCAAAACATTTTTTTTATTTTTTTTAATCAGTTATTTAAAAATAAAAAAATAGCAAAATATAATAAGGTACAAATTTTAATATTAATATTAATATAAGTATTAATTAGATCATAATTTTTGGTTGATTAAAACTGTATTTACCTTTTGAAAGCAACTAAAATTAGCATGTTGTTTAATAGATTTTTATGCCTTCATTCCAAAATAAATTACATATTGGCGATAAAAGCCAAATTTTTTTTATTTTTTTGTAGCGTTTTGGCAACTATTTTGCTCCCAATAAGCGAAATAAAAATAAAATATCAAATAAATTTAAGTCTGTTTTCGATAAATAATTTGTTTATTTAGAAAAAATAAAACGTTAATTTAGGAAAACGGAGCAATAAAATCAAAAATAATTATTTAAGAGTAAAAAAACGCCTATATATGATTTTTTATTTGTTTTGCTACATTCGCATAAATAAAATGGTATATGTAGCAAAAACTAATGTTTTTATTTTAGAATTTACTAATTGCCGTTAAATATAGGCCTAAAAAATTAATACGTATTATGTATAAAAAAAATTTTTGCAAAAAACTAAAATTCACAATCAAATTTACTATAATAAATTCGATAATTTTTTATCAATCTTTACATTAGGAGAATACAGATACTATGAAAATGAAAGCATTAGTTTACCATGGCGACCACAATATCTCGCTAGAAATGGTAGATAAACCAGTTATTCAAAAACCAACCGACGCAATTGTTAAAGTAACAAAAACAACAATTTGTGGAACTGACTTAGGTATTTATAAAGGAAAAAACCCAGAAGTTGCTTCAGGGAGAATCCTAGGACACGAAGGAATCGGTATTGTTGAATCGGTTGGTGAAGCCGTTTCAAACATCAAAGTTGGAGACAAAGTCTTAATTTCATGTGTTACACCATGTGGAAAATGTGACAACTGTAGAAAACAACTATACTCACACTGTCGTGAAGACGAAGGTGGATGAAAATTCGGTTACATGATTGACGGTACACAAGCCGAATTCGTGAGAGTTCCTTTCGCTGATAACAGTTTATACAAATATCCAGAGACAATTTCAGATGAAGTAGCAGTTATGTTATCAGATGCATTACCAACAGGACACGAAATCGGTGTTAAATATGGTAATGTAAAACCAGGTGATTCAATCGCTATTGTTGGTGCTGGACCTGTTGGAATGGGAGTTTTATTAACTTCACAACTATACTCACCAGCAAACATTATAGTAATTGACTTTGACGAAAACAGACTAAAATTAGCTAAAGAATTAGGAGCAACCCACACTATTGTTCCATCAGATAATCTATTAGCCGATGTTCAAAAAATCGTTGGTGCTGACGGAGTTGATGTAGCCATCGAAGCTGTTGGTATGCCTCAAACATGAGACACATGTCAAAAAATCGTTAAAGCCGGTGGTCACATCGCTGTTGTTGGAGTACACGGTAAAAAAGTAGATTTTGACGTTCAAAATCTATGAATCAAAAACCTAACCATCACAACTGGATTAGTTAACACCAATACTACACCATTATTAATCAATGGAGTTTCAACCGGAAAATTACCTGTTTCAAAACTTATTACTCACAAATTTAATTTAAGTGATATGATGGAAGCCTACAATACTTTCTTAAACGCAGCCGATACTAAAGCAATGAAATTGCTTATCGATGCTGAAAAATAATTAATATATAAAAACATAAAGCTCTTGGCTTTATGTTTTTTATATCAATTCCGTGATTGTCGTGGCGATGGCATTAGTGTCATTAGCGCCAATTATTTTTTTAGCAGCACTTTTAGCCTCGAATGTACCATTGCCCATGGCAATTCCTAAACCGGCGTTTTTTAGCATTTCAACATCGTTGCCCGAGTCACCAAAAGTAACAATGTTAGCAATATCTATTTTGGCAAGCTCAGCCACTTGTTTTAACCCACTTCATTTATTGTTATTTAGACCATTAATATCAATATAAACCTCATTAGTATATTTAACTTCATAATTAGCACCAATTAGACTTTGATATTTTTCATAAACTTGATAAATTTCTGTTTTATCACCACGTAAAGCAATTTGAATTATATTGTCTTTGTTTTGTTTGGCAAAATTTTGCGTTTGCTCAAGTGTGGCCAAATTCAAAACTTTTGCTAGGTCCATTCTGTTTTGTTTGTCGACTCATTTGGCACTCGATAAATTATTAATGTATCATAATGAATTTGTTGGTGTATCTACTCGCAATAAAAAGTCGCTATCTTTTGTTGTTTGTAAAGCAAGATCGAAAGCATCCAAATTAACTTTAGCAAAAATTCTTACTTGCCCTGTTTTAACTTCATACAGAATTGAGCCGTTTGAGCCTAAAATGTATTCAAAAAGATTGATTTTATCGCCCAAAGCTTGAATAATATTATTAAGTGCTCTCCCGGTGCTTATAACATTGTAATGACCGCTTTTTTGAACTTTTGCTAGGGCTTCAGGAGTGTCTGCATGCATCGAATTATCTTTAACAAACAAAGTCCCATCTAGATCGTAAGCAAATATTTTTTTCATAAATCTCCTTAATTATCATAATTTTAACAAACTTACCAGCTCTTAAAATAATTACAGACAAATAATATAAAAATTACCACAAAAGCATTACCTAAAGAAATATTACTAGCTTAGCGAACTAGTTTTTAACCAATATAATATGAATAAAACATTGACAATCATTATTCAAATTGTATTTTTTAGATATGTTTTGTGATTGCTTCTGTTCAAACGCTCCCTTTTTAGTGGGAAAAACATAAAACAAAACAAAAAACGCCAGCCATTTTAGCGGTTGGTGTTTTTTGTTAATAATTATTGTTCTTTGAGAATTTTTCTAGATGAAATAATGGTTAATAAAATTAGTGAAGAAATAATTACAATAGCTAAAATTGAAATAATAGCAATATTATTACTATTGTTTATAGATTGTTTTTTATCTGTATTAGATGGTGCTGGAGTTGTTTTTTCTTCATTGGGACTTTGTTTTAATTTAGCTAATTCATCACGTAATTTTTGGTTTTGTTTTTCTAATTCTTCTAATTTTTCTAAATTAGCATTATGTTGTTGTTTAGCCGCCTCAATTGCCGCTTGATTAGCTTTAATTAATTCTTGGGCGTTAGTTAAATCAGTATTTTTTGTATTTAGCTCTTGAGTGATGTGTTTTATTTTGTCTAATAATGCGTTAACAAAGTCAATATTTGCAAGTGCATATTTTTCAAAAGTTGAATTTTGGAAATAATGAGAATCTGGACTATATGAGTGATCATCAATGAATTTTTGTAAAAGATTGGCCTCTTCTTTATTTAAATGAGGTACAACGCTTAATAGT
Source organism: Mycoplasma sp. CSL7475-4 (assembly GCF_024834065.1). Classification (GTDB taxonomy): domain Bacteria; phylum Bacillota_I; class Bacilli_A; order Mycoplasmatales; family Metamycoplasmataceae; genus Mycoplasmopsis. The sequence goes on from NZ_JANUYA010000006.1 coordinate 3,644, forward strand.
GACGCTGCAACAATATTCATTCTTTTGAGTTCGGCTTCTAAATTATAGTAAGCAGGATACAAGTCAAGTAAACCTAGCTTGCTTGGTTCTTTAGCGATTTCATTTTTTAAACGATCATATTCTTGGCTAAAGTAGGACCCAATACTTTCGATAACATCGCCATAATTTAACTTAAATGAGTTGAATTCTGAATTATTGATTGCGTTAATATTTTGTAATGCATCATCATAAAGGGTTTGTAAATTAGAAATTCTCTCGTTCAATTGGTGTCATAATTCTTCGTATGGGTTTGCATCAGGTTGGTCACTAATTTTAGTCAAAATACTGATTAAGTCCGTATTGTGAGCATTAGTTTTATTGGCTGCTTTTAATTCGTCTTTAATATCTGTAGGAAGAGTGTTTAGTTTGTTAATGATCAATGTTTCAACTTTATTTGATTCATCAAACTTTTGAATCTCACTTTCTAATGCTGCAATCGGTTTAATTAATGTGAAAAGAGAATCAAGGTCATTTTTTTCATTTATGCTATCTTTGTGTTCATTAATTTTGTTAATTAGAGCTTGTTTTGTGTTTTTTAAATCATCTGTATTTCACTCATCGGTAGTTGGTAAAATAGCAATATTTTCGTCGATTCTAGTTAGGTATGAATCTAACTCTTGATTGAGAATTCGTTTTAAAGTATCAACATTAATGGTATTTGTTGATTCAACTTGTGATTCTGGATCTAATAATTTGATAACAAAATCAATTGTATCGATTTCATTAAGTAATTGTTTGTTGGTTAACAGTGAGTTCAATTTTGAGTCAGTCAATTGACCTTCGTATTGATTAATGAATAGGTCAAAAATCGCTTTTTTTGAACTATCAACGTCACTTCCTGTGTATTTTTCACTAGCTTTAACTTCTCTAGCTTTCGATAAGGCCGCAATAAATTTAGGCAGATTTTTAGAAACATTAGCAAAATCTTCTAATTTTATTTGAGATGTTTCATATAGACGATCATAGTATTGTTGAATTTTGGTATCACTATTTTTAATTTCAACATTATTAAGTTTCGAAAATAAATCTGGCATTATTAAATTATTCAATTCATCAGTAAAATTATCGTAAAGTTTATTGTTTCTAAGACTAATAATAAAATCTACAAATTTGCCTGATAATTCATCATTACTATATAAATTAGTTAAATCAATAAATCAAGGTTCAAATTCATGATACTCTTCGAATGTTCTTATAGAATTGATTTTATCTTTCAAGTGTTTGTCAATTTTTTCAATAATCATTCAATATAAATTATCTTGACCTAATGTATTTTCTTTGTATTTATCTTGTTCGTCAGGTGTTAAACGATCATACTCACCTTTATTTATAAAACCGTTGTATTTAGATCTAACTTCTACATTAAACGGAAGATATAAATAATATAAAGAAGAGAATTTAGAATATCCCGGATAATTCTCTGGCCAGCCATAAATGTAAGTTGAATTATCAAGGTATGAATAAAAAATTTCCTTTCCGTAAGGGCTCAAATCATTCAAAGTTTTGATTTTATCAAGAATGTGAACATCTTTTTCTCTATCCTCAGCGTCAGTAACAATAATGTTATCAAAAAGGGCTTGATATGAACCGTGATCTTGAATATACTTATTAATATTTTCAACAATTAAATTTTGGAAATAATTATTTGAAATATTTTCGATTGAAATTTCATGTGATTCATTCGTAATTTTATGAACTAATAAATTCGATCTTATAATAAGATATATTATCTCTAATAAATGCTTGTATTTTTTTCAATTATCAATTGTATTTTGTCTAGTTTTAATATAAGTCTCATCATACCAGTCTACAACTTTTTTAATAAGTAATTTAAATGAATGATAGGTGTCATTGGCATTATCGTTTTCGTCTTTTTCAACTAGTAATGAATCAGATATATGCGCAGCAACATTAGTATGGAAATTGACCGTGTTTCCTAAGTTATAAGTGTTAAAAAACTCTTTATTAACCACTAGTTCAGAATCCAAGTTATTAATAAAATTAATATATTGAGAGTAATTTTTTAAAACAGTCTGTCTAAATTCACTATCTTTTCGTTTTTTAACCGGCATATCTGAATTATTATGTCTTAATAGATTTAAAATTACCGGCGCAGGTTCATATAGCGGTGTCAGATTTAGCCTACTATAAGGATTTGACGATTCATAAGAGTGTCATCCCGTAGCTAGAGCCAAAAAGTCAATAGGGGCTTCGTATTTTAAATATATATCGTGATTATAAGCATTTTGTTGATTTAAATAAAGATCATTTTCTTGAGTTAAGAGTAAACTAAAAAACAATGAAAATCAATTAGAGGACATGCGAGTTATCGAATTAATATTATTATCTGCGTCAAATAAGTTCAAAATAAGATCATTATCATCTAAAGTTTTTTGAATGCTAGCGTTACTAGATGTGAACTTTCGTCTTGAAATATATTTAGTCAAAACATCAGCCCTGTCCGTAAAAATCGCTAGGTTTTTATATCTTTTAGTTGAATATTCACTTGTACTTAAATTGTTCAAAACCTGACTTGCAGCTCACGCTTTTTTCTCATTTACTTCTTGTGAAGCGGGAAATGTTTGGATTTGCGCGCCGAAAAAGTTTGTTGCCAAATCCCGATAAATTTCTGTTAATTTTTCGCCTAGTTTACTTGTTGTTAAGTTCTCAATGGTAAATAAAGATTTAGGTAAAGAAAATAAGTAATAATTCGCGTTATCTAAATATTCGGTAGAAATAATTTTGGGATTTGTCTCTCCATTTTCTTGAACTTTATAATTTTCGTTAATTAACTTTAGATATTCATTATATTTTGTGACAAATTGTTTAAAAGCGTTTCTAAAATTTTCGTTTTCATAAAGATTTTTATATTGTTCAAGAATTTGTTCGTATAAAGGTGAGTTATTGTAATCATCATCAACAATACCGTTTTTGTTCATCAATTGATTGACGCTAGCTTCAATCAACTTGATTAAGTTATATCTAAAATCTAAAAACAATAAATTTTTTTGCTTTAGCTTATCAAAAGTGATTTCAGATAATTCCATATCACCTTGTCATGATTGTTGTAGAGTCGTATCGGTTGTGATATTATCAATAAATGTTTTAAAATTAATCTTAATAAAATTCGTAAATTCTTTACCCATAACTTTTTTGTATAAATCAAATCTTTTTGTGTTTTTAAACTCATTTATTTTTTGTAAACTAGAGTCACTTAAACTTAAGTTAAGACCACTAGGATCTATGCCTGCTAATTCATCAATGTTATCATAGTAATGATTTTCAAAAAGACCCCCCGATGCAGTTGTTTTAGGTCCTAATTGAAAAGTTTGTGTTTCTTCTTTTGGAATAACATAGGTTTCTGAAATGGCAACCATTGGAGTTAATGTTGCAAACGAGCTAAGTATTGGAAATAATAATATTTTTTTCTTTTTCATATAGCCCCCTTTCTTAATCCGCAAGATTATACATTAAATTAAAAAATATACAAAATTATTAATTATAAAATATATCACGTGAAATAAAAACAAAAGTTGTCATTTATCAAATTTAAGAAAAACGAAACTTTTGTTTTTTCACATTGTTGACTGTTTTCTTTAAGATTTTTATTAATCAAATTAAAATTAAAATAGCTCACAAGTTATTTTTTCAATTAGTATTAATTGCATTCTCTTTTCAGCGCGAAATGCCCAAAACAAAAAACACCAGGTATTTGCTAGTTGGTGTTTTTAGTAATGATTTATTGTTTCTTTAGAATTTTTCTAGTTGAAATAATGCTTAATAAAATTAACGAAGAAACAATTACAATAGTTAAAAGTATAATAATACCGATATTATCACTATTGTTTATAGATCGTTTTTTATGATTTTCAGATGGGGTTGGAGTTATTTTTTCTTCTTTTGGACTTTGTTTTAATTTAGCTAATTCGTCACGCAATTTTTGGTTTTGTTTTTCCAATTCTTCTAATCTGGCTAAATCAGCATTATGTTGTTGTTTAGCTGCTTCAATTGCCGCCTGATTGGCTTTAATTAATTCTTGAGCGGTAGTTAAATTGGTATTTTTAGCATCTAATTCCTGGGTGATTTGTTTTATTTTGTCTAATAATGCGATGGTGAAGTCGACATTTGTAATTGCATATTTTTCAAAAGTTGAATCTCGGAAATAATGTGGATCCGGAATATATGAGTGATCATCAATGAATTTTTGTAAAAGTTTTGCTTGTTCTTCATTCAAATGAGGCACGACGGTTAATAATGATGCGGCAACAATGTTCATTCTTTTAAGTTCAGCTTCTAAATTATAGTAAGAAGGATACAAGTCAAGTAAACCGTACTTACTTGGTTCTTTCGCAATTTCATTTTTCAAACGATCGTATTCCTGAGTAAAGTAAGACTCAACACTTTCGATAACATCGCCATAATTTAACTTAAATGAGTTGAATTCTGAATTATTGATTGCATTAATGTTATGTAATGCATCATTATAAAGAGTTTGTAAATTAGAAATTCTCTCGTTCAATTGCTGCCATAAATCTTCGTACGGGTTTGAATCGGGCTTGTTATTAATTTTAGTCAAAATATTGATTAAGTCCATATTGTGTGCATTATTTTTGTTAGCCGCTTTTAATTCGTCTTTAATTTCTGCAGGGAAAGTGTTTAGCTTATTAATAATCAATGTCTCAACTTTATTTGATTCATCAAACTTTTGAATCTCACTTTCTAATGCTGTAATCGGTTTAATTAATGTGAAAAGAGAATCAAGGTCATTTTTTTCATTTATACTATCTTTGTGTTCATTAATTTTGTTAATTAGAGCTTGTTTTGTGTTTTTTAAATCATCTGTATTTCACTCATCGGTAGTTGGTAAAATAGCAATATTTTCGTCGATTCTAGTTAGGTATGAATCTAACTCTTGATTCAAAATTTCTTTTAAAGTATTAACGTTAATTGTGTTTGTTGATTCAACTTCAGAATTAGGTTCTAACAATTTGATAACAAAATCAATTGTATCAATTTCATTAAGTAATTGTTTATTAGTTAATAATGAATTCAATTTTGAATCTGTTAGTTGATGCTCGTATTGATTAATAAACAAATCAAAAATTGCTTTTTTCGAACTATCAACATCACTTCCTGTGTATTTTTCACTGGCTTTAACCTCTCTAGCTTTCGATAAGGCCGCAATGAATTTAGGTAAGTTTTTAGAAACATTAGCAAAATCTTCTAATTTTATTTGAGAAGCTTCATATAAACGATCATAGTATTGCTGGATTTTCGTATCATTATCCTTAATTTTAACTGCTTTAAGTTTCGAATACAAATCTGGCTTTAACAAATCATTTAGTTCATCGGTGAAATTATCATAAGGTACATTGTTTCTAAGACTAATAATAAAATCTACAAATTTGCCTGATAATTCATCATTACTATATAAATTAGTTAAGTCGTCAAATCAAGGTTTAAATTTGCGATATTGCTCGAATGTTGCTATAGACTGAATCTTATCCTTCAAATGTTTGTCCATTGTTTCGATAATCATCCAGTATGCATCATCTTGACCTAATGTATTTTGTATGTACTTGTTTTGTTCATCGGTTGTTAATAGATCATATTCACCTTTATTTAAAAAACCATTATATTTAGATTTAACTTGGGTGTTTAATGGAAAACTAAGTACAAACAAAGATGAGAATTTAGTAAGACCCGGATAATCTTCTGGTCAGCCATTAATGTTAGTTCCATTTTTTCAATATGAAGATCTAATATTATCTGTATAAGGGTTTAGATTATTTAAAATTTCGATTTTTTCAAGAATAGGAACTTTCTTTTCTCCGTCTTCATCTGCGTTAACTTCAATGTTATCAAAAAGTGCCTGATATGAACCATTATCTTGAATATATTTAGTAATATTTTCAACAACTAGATTTTGAAAGTAATTATTAGACACATTTGTGATCGTAAGTGGGTTTGTTTCATTTGAAATTCTATCAACAACTAGATTTGATCTTAAAATTAAATATATCCGATTTAGTAAATTACTATATTTATTTCAGTTATCAAATGTATTTTGTCCAGTTTTAATGTAAGTTTCATCATATCAGTCTACAATTTTTTTGATAAGACCTTTAAAAGCGTGGTAGGTATCGTTATCATTATCATTTTCATCTTTCACAACAAGTAATGAATTGTATATATCAACAGCATATGGTTTATAATAAGAGGATATACTACTTATATTTTTGTCAATAAAAACACTCCCTAAGTACACAGATGTTAAATCGACATTATTAATAAAATTAATATATTGAGAATAGTTTTTTAAAAAAATCTGTTTAAATTCATTGTCTTTTCGACTTATAACCGGCAGGTTTTCATTGTTATTACTCAATAAATCCAAAATTCACGACGGCGGTTGATATAGCGGTCTCAAATTTGTTTTTTCATAAGTTTGCCATGGATGGTAAGTATGTCATCCACTCGCCAAAGCTAATAAGTCAACGGGGGCCTCATATTTCGAATATATATCATAGTTATAGGCGTTACGTTGATTTAATTTAATATCATTTTCCTGAGTCAGTAATACTCTAAAAAGTGAGAAAAAACCTTGTGTGTAAGATCAAGTTAATGTACTAGTGAAATCAGTTGAATTGAATAAGTTGAAAACAAGTTCTCCACTATATAAAAAAATTTCAATAGTAGAAGATTTAATTTTTTCTCTGGAAATATAATTAGCTAAAACATCGATCCTATCTTCAAAAACTGCTAAACGTTTGGTTGCTTTAATTGTGTACCCGTTCGTCTCAAAATCATTTTTAACTTGTTCTGCCGCTCACGCTTTTTTCTCATTTACTTCCCGTGAAGTTGGAAATGTTTGGATTTGGGCGTCAAAAAAGTTTGTCGCTAAATCTTCATAAATTCCACTTAGTTTTTCACTCATTTTGTCTGTTGTTAAATTTTCAAGAGTAAACAGAGATGGAGGTAAAGAAAATAGGTAGTAATTTGCGTTTTGTAAATAATCAGTAGAAATGATTTTGGGATTTGGTTCTCCATTGACCGGTACTTTATAATTTTCATTAATCAATTTTAAATATTCATTATATTTTATGACAAATTTTTTAAAAGCGTCTCTAAAAGTCGAGTTTTTATAAAGTTTTTTGTATTGTTCAAGAATTTTTTCGAATAAGTCCGAGTTATTATATTCATCATCAACTACATTGTTTTTATTCAATAACTTATCAACACTGGCTTCAATTAATTTGATTAAGTTAGATCTAAAGTCATTAAGTAGTAAATTACTTGCATTCAATTTATCAAAGGTAAGATTAATTAGTTTATCTTCTCCTTGTCATGATTCTTGTAAGGCGGAATCGCCTGCAATACTATCAATAAAAGGCTTTAAGTCATATTTGATAAAATTAGTAAAATCTTTACCCATAACCTTTTTATACAATTCAAATCTTTTTGTATTTTTAAAATCTTTTACTTTTTGTAGATTAGATTCATTTAGACTTAGTTCAAGAACACTAGTATCTATGCCGGCTAATTCATCAATATTATCATAGTAATATTTTGAAAAAAGACTTTCAGGTGTATTTTCTTTAGGTGATAATTGATAAGGATATTCTTGTTCTTTATCAGCTGTATGAACCTCCGAAATAGCAACTATTGGCGCAAATAATGCTAGCGAGCTAAAAGCTGGTATCAATAACATTTTTTTCTTAGACATCGAAATTCCTTTCTTTTTTTTTTATTATACAATATAATTCAATATAAAATTTCATAGATTTCTTGAATAATGTATGAAAAACCATATTTTCGTTTCATTGTTTAGATCGATATTTCTCATTCCATAGTAAATTAAAATAAAATTATAACTTTTTGTGTGATAAAAACAGAAATTGGTTTATTGATTTTTCTTATCCTTATTTAATCCATTAAAACTGTATTTGTTTATGCTTTTTAATCCTTGCGATTCATAGATTCTTTTGGAATTTTAAAAATTAGCTCTCCAAAATCTTATTTGCATTGTTGACTTTTTTTGCGCTAAAACATTGCTAATCTGATTAAAATCAAAATTCTCTGCAAGTTTTAATAATACTAGAACAGTTTTGTTTTTGGCGCTATGGATGTTTTTAAGCTCGTATCGTATGTATTAAATTTGCGCAAATAAAAATAACACAACTATTTTATTTCATGAATTGTTATGTTAAGTTAACTGAAAAGGCACTTTGGAAAAAGTTTAGCTTTGTTTAATAAAAGCCGCAGCAAAATGCATATTCCGTTATGCTCTCAAGCTTTTTTATTGGTATTGTAAAATCATAAATACCTTTGTGCTTTAAATTTAGTCTGTTTTGATACTATTTTAAAACACACTAATTCATGCATGATATTTCCAAAAATTATTTTTTGGAAATATCATTATTTTTATTGTTTAATAGATAGTATATACTCATAAAATACAATTTTCCATTATAAAAAAAGTTCAAGTTCCACAATAAATTTTATCTATTGTGTTTCACTCGAACTTTCGAATTAATTTTCACATTATCGTGAGTTTAATTTAATAATGATTATTTTCAACTTGATACAGGAGCGAATAACGAGAATGTGTCTTCGCTTAGTGTGTATCCTTGAGCTTGTAGTTGATCTTTGTTTTCGTAAATTGTTAAACTTGTTTTATCGCTGTTTTGGAAATCAGCAATTGCATTGAATAAATATTTGTGTGTTCCGTCATTATATTCAACCATGTATGTTTTATCTCCGTTTTTATTGAATGCTAAAATCTGAATATTAGTTGGGTTATCTAAGTATAGCGAGAAGGCAATCAATTGAACGAATCCGTATTTACCAATACCTTGTTTTCACGCATCAATAGCTTCGTCAAAAGTTTGCTTGAATTTATTTGTTGTTTTGTTAAACGCATCATTAAGAAATTCATTCTCTTTTAAGTAATTAAAGTAGGCAATTGGGTCTTTTGTAAATTCTGTGATTCTTTTTTGAGCATCGCCTAACTTTGCAAATTCTTTTGGCTTAATTAAAGCGTATTTACCAGCTATAGTACTTGCGTAGTTTTCATTAATATATTTATTTGGCGTTGGATTTTTTAATACATAGTAAATTGGAGCTAGAGCTTTTTGAATTGGATGTTCGTGTTCATCGATTTTATGAATCAACATTTGATATGTATCAATTATCTTTCTGTATGCTAATTTAAAATTAGAAAAATTAGGGTTGTTTCTAAATTCGTTCGATCTAAAAATTTCAAATACTTCGTTAGGGATAATTGAAATAGCATCAATTTCAGTATCAACTGGAGATTTGTTGAATTCAAATACGATATTTTCATTAAATGTGTCAATGTCACGATATTTCGTACCATCTCAAACTTTGTTTAAAACATTATATGAATAAGGGGTATTATCGTACATATATTGTATTAAGGCAATTAATGAATTTTTATTCAAAGCAGCGTATCTTCTTTCGACATCACCATCTTCGTCAACAGATGAATATACATTATTCAATTTATTGCCTAAAAGAATGAATTTTTGGTGAAATAGTTGCATGTCGAAGAATAAAACATCGTCGATGTTATCAAAAAATCTTTTGAACACTTTTGAAACTTCTTTATAATCTTCTTTTTCTTGCTGTGTGTTTTGTGGATAAAGTCTTGAAAGGTATTGAGACTCAAATTGAGCGTAAGATTTATTTTTGAATATATTATTGTTATTATATTGGAATTTAGCATTTTTAATGCCTTCAGTATCTTTAAAAGGATTTGAACATGATACAACAGTAATTGGGGTAGCAACAGAAATTGCTGATAGACTTAAAATTAATTTTTTCTTCATCATTATCCTAAAGCGTAGCGCTGTAATTTCATGATCTAAATCCTAAGTAGCATGTAGCAACCGAGATTGCGAAAATTACTGAAAGAAAGGCTAAAATTCCAATTGCATATGCTTTAAACGCAAGTGCATCACCAATAATTGATTCTTCAAATCTGACGTGTTTAATTGATTCGATACCAGTAGTTATACGATAAATAATTATGGCACACAATACCATGACCACTAGAGAAAATATCCCAATAAATAATCACAAAATTGTGCTCTTTTTAACGTTAATTTTTTTCATAGATTATCCTTTAATTGTGCTTCCTTGACGCGAAATTGCGTTCATAATTTTGTTACGAGCAAATAAGAAGAAAATAAACATAGGTAAAATAACTAGAATTGCTCCGGCCATTTTGATGTTGTAGAATTGTCTTTCATCTTGAGTGGAGTGATCCACCCCGACGTCAAACAATCACACCGACATAACTCTATAACCAGTACCAGCAATAATGTTAGGTCATAGGAATGAGTTTCATGAAGCTAGAGTTGTCAGAATAATGATAGTTAATGTTGTTGGTGCAACCATTGGAATGGCAACTTTAAATAAGTATTTTGCACCAACTGCTCCATCAACCATCGCTACTTCTTTAATTCTGTTTGGAATTGATTCAAAAGCGTTACGGTACATTAAGGCATTGAAAATCGATGCAACGAATGGAATAGCAATCAAGAACAAGTTATATCCGAATTGTCCAATTTTATCGCTTTGGGCTGGCGAAATTATTTTACTTATTTCCGTAACAACTTTCCTTTGACCCGAAAGTAGGGCTACTTCCGGTAAAACTAGCAGAGTCATTAAAATAAATCAAACAAATTCTTTACCTCTTCATTTTTTAAGGCTAAAGGCGTAGCCTAATAACATTGTGACAAAGATTTTTAAAACAATTGATAATAAAACGTTTGAGAATGTTAAAGTGAATGAGAATAAGTATCCAATTTGTCATTCTGCTTGTCAAGGTCAAAAGTCAGTGGTGCTACCAGTCGCCGCTGAGCGAATGTTTTTACCAAATTCTCAGTGTTGTGGTCAAATACCAGCACTACCATTTCGAATTTGATCTGCTTGTGCGTTATTAGTTGAGGCTAATAAAATCATATAAGCAAAAGGAATGATAATAATCATTGCGAAAAACACTAGTAATATTAATTTAATTAAGTATTTAGTAAATAAAGAAACTAAAGAACTATCATGTACTTGTTGAGTAACTGAATCGCGCTTGTGCTTTAGCTTTATGTTCGCTAATTTCTGACGAATTTTTAATTTTGTTTCAAACATCAGATTCTCCTTTATTTAGTGATACTAGTGTTAAAATTCTAAATCCTGAACGAATTACTGTTGAGTATGACACACCAATAATGAATAAAATTATTGACGCAGCACCAGATAATTCAAATTGTCCAGCTTGAGCAAATTTATATACATATAGCATAATTGTTGAAGCACCAGCACTAAAAGCTTTATCTGGTACGTTTTCGAATAATGCTAATGGGAAAACTTTAATTCCGTTAATAATTCCCATTGTCATGATAAATGAAATGGTTTTACGAATCGATGGAAGGGTGATAGTGAAAAATTGTTTAGTGCCCCCTACACCATCAATTGAGGCTGATCTATATAAGTTTTTATCAACAGATAACATTGCGGTACTGAATAATAAGATGTTGAAGGCTAGTGAACCTCACACCCCATTAATTAGCATAACAAATAGTGATTTGAATGCAGTTTCATCAGTTCCACCTAATCAGTTGATATTAGCAGAAAAACCTAGTGATCTAAATAGTTGGTTAAATTGTCCATTGACTTGGAAAATTTGAACAAAGGCCAAAGAAACAGCAACTATGTTAGTAATATATGGTAAGAAGAATACTGTTTGTAAAAAACCTCTTAACTTCTTACGGATTACTGTTGCTATCAGTGATGAAATCAATAATGATACGGTCATTGAGAATGGTAAAACTAAAAGACCATAAATAAATGAGTTTCTAACACCGACAGCAAAAGTTAATTGACCTAATAAGTTGGTAAGATTATTAAAACCTACAAATTGCGAAGCACCTGTATTGGTATCGATAACTTTATAAAAGGTATCTTTAATGTTGTAAATAAAAGGAACAACAGTGAAGGTGATTAGGATTAATAATGCAGGTAATATTAGTAACAATGCGGCTAAAAATGGCGTACGACGATCGACAACAGATTCTGAAATCGCATTGTTTCTTTTCGCTTGTTTGTTAATAGCAAAATTAAAGATAAACTTGCTATTTGTTTCAAAGCTTTTTATTTTAAGGAAATTATTGAACATCGTATTCAATTCTTTCTTCGCTTACTGAGTCAAAAATGTGTAATCTATCAGTAGGTACGTTAAAGTGTATTTGGTCATTAACTTTGAAGTTGAATTTATTGTGAACTAAGAAGTTCAATTTAATATCGTCGCTTAACTTAACAGTTAATTTTGATTCTTTACCGAATTGTTCAACGGTAGTAACAACACCGTGGAATTGTGCGTTTTCGACATCTTCTAACACAATTTTGTAATCTTCTGCACGAACACCAACGTTTACTAAAGCATTGTCTTTACCGCTTAATTTAATTCCTGGAATTTCAACGCCGTTTACTTTTAGTAAACCATTAGCGTATTCAGAAGGGATAATTCCCATTTCTGGCATACCTAAGAAACGAGCAACAAATTGGTTTGCTGGTTTATTGTATAGTTCCATTGGTGTACCCATTTGTTGTACTTTAGCTGTTGACATACATACAATAATGTCAGAAATTGACATAGCTTCTTCTTGGTCGTGAGTAACAAATACGGTTGTAATTCCTAAACTTTGTTGAACTTCACGGATTCATTGTCTTGTGTTGATACGTAGTTTAGCATCTAAGTTTGACAATGGTTCATCCATCAATAAGATTTTTGGTTTTTTAACAATCGCACGTGCAATTGACACACGTTGTTGTTGTCCACCAGATAATCTAGTAGGTTTTTTTTGTAGAATTTGAAGAATCTCTACACGTTTAGCAACTTCTAAAACATCACGGTGAATAGCTTGTTTGATAGTAACAACTTCTTTAGAATATTTTTCAATTAAATCTCTTTGTTCTTGAGATAATTCAAAGTTACGTAACTTGCTATCTTTTTTAACAATTTCTTTAAAATTGTATTTTGCATCCAGTTCTTTTTCTAGACGAGCATATTCACTTTTCATGATTTTAGGTACGACTTTAAGATTTCTGTGTGCTCTTTTAACATCTTCTTTACCAATTGATTTTAGTTCTTTTTCAGCTAATTTTAATTCTTGTTTTAAATCAGCGATTTTTTGTGAATTTTCTCTTAAAATATCAATCATTTTCATTGAGTATTTAACTCTTGCTTGGTTGCGTAGCAATTTGTATTCCATTTTTGCTAATTTCATTGCGTCTGATTTAGAAAATTGCATTTTATCTTCAGCGGCAACTTTAGCGTTTAATTGTTGATATTGTTTATATAGTGTTTCTAGCGCTAGATATTTATTTGTGAATAATCAATCATAACGTGTTGGAGCATCAGTCTTAGTTACTTTTGGCGCTCTATATTTTAGCAATCCAGAAGCAATAATTTCATCTTCAATATCTAGATTTCTAAACTCAATATCAACACCATTAGCTTTGTTAATTTGGTGTTGATAAGCAATGTTAGAAATAATTTTGTTGTAATCTTCTTTCAAACGGTCAAAACGTTTTAAAACATTTTTTGAAAGAATAGTTGATTTAGCTTCAAATTTATTTAAAGCTAATTTATAGTTACTTTGAGCTTGTGAAAGTTTTTTTCTACGACGAGATATGCTTCTTGAAGCTAATCTCTCTAACTCATCCATTACAGCTCTAGTATTAACTACAGCTTGTAAGTAGTCATTTCTTTCTTCTTCACTAGCTCCTAAAGCTTCTAAGTAAATATTATTAATTTTAGTTTTAGCTACTAAACTAGCAGTGATAACGTCATTTTTTCAGCTTGCATCATTTTTCAATGGGAATGCAATGTTATCATAAACACTCATGTGAGGGTAAAGTGCATAGTTTTGGAACACAAAACCAATCTTACGTTTTTGTGGGGTTAATGTTGTCACATTTTTACCATAAAAACGAACTTTACCACTACTGATTGTTAATAGACCTGAAATAGCGTTTAACGCAGTAGTTTTACCTGAACCTGAAGGACCTAGTAAGGTTACTAATTTTCCTTCGGGAATTTTAAAACTAACGTCATCAACAGCAAGAGTTTCACCAAAATCAATATAAACGTTTTTTAATTCAATAGCAGGAAGATCTTTTTCTTCTTGTTTAGCAATCACGTTTGCAAGAATTTTTTGATATTCTGCATAATCTGAAGCTAAAAAGCCATAACGTTTTTCATTTGACATTTCTGGTTTATTATCTTTCATAATGATTCCTTTTAATTATTTATATTGGTCGTCTGGGGTATAGACTTTTCCGTCATTGTCAATGTTAAAAACATTGTCAATTTCTTTGCGAGCATTTTTTTGGTATGCTCAGAAATTAATATAGTTTGTGCCTATTGGTTTAAGTTTGTAGATATTTGCAAATTCTTCAATACTTTTTCTAGGTTGGCCTTTTTCCACAGCAAAAAAACCTTTTTGATTATCGTAAGCAAATTTTAAAGCCATACCTAACATTCTGAATGTATATCATTCTAATGTTTGGTAACTTTTAATTTTAATTCCTAAACCACTATTAGCGTTGAAAGGCAATGTTCAACCCGCTTTAGTTATCTCAACGCTGTATGATTTATCAACATCAGCAAGGGAATCGGGTTTATTATTCGTATAACTAAAAAATACATCTCCGGTTGTCCGGTTAAAGCTATCATGTCCGGTTGCAAATACGTATACGACTTGATTATCTTTTAGAGTATCTTCAGCAAATTTAGATGCTTTTTTTGCTCAAAAGAGTTCAATTTTGTCAGCTTCATTCCCACTAACATTTTTTTCTGGTGTATCAATACCAGCCAATCTCAATTTATAAGTTCCGCCTTCTTCAATTCTGGCTTGAGGTTTCTTCTCTAATGCACGAACTGTTATTGTATCACCATCTGAATGATCGACAACTACTGCCTTAAAAACAAAATTTTTTATTCTTTTATTTTTAGGATCTAAATGAATACTAGAATCTCATTGAGTCTTGTGGTCTTTATCAAGTGGCAATTCTTTTGCACAACTAACGACTGATGCTATTGGAGTAGCAATCAGCGGTAGCGAGAATGATGCAATTATTTTTTTAAATCTCATTTTTCTCCATCTCGTTCTTTGCGTAATAAACATTTATGTCCGCAGACATAAATGTTTAGCGAAAGTGAAAGTACAATTATTTATTAAAGTTTCTAACTGTTTTGTTAATTGACGCAATAAATACGTCGAAAGCACTAGGAGTAGCCCCTGAGTCACGAATTGATTCAGATTCAGTTTTGTATTTACTATTAAATGCTTCTCTAAATTGGTTAGCAAATTTACTTGTTGGTTCTTCATATCACACAACATCTTCATTTTTAAATAAGTCGAATGATAATGATAAGTATTTGTTTTCTTTGAATGATTTTGAATTTGTTAGTGAAGTGTCGTCAGCAAATCCGGTGTATGGGATCACGTATGACGCTGTTCTCGAAATGAATCCTAAAGCAGATTCTTGACCATCTTGTTCTCTACCAAAGTTAAATTTGTGGCTTGTATCAAAAACAAATTTTAAAAATCTTAAAGCGGCTTTATTTTGTCTTTCACCGTTGTCGATTACAAATAGGTTAGGACCTTGTAGGAACGCTGTTGACAATTTTGATTCAGCGTTGAATTTTTTAGGTGGATATTTAGCAACTAACTCATCTCTTTGTAATGAAGTTGCTGGTGTTGGAACTATTGCTTCATAGTCATCATTTTTAACTGTAGCTGTCAATGGACTATTGGTTTTATACAACACGTATGTTCCAGATTTTTTACCTTTACCGTATTCTTCAACTGTACCTAATTTTGTGAATAATTTGCCTTCACCAACATATGTTTTATCTAAATCAGCTATCAATTGGGTATTAGTTGCGTCGATTTTTGCGAAATAAATTGAATCTTTATTAGCAGATTTTGCTGTTGCATCAAGTATGTCGTAAATTGAATCGCTAGCTGTATCGGCTGATTTTCAGTAGTATGTAGCTTTTGTTTCCTCTGTTGATTTAATAAAGTCATTTGCGTATTTGAATTTTAGTTGAGGTTTTTTGCCTTTGCTTAATGTAGCTCTACCAAAATCATCTGAAGAGATAGCTCTTGGTTTTTTGGTTTTTTCATCAATTGATTTAAGTAGTTTAACTGATGGGTTTAAACTTTTAGCATCAACGAAGTTGTGTTTGTAACCGGCTGTTGAACCAAAGTTAGCACCAATTTTGTGGTTAACTTCCTCTGATGATGAATATGAACCGCCACCAAAAATTTTAAGTGCACCTTTTTTAATAGCTTCAGAGATCAATGCATAAACTTCAGCATTATTTTTGTATGCCACAGATTCGGTATCGGCTAACGAATCGAATCCAACAGTAATAGAACCATTAGCGTCATTTGTAACTTTTAATGACATTTTATCGTCGTCACCATCTACTTTTGAATACATAACTGTATTTAGGATACCTGATGGGTCATCAATTCCTAATAAAGCAACGGTTGAATTATCTGAAGATGATGAAGCAAAAATTTGGATTGCATCAGTTATAAATTTAATGAATTTAGTAAATTCATTAAAGTATGATTGATCAATTGTTTTGTTTGGATATTTTTCATCTGTGAAAATTTTGTTGATTTCAGCAGTTTCTTTTGGAGCACCAAAGTATCCTTCACTTTTAATAACGTCGATGTCAGCTTGTCAATCATTTGTATTAAGTTTGAATTCTGTAGCTAGATCTTCACTAATAGTGAAACCTGCGTCTTGAAGAGTTTTTAACACATATTTGTAAATTGGTCCGTTAATTCCAAAAGCAACGGTTGATTTTAGAAAAGGAACTGAGTAGAATCCTCCGACTTTAGCACCATCAATTTTGTCGTTGTTTGTAGTAAATCTTTTTTCAAAGGTGTCTCTTAATATTTTTAAATCGCCGTATTTTTCATCTGAAAGATTAACACCTCTATTACGGCTAACAATTTCAGCGATTGTTGAACCGTAGTTTACGGTTAGGTTTGGTAACTTAACAATGTCATTGTTTTTCATTGCACTTAGGATATTTTGGTGTCCTGAACCATAACCTGAACCATCTTGAATTAATTCAACTTCCATGTATGTTTTTAATTCATCTTCTTTTTGACTAATTAATTTTTTATCAGCTTTAGATGCTTTCAAATTATCAATTTCTTTTTGAAGAGCTTCTCTATTTTTAACTACTTCTTGGTTGTAAACTTTGATAACACCATCAAGTGCGTTTCATTGTTCTTTACCTCTTGAGAAAGTAACACTAAATTTTAGTTTTTGTCTTTTTGCATCAAATCTTTTATTTTGACACGCAACAAGAGAAATTGGAGCTGCTAGAGCCACAAGTGATCCTGTTAATAATAATTTATTTTTTTTCATATTTCCTTTCATGTAACCCCGGAAAGGGGTTGCTTATCTGTTTTTACCCCATTTTATATATAATAAGCGTTTATATTATACATTAAAATTAATTTATAAGTAATTGTATGTGAATAAGATAAATAATAAAAAATACTCCGCTCGGCGGAGTTATGCACTTATTTTGGCCCTTTTTCTTCTTATTGCTCGTCAAAGACCAAAAGCCAATAAAGCTAATGGTATTAAAATAGTTAAAATTACTAAAACGGCGTAAGAAATACCTCAAGCTTTATGTCTGTCTTTTTTAGCTTTTTGGATTTGTTCGTGAATTTCAACACTTCTTTCGCCTAAATAATCTCCAAGATCGCTTAAACGTTTTTTATCAATTAAACGCATAATCGTGTAAAAAACAATCAAAGCAGTCATTGATAAAACGCTAATTAAGCAAAATAACGGCGTGTTGCCAAAACCTGAGTCTAACCATTTTGAAAAATCTAAATTGGTTTTAATTACTCCACCAAACATATTTAATTCAAAATCAACTTTACCAATATTGTATAAGCCATATATTACTGCCGTAATAACACCTAAATATGTTAGAACAAAAATTAATATTCATGTTAAATTGATGTCTTTTAAAATAATAGAACGATAAGCAATGTGGAAAGTATTACTTGAAGCATAATCGCCATTGCTTAAAGATTCACGGTGTCTTTGAATCGTTTTATTTCAGGCACTTTTTTCAATTGCGTTTTTTATTCCTAGAGCAAAGAATATAAAAGCACAAATACTAAAAACAATAATATAGCCAATATAGTATTTATCGCTGAACGGCGGAACTTTAAAACAGGCAAGCGTGATAAAACAAGCAGAAAAAAACATTATTAAAAAAGATAAAGTGATATTTACAGTCTTAATGTTTTTTTCTGTCCTAATGACTGAATAAACACGTGGTGAGTATTGATTTTGCGGGTCCCTAACAACATTTTTGGACTGATCGACATTTAAATCAGCGTTAGCTTTTACCATTTCAATCGTTGAAGTATCATTAACTGGTTTATATTTCATTTCGCTCCTTCATTATTTAATAGAAACATAAAACATGTTTCAATGCGAAACATTTTTACTTTTTAATTATATAATTTAACTAAAATTATAGGAGTTAAAATGAATGAAAAATTACGTCAATATTTAGCGAACACACCTGACAAAAATGGTTATTTTGGAGAATTTGGTGGATCATATTTACCAGATGACTTGAAATTATTATTTGACGAAATCGCACAAAAATATAGTGAAATTTCGCAAACTAAGGAATATCAAGATGAATTAAAAAAATTACGGGAAGATTTCCAAGGACGCCCAACACCTTTATATTATTGTCAAAACCTTTCGCAAAAATATGGCAAGTGCCGTATTTTCGTCAAGCGTGAAGATTTAAATGAAGGCGGTAGTCATAAAATGAACCACTGTTTAGCAGAAGCTCTTTTTGCCAAAATGATTGGTAAAACTAAACTAATTGCCGAAACCGGAGCCGGAAGTCATGGTGCGGCTGTGGCTGTGGCTGCTGCCCATTTTGGTCTAGAATGTGAAATTCATATGGGAGCAGTCGATATTGCTAAACAACAACCAAACGTTGAAAAAATGAAAATTTTAGGTGCTAAAATTATTCCTGCCACTCACGGAGCTCAAACCTTAAAAGAAGCGGTGGATTCCGCATTTGCATCATATAAAAAACAATCACAAACCGCAATCTACGCTATTGGAAGTGTGGTGGGGCCACACCCTTTCCCAATGATGGTGCGAAATTTCCAAAAACTAATTGGAGATGAAATTAAACAACAATTTAACAATAAATATAATAAAGAACCAGATTACATTGTCGCTTGTGTTGGCGGTGGTTCTAACGCAATTGGTGCTTTTAGTTCATTTTTATTTTCAAACACCAAGTTGATTGGTGTTGAACCATTAGGTAAGGGCAGCAAAAAAGGAGACCACGCCTCAACTTTATCTTATGGTAAAGTTGGTGTATTGCACGGATTTAAGTCGATTTTATTGGCTGATGAACAAGGCAATGCCGATCCAGTTTACTCAATTGCTTCGGGATTAGATTATCCAGGTGTTGGTCCAGAGCACGCCTACTTAAAACAACAAGGGTTAGTTGAATATGTAGCCATCAACGATAACGAAGCAATTGAAGCGTTTTTAACACTTTCTTCAACTGAAGGAATTATTCCTGCTTTGGAATCATCACACGCTATTGCTCAAGCAATCAAAATCGCTAAAGAACATAAAGATGAAAACCTAGATATTATTATTAATTTATCAGGTCGTGGAGATAAAGATTTAGCTTATGTTTTGGAAAATTGCCAAGATCAAATTGCTAAATTTCGCCAAAAATAATTACAATAAAACAAAAAATCAAAACTAGCTTAACTTATAGTTTTGATTTTTTTGTTATTAAAATCTAGTTTAATTATCTTTAAAATTTTCTTGATTTGCTCGAGAATTATATAGACTCTGGTAAGCATTAGTCCATATTATTTGGTTATCGTAAAGACGTAAATAATATGGTAAATCAAACCTAAAATCGTCGAGATAAGTAATTTGCTCTTGTTGATTTAATTTGTTATTTCATAGCTCAAAGATTTTGTTAGACTTATTGATATTTTTTGTGTAATCTTCCAAACGCCCTAAAAAAGAATATTTTTTTAAAAACTCAGGTCCTTTGGGACCAATTTTTCATAAAAATGATGTAAATGTGTTGTAACTAGCCAAAACTTTTTGGTAGTAATGGTTATTAAAAGCATAAGTGGTTTTTAAAGACCTTTCAACATTAGCTAGATCAACTTCAACATTTTTGGCAGTTATATCAGTGTTTTTATTGAAGCCATAATTCAAATAGTATGCGAAAATAAAATTAAAATCAATTATTTTATATTTTTGGTTTGGGTAATATTTTTGCTCATTAAATTTAGTTGCATCAGTTTTCAATTGTTTTCAATTATTGATAAAATCATAGTCCAAATATTTGTAACTCTGATTCATTTTTGTGTCAAGCTCAGTGCTTAAAATATTGAATTTTTCAGTTAATATTGAGTATTTTTGTTGAGAAGTGTATATGTTTTCGAGTTTAGATTTGACATTATCATCGTTTATGAATTTCAGTAAATTATCAAACTTAGATTCAATTATTTTTAATATCGAACTCGAATTGGCACTAATTGCATCTTCGAGGCTTTGACTATGATGTTTATATAGATGCTCAGAAGCAAAAAATATTGGAAAACGTTCAACTCGATATGTTTCTATTTGTCTTTGCAAAATGTCTGATTTTTCGAGTACTCGTGTTTTTATATTTTCGAAGTCATTATTGTCATTATTAGCAATAATATTATTGATTATTTCAATGTTTTTATTGACTTTTTGCCCTAAAATCTTTAATTCATTATCCTTAAAATCTTTATTGATGTAGGCACTTTTATAATTCCATAAATCAATGTTTAAATATTTATTGATAATGCTAAATTTTGCTAAATCATTAGGCAAAACGTATTCAATATCTCTAACAGCATTGTATAGTTGTTGAGCTTTATCAAAAGCACTTTTATACTCAGTAAAACTTTTATTAGCATCTCGCTTGTCACAAGCCACACTTAAAGTCATTAAGGGTGCGAAAGAAGTTAAAATTGATCAATTAACTATTTTTTTAATTTTCATAGGCAAATTATACATTCATAAACCTAGATTTAAAAACTAATATTAATATTGAGTAATAAAATTAACCAAAAAACAATTATTTATTATAA
This sequence comes from Mycoplasma sp. CSL7475-4, assembly GCF_024834065.1. Lineage (GTDB taxonomy): Bacteria > Bacillota_I > Bacilli_A > Mycoplasmatales > Metamycoplasmataceae > Mycoplasmopsis. The sequence continues at coordinate 24,952 of NZ_JANUYA010000006.1, forward strand.
TTCAAACATAATTAATTTTAGGAGGAAATATGCCATCAAGCACGATGTGAATTATTTTTGGGGTTGTTATAGCTTTATTACTATCGTTTTTTATTTATTCAGCCGTCAAAGATCGTATGAACAAAAAGAAAAGAAAGAAAAAAGAAATGACACATCGCATAAATTCTTTAGCAACTAAAGATTCAGTAATCATTAATTTAGACTTAATTTACAACAAAAATCAAAGTTTATTGAAAAAATTTAGACCAAGTATTGGTGATTTCAAAATGTCTTTTATTGTCGGTAATGCACGAAAATATCTTTTAGATTTACAAACCGAAGAAAACTTCAAAGAGTATATAATCGGTAATCCGGACACAAAAGAATTGTTGCAACATTACAGCAAATTAAGAGACACTCGCTCAACTACTTGAGAAAATTTAACAGAAACTTTAAATTACATTGCAGAAGAAATGCAATTAATTGACAAAGAACTCAATAAAGAAATGATTGAGCAAATAAAAGCCAAAATTGAGGAGTTTTATAATGAAAAAAAATAAATCATTTGACAAAAAACTGCCCAATAAATTAACATTATTGCGAATGTTTTTAATCATTCCGCTTTTGATTTGTATGGGAATATACATTGAAACAGCTTCAGTATTTGGGGCTTTCTTAATTAGAAATGATTTTTGAAGAGTCGTAACCCAAAGAATTTTAATTTCGTTGATATTAGCAATATTTGTAGTGGGAATGATTACTGACTTTTTTGATGGTCATTTAGCACGTAAATATAATGTCGTTAGCGCATTTGGTAAATTGTGAGATCCTATCGCCGACAAGGTAATGACAACATCAGTTTTAGTATTTTTAACAATCGCCTCACAAAACTTTATTCCTTTTGTCATTGTTATTTTATTTGTTATTAGAGATCTTATTGTTGATGGAGTTAGAGCAGCAATGAAAGGTTACGGAATTGATGTTGCTGCTTCAAAATGAGGAAAAATAAAAACCATCATTTTAACCATCTCGATAGTTATATCGCTATTATTAATGACTATTTGACCTAATTTCTCTTTCTCAAAACATCAAAATATTGTCCAAGTTATTCGTTTAGTTGTTAATATTCCATTGATTATTGCTTTAGTTTTCAGTATTTTTTCAGGTATTTTATACGTATCGAAATTAACACGTTATATGAAAAAAAACAATAAATAATTCAATTCAAACCATAGCCCTCGCTATGGTTTTTTTATCAACGAATTAGTCCACATTAATCAATAAGTATTAAAACCAAACAATAAAAAAATAAGTATTACTCTGGCTAAATTTGATACAATAAAAACATGTGGGGGTGTAATGGCTTCGACATGTACTGGGTAGTACTAACATCAGTGGTTTGGTAAACCTTAATACTTCTAGGCTTTATAGTCGCAAACAAAAAACAAGCTCAAGTTGAGCTAAAAGACTTAGTAATTGCTAACCAATTACAAGCACAATCAAATCTAGTTTTCGCTTAATTTAGCATTCTAGTGCCCAAAATCAATGCCTTGGGATTTTGGTGCGGTTTAAAGGCTCGGTGAATGCTCACACTTAGTAATGAACTTAAATTTTAATGTGTACTGTCGTGAATTCTTTTGTTTATTTAGAACCATTGACAGAACTATAAATAGACTAAACTTGTAAAAAGTGTTAGTATGTCTTAGTATGTGGACACGGGTTCAACTCCCGTCATCTCCACCAAATGTTAATTCGCCAATTACTCATTTGAGTAATTTTTATTTATTTTTTTAGAAAAAAATACTTTAGTGATAAAATTAGTTAGAAATTAAAAAATTATTTTTGCACTAGGTTTAAATTTAACATTTATGCTTGGTCAAAACATAATAAAGGAGATTATTATGATTACAAAAGAACAAAAAGCGCAATTAGTTGCTAAATACGGTAAAGATCTCAAAGACACAGGAAGTTCATTTGTGCAAATTGCTATTTTAACAGCTGAAATCGAAGACCTAAAAAAACACTTCGCAAACAACCCAAAAGATAACCACTCTCGTCGTGGATTCTTAGCAAAAATCGCAAAACGTCGTGTTCTATTAGCAAATCTAAAAGCTGATAACTTCGATTTATATCTAAAAGCTTTAAACGATTTAAACTTAAGAAAATAATGTTCACTCGCTTTGGCGAGTTTTTTATTAATTAATTAAATAAAAATAGAAAGTATAATTAAAACTATGACAAAGACTGAAATTAAAGAATTACTATTAAACGAGTTGAATAAAATCGCAAACGAGTTGCAAATTAGCCGCCAAGTAGTTTTAATAGAACCTAAAGATCATGGTGATTTAACTACAAATATGGCTATGGGTAATAAAGGTTTAAAACCATTAGATTTGGCTCAACAAATTGTTGATAAAGTCAACGCCAAAAAAGACGAATTAGGTATTGCAAATATTGAGATTGCGGGTCCAGGTTTTATTAATTTTTTCATTAAAAAAACTTCTTTTATTGCTGGAGTGAACCAAATTTTGACACTTGGTCAAAATTATGGGAAAGGAACACGAAGTGGCAACATAAATATTGAGTGAGTATCAGCTAATCCAACTGGATTTATGCACGTGGGACACGCAAGAAATGCCGCAATTGGTTCTACCATTGCTAATATTTGTGAGTTTAGTGGATTAAATGTCACTAGAGAATACTATATTAATGATGCCGGAAATCAAATTAACTTATTAGCACAGAGTGTTTTTGCTCGTTATCAACAAATTTTTAACGCTGACTTTCCAATGCCTGAAGACGCATACAGAGGCGAAGACATTATCTGAGCTGCAGGTGAATTTAACGCAAAATTTGGCGATAAGTATAAAGATGCAAAACTAGAAAATGAAGTTTTAGATATTTTTAAACAAGAAAGTGTCGCCTTATTTTTAGGTCAAATCAAACACGATTTAGCGAGATTCAATGTCTTTTTCGATAAATACTTTAGTGAAAAATCACTTTATAAAAATGATGGCGAAATAATTAAAAACACAATTGCAAAATTAGAAAATACCTATACTAGCGATGGTGCCTTATGACTAAAAACAACACTTGATGGCGATGACAAAGACAGAGTATTGATCAAAAGTGATGGTTCATACACATATTTTTTACCTGATATTGCTTACCATAATATTAAATTCAATTCGAATGGTCAAAACCCAACTATTTTAAACGTGTGAGGTGCTGATCACTCGGGTTATGTTAAAAGAATGGAATCAGCTATGAAAAATCTCGGGCACGATGCCGATAAACTTGTAGTCTTATGTATGCAACTTGTGAGATTAATCAAAAATGGCGAAGAATTTAAAATGTCAAAACGTAAAGGAACTAGTTTTTGATTACGTGAATTTATTGACTTAGTCGGTACTGATTCAGCAAGATTTATTCTTTTAGATCGTACAACGAATACTAAACTAGATTTTGACATTGATTTAGCCACAGCCAAAACAAATGATAACCCATCATTTTTAGTGCAATATTCTAATGCTCGTGCATTAGCCTTACTTGAAAAATCTAATGCAAATAATTTAAATTTAGTTGCTCAAAAATATGATGATCAAGCTGATCTAAAATTAATCTCAACACTGTTGGAATTTCCTGAAATTATTGAAAAATCAGCAGATAAATTAGTTACTAATCTTCTAACACAATACGCAATCAAATTAGCTAAAGAATTTAATTCTTGATACTCAAATACTGAAAAAATAATTGAAAAACAAGATCAAATAAGTGCTTTGGCTTTAGTTAAAGCAGTCAATATTGTCTTGGAAAATTCAATGAAATTACTGGGTATTTCAATACCTGATAAAATTTAGACATGGCAAAAATTAGCACTAAACAAAGAGTGCTAATTTTGTTTTATTAATCAAAATATTGTAGTGAATAAGTAAACGTTCAGTTAGTAGGTTGGTTCTCTAATAGAAAATTTGTTCATTATCAAAATCTATGTTTATCTTCTTATCAGCGATTTTGTTCATATGAGTATATTTGACACATTTTGATTCCTATTTTGTATGGTGTTCTCAATAAATTGAAACAATTCAAACAATGAAAAATGATTGACAAAATAAATTTCTAAATTGATATGTAATTGATGAAATGGAATAAAAAACTATTCAATAAAGAACAAAATATCTTTTAATAGCTCAAATCGGTTCAACTGAAAATTAGCAATTAACTATAAAAAACACAAATTATCTACATATAGGGAATATGTTTACATTTTCTCTAAACATTACAACAAGAAAACGTTGCCATAAAAAAGCAAAATATGTATAAATACTTAAAAAAAGGTATAATATTTAAAACAAATTTTACTGAAAGGAAAATAAATATGAAAATATTAGTAGTAGGTGCAAACCATGCCGGTACATCTTTTATGAGAACTTTAAAAACAGTTAATAAAGATGCTGAGATTGTTGCATACGACAGAAACACAAACACATCATTTTTAGGTTGTGGAATTGCTGTTTGAGTAGCCGGAGAATTTGATGAACCAGGTGGATTATTCTATTCATCGCCTGAAATTTTAACAAATGACTATGGCATTAACTTAAAAACAAACCACGAAGTTATTGCTATTGACAAAGACAAAAAAGAAGTTACAGTTGTTGAATTAGCCACAGGTAAAAAATTCACAGACAACTATGACAAATTAATTTTTGCTGGTGGTACATGACCAATTGAACCAGACATTAAAGGAATTAAATACAAAAATATTGTTTTATCAAAACTATACCAACACGCTCAAGATTTAATTGAATACGCAAACAATAAAGAATTTAAAGATGTTGTTATTGTTGGTGCAGGTTACATTGGTGTTGAATTAGTAGAAGCTTTCAACATTAAAGGTAAAAATGTAAGATTGATTGATGTTAACCCTAGAGTTGCAAGTAATTACTTTGGTAGCGAATTTACCGATATTATGGAAGATAATATGCGTAAAGAAGGTGTTAAACTTTCATTAGGCGAAAAAGTTGTTGAATTTAGATCAGCAGATGGTATTAATGTTTCAACCGTTGTTACAGACAAAGGTGAATATAGAGCTGATTTAGTTGTTATGTGTATTGGCTTTAGACCAAGAACAAACGCTTTAGAAGGTGTTGAAAAATTACCTAATGGCGCTATTGTAGTTGATGAATTCCAAAGATCAGTGTCAAACGAAGACATTTACGCAATTGGTGACTCATGTGCACTAAAACACGTTGTTACAAACGACAACAGACACGTTGCATTAGCAACTAACGCTGTTAAATCAGGTTTAGTTGCTGCTCTACACATTGCAGGATTAAACATTCCTTTCCCAGGAGTAGCTGGTACAAACGCAATTAATGTATTTGATTGTCATTACGCTGGAACAGGTTTAACAGAAGAAATGGCTAAAAGAAATGGTTTTGAAAACGCAGCTTCAGTACATTTCGAAGATATGGATAGACCTGAATTCATGAGCAATGCAGAAAAAGTTGCAATCACTATTGTTTATGACAAAGAAACATTAAAACTATTAGGAGTTCAACTAGGTTCATGAGGCTCAACTGTTCACGCCGAAACAGTTTACATGTTTGCTTTAGCAATCCAAAAAGGTTTAACATTACCTGAAATTGCATTGACAGACGTATTCTTCTTACCACACTTCAATAAACCATTTAACTTCTTCTTAGTTCCAATGTTAAAAGCATTAGGCCTAAACTACAAAAAATAATTATTTAACCAAGCTTTATGCTTGGTTTTTCATTTTAAAATATCATTCAGTATTCAACAACATTGATAAAAGAGGATAAAAAAATAAACCCGAATCATAACGATTTGGGTTTTTGTTAAAACTATTAATTTATGAAAAAGATGTCCCTTGTAATCAAGGATTGAAAATAAATTTACGTTAAATAAAATTTTATTTTTTAAACATTTTTTTGTTCTTAAAATATGCTAGCAATATTTTTTTCTTAATGTCTTCCACATTGAAAACTGAATATGTGGCTTCATATGTTTCCTTTAATGCAGTTCGTGCAGTTTTTCAACCTGCACCGTCAGTAATTCAAACAAATTTGAATTTTTCCTCATTGCTCGTTTCATCTGCTATACTTTTATAACTTCTGGCAGTATCATTCAATTTTGAACCGCCCGTACTATAAAAGTTGCATTCTATTCCATAATAAATACTGTCTTCGAAGACAATAAAATCAAACTTTTTATTGTCTTGTATATTTTTATTTTCAATCTCAACACCAAGACTAGATAGTGTACACTGTTTAAATAAATTTTTATTCAGAACGTAGCCGAATTTAACTAGCGAATCCTCTACAAGATTTTCCATTAATTTGCCAGTTCTATTTTTTCTTGCATTAGTGTCTAAACCAACTTCTAAGCCGTAAATATAATCCTTTATATTTGTTATTTCTTTATCTTCGAGAATTTTCAAAAAACCAGTGTTTTTCATCAATTCAACACAACGATCAATATTTGAATTATCTAATTCATCGAAAAATATTTTATTTCCATCTTCAGTTTCAATAAATTCGTTTTGTTTTATTCTTTTTGCTAGTAGTAATGGTAGAATTTTCAACAAATTTGGGTTTTTCATTAATATTTTTTTAAAATCTTTTTCAATATTGTTAGAACCTATTAATGAATTTAGAATTAATAATTCGTTTTCAATTATTTTTACATTATTACGGACTTTTGCAAAATCAACAAAATAGTCATATGAATATATCACTGACTTAAAGGTTTTTAATCAATCTTCAAATTTTGGTCTCATTCTTCCCCTTAACTACCTTTATTGTGCATAGAAATATTTCAGAAATCTAAATGCATGTAAAAGATAAATTAGTAGTTTGTGATTATAACTTCTTCAACATCCTTACGTGTATCAATCTTAGAACCAATCAATCTCTTGACAAAAATTGTTTCGATATTATAGTCTTTAAACAAATTTTTAATAAAGGTCGAACCGTGATTACTAATCATTACTTTAACACCTTTTTTTGTTAAAGTATCAACTATTTCTTTCAGTCTCATTTGGTCACTAACATAAAAATTTTCTTTAGTGTAAGATGTAAAAGATTTTCGGTCATCTAAGTCAGAATATGGAGGGTCTAAATAAACAAAATCATTCATATCCGCAAACTCCAACACTTTTTCGAAGTCCAAATTTAAGATGTTTTTGTTTTTTTCTTTTAATAACTTATGTATAGAAACGAAATTATCATGGTCAATAAGATTAATATTGGCTTTTTTACCTGAAGGAACATTGAAAAATCCGCTTTTGTTAACACGATAAAGACCATTAAAACATGATTTATTAAGGTAAATAAATCTTGCTGCCCTTTGGACACGAGACCATTTTAAAAAATCAGGTTTTCTATCTTGGTTTCTGATTTCGTAAAAATAGTTTTCATTATGGTTTTTCATATGAATTTGTAATAACTTAATTAACTCATTATATTCATCATTATTGCTAAAACATTTATATGTATCTATCAATTCACTATTGATATCATTCAAGATAAAATCGTGGGGCTGAATATGAAAAAAAAGCGAACCACCACCCACGAAAGGTTCAATATATTTATTGTATTTGTTAGGCATTTTCGCCACTATTTTTGAGATTAATTTAGTTTTACCACCAGCTCATTTTACGAATGGTTTCATATTCACCCCTTTCTGATATATTTACATTATACAATGCTCTATCTTTTGCATAGATGAAATTAATTTTTATAGTAGGAAATGAGCGATGTAAGAAACAAAAATGTCCACATAGTGTAAGAAACAAAAAAAGCCTTTTGATAGTGCTAAACGTGATTTTAATAACAAAAATATTGAGGCGAAATTCCTCAATATTTTTGTTGTTCTCTGCAATATATTATTTTTTATTAAGACGAGTTCAAATCATAGTCAATAATATTAAAGCATTATTTTATTTTCATCACATTCTTGTATAAATTATTAAACATTTCTATAATTTCATAACTTTCAGATAAATTTGATAAGTAGTCGTCTATTTCTTTATATTTTACATTTAGAAATTTATTAAAAAATTTTTCTCCTCTGTAAATATTGGTTTTCTCTGGTAAATATATATTACCTTTCATTTTTTTATTGTTAAAGAAAAACAATATTGGAATAATATCTTCACTACTATCAATATTAAATTCACTTAATAGATAAGCATAAGTTTTAATTAATTTTCTATTTATATCTACGAACTTACCTGTATCATGATCGTCATTATATTTTATTTCTGCGTAGTATATTTTGTTATTTTCTGTGTCTTTAAACAATAAATCAATATCATGTTTTATTTTTATTAATTTATTTTTTTTATTTTGCTTTTTATGATTTAGAAAAATATTTTCTTTTAGTTTATTAAATTCAATTTCTAAATCATAACCATCTGAACTTGTTTGACATTTTGTAATATATTCATCTATTAATGTTTCTTTTTCTTTTAATATTTTAAAATTATTATATTTTTTACCAGAAAATTTTTCTATAACTTCATATCTACCATCATTTTTTAATAAATTTTGAATTAAAATCTCTATAAAATTTCCAAATTGAATATTCATACTCTGTAATAGACCACCCAATACTCTATACTTTGATGGTATAAAGTGTATTTTCTTATCATGCTTATCTATTAAGCTATCAATTTTATTTTTACTCTTTTCTATTATCTGACTTACACTTTCATTTATTAACTTTTTTGTATCATCTGTCATTTTAATTATTTTCCTTTGCATATTTATATCTTAAATTATCTAGTGGTATAAATTCATTATTATAAATAATATAAAAATAATCTCAACCATTATAATTTAATTTATTTAATTTTTTTGCACTCATCTTATGTATAGATAAGGTGTCTTCTCCATCAAAAACTTTCCCTTTTTCTACTATAACTGCTATTTCTTTTTTATTTGAATTATATAATTTATCTCCTATTGATAAATATTTCATATCTACTAATTTATCTAATGGTACTTTTGGTGGTTTTATTTCTAATTTCAAATTCTCAATATCAGTACTTTCGTTTTTGACTAATTTTAATCTTTTGGTTGCACCTTTTATATATTTTTCTTCTCTTTCAATTCCTATATAGTTTCTACCTATTCTTTTTGCTACTGCTCCTGTTGTACCTGTTCCAAAAAACGGATCTAAAACTATATCATTTGGTTTTGTTGCAGATAAAATTATTTTGTATAGTAATTCCTCTGGTTTTTGTGTAGAATGTAATTTCTTACCATTTTCGTCTTTTAGCCTTTCATTGCCATTACAAATAGCAATATTTCAAACTGACTTTTCTTGTTTATTATTATTTAGATATTTCATAGTTTTATAATTAAAACTTACTTTACTTTTTTTATTTTTACTAAACCATATTAATGTTTCATGTGAATTACATAATCTAGTACCAGCAAAATTAGGAACGGGGTTTGTTTTATTTCAAACTATATCATTTATAATTCAATAACCTAAATTTTGCATTATGTATCCAATTCTATAAATGTTTTGAAATGAACCTATAACACATATACTCCCGTTATCTTTTAAAACTCTTTGACACTCTTTAAGTCAATTTATAGAAAAATTATCATATTCTTCAAAACTATTAAATTTATCTCAGTCATCTTCTACACCATCAAATTTCTCTCCATTAACCCTTAACAATTCACCTTCTGTTTGCATAAAATAAGGAGGATCTGCAAAAATAAAATCTATACTACCGCTTGGTATTTTTTTTAATATATCAATATTATCACCCATTATTATTGTGTTTTTTATTTTTTCTATTTCTAACATTTTTAACTCCTTTTTATTTAACTTAATAATATTTGACGAAACTTTTTTATTCTTTTACTTTTTACCATCATTTTTTTATAGTATTTTTAGATAATCCTGTTGCTTTTTGACATTGATATTTTGCGCTATTTGGATTATTTTTTTTCAATATTGTATTATTTTTTGTTTTGTTGGTCTACCATTATTATCTCTCCAATTTGTTTTTCTTTGTCTGTCTTTAATTAATTGTATTACTCTTGCTATTTCTAAGTGTTCTTCTTGATTTAACCCATTTCTTTTATTAGCAGGAATTAATACTCCTGTCAGTTTTTCTATATCTTTTCTTGGGAATGTTCTATAACTTTCTTTAAAGGCTTTTAAAGAATCTTTTATATCATCTTCTGTAAAGTGATTGTCTTCATTTGATGTTAAAGATTCCATAGTATCAAACAAAGCAAAAGAGTCTTTTATCAATTCTTCTTCTGATATATTACACTTTAAAGCATACATTGATAAAGTCATTAAAGTAAAATATCTATGTCCTTCTCTTATTTCTTCACTATAACACTTTCTAAGTCATCAATCATATAAATCTCTTTTAATATTTCAAGAACCTTTTTTTGACCTTTCACTATTCTTCTTTCGTACCAATCAGGGTACTTTTCTTTAGCTTCATCTAAACTTATTTTTTTATTTTTATATAGAATTTTCAATAGTTTTTATATCATTTTCTTTTAGTCGTTTTTTAGTATCTTTTATAAAGTTATTTAATTCAGAAATTGAATAATAACTTAATTAACTCATTATATTCATCATTATTGCTAAAACATTTATACGTATCTATCAATTCACTATTGATATCGTTCAAAATAAAATCGTGGGGTTGAATATGAAAAAAAGCGAACCACCACCCACGAAAGGTTCAATATATTTATTATATTTATTGGGCATTTTTGCCACTATTTTTGAGATTAATTTAGTTTTACCACCAGCTCATTTTACGAATGGTTTCATATTCACCCCTTTCTAATATATTTACATTATACAACGCTCTATCTTTCGCGTAGATGAAATTAATTTTTATAGTAAGAAATGTTCTATATCTTGATAAATGATATTGAGTATTCATGCATCACTGACATCTTTATGATTTATTGAAATTAGTCAAATTAGCTCTGTTAAAATTGTGAATTCGAGTGTTAAAAAGTAATCTAAAAAAATTCAAGCGTTATTTTATTAGCTTGAACTTAAATCGATTAATATCAAATATTATTTTTGTTTATTTTTTATTCGGATCAAAAATACCAATAAAAGGAACGCTGCGGAATTTTTCCTCATAGTCTAAACCATATCCAACTAGAAAAGCATCAGGAACAACAAAAGCTGCCTTATCAGGATGAAGATCAACCTTACGATTGCTTGGTTTATCTAGCAGAGTTATTATACGATATGATTTAGGGTGTCTATTTTTTAGCATTGAACTTATTTTATGCAATGTAATACCTGAATCAATAATATCTTCAACAACTAAAACGTCTCTGCCTTCAATATCGGTTTCAATATCCATAATTATTTTGACATTACCGGTAGATGAGGTTCCCCCTTCATAGCTAGAAGCTATCATAAATGCTATCTCATTTTCAACAGTAATATCTTTAATTAATTGTGCCATAAATGGCACAGCACCTTTTAGTAAGCCAACTAGTAATAAATTTTTAGAATCGGCATATGTTTCGTTAACCCACTTTGCCATTTCTTTAATTTTGTCCTCTATTTGTTCACGTGTATAAAGAACTTTTGTAAATCTTTTATCCATATTTCCCCCTTTTTATTTTTATTGCCTTTTATTTTTAAAGTCATAATTTTCAATACTTTTTATTGCTTCGCCAAGTATTTCAAATTCATTTTTATTATTAGCATCAATAACTATATAGTCGATATTAAAAGAATTCATTAAATGGACATATAAATCTTTATATAATGCGTGCAATTCTTTAAAATATTCTTCATTTTCGGCATAATTGTCAATTTCGCTTTTGCGTCCTCGTTTCATTATGCGTTGTTTGAATGTATCGAAATCAATATCTATAAAAATCGCTAAATCAGGATTTTCGTTAGTGTCAATTAAGTTATTAAACATTGCGTCAAAAGCCACTAAATATTTTTTGGGCTTGTGTTTTAAATTTAAAACAGCGAAAATATAATGTTCAAGATTGAAGCGATCTAAAAATATATGATTCTTGTTTCAATTCAGTTTCTTTTTATTGAATTCTTCAATAGTTTTATTGAAATTTGATGATAATGATTCAATAATATAAGCTTGAAAACCAATATCGATATTCTCTTTTTGTTCGTAAAATCAACGTAAAAAAGTATTGAATACTTCGTCATCTTCAGAAAATTCTTCAAGCAATATTGAATCTGAATAATATTTAGTTAAACCTTTGGCCAGAGTGCTTTTACCACTCCCGATCATTCCGCTAATTCCTATAACCATTATTTATTGTAACGTCCCTTTTTACTGAAATCAAAGCTTTCAATAATTTCAATCGCTTTATCAAAAACCTCTTCTTCGCTCATATCATTTGTATCAAGAATAATATAATCCATATTGAATTTATTTGCTTGACGAATAAAAGTGTCTTTATAAACTGAGTGTAATTGTCTAAAGTATTCTTCATTCATAGCGTAATTTTTAATTTCAACTTCACGACCACGGGCGAATAAACGTTTTTTAAAAGTTTCAAAACTTACATCTAGATATATCGCTAAATCTGGTGTTTCTTCATCAGTGATTAAGTTTGAAAATAAAGAATCATAAGCCTGCATATATTTTTCGCTTTTTGTTGCTAAATTTACACTGGCAAAAATATAGTGCTCTATACTGAAACGGTCTAGAAAAATATGGTCTTTACTATGTTTTTTACCTAATTCATTGAACTCATTGAACAAATTCGCTAATTTAGATGTGTGATTTTCGACAACATATGATTGAAATCCGATTGTTAAGTTTGGTGTTTTTTTATACAATCATTCAAGAAATTGATTGAAAACTTCATCGTCTTCTTCAAATTCCTTCAACATCATTGAAGTGGGATAATGTTGCATTAATTTCTTGGTTAATACACTTTTACCACTCCCGATCATTCCGCTAATTCCTATTACCATTGTCTCTCCTTGCTAAAAAAATAAGAAAAAAAGTAATTTAAAATTACTTATATTCTACGTTTATTATTCTAATATTGTATTTTGTTGAGGCGTCAACTTCAACGATTTGACCAATTTTGCCATCTGCCAATGCTAACGCAAGGGCTGATTCATTCGAAATTTTGCCATTAAGCGGATCACTGTCATGAATACCCATAATTGTTACTTCACGCAATTCTTTTGTATCTTCTTTTTCGTAAGTTACTGTTGCACCAATACCAATTTTTGTAACACCTTTAATTTCGGTGTTTGATATAACTTCAGCACGTTCGATAATTGCTTCTAATTCACGAATTCTGCCTTCAACAATCCCTTGTAATTCTCTGGCTGCATCATATTCAGCATTTTCAGAAAGGTCACCTTGTGCACGTGCTTCTTTAAGCGCTTGTTGAACTTCTAGTCTTTTAGTATTTACTAATTCGTAGTATTCATTTTTATATTTATCTAATGTTTCTTGCGCTAAATAAATTTTTTCTTCTTTTTTGTTTGGCATTTTTAATCCTCCTAATTTAGTTAATTTTTATTTTACCATTTATGTGAGATTTAATTATTATTTTGTTGTTTAACAATATAAATAAATTTGGATTTTATTGCTGATACTTCGTGTAAAACACCAGTAATTTTGAGATCTGTTACCAGTTGTTTTAGGTCAGAATTTTTGGTGCTATCTTGTCTTATAATCAACATCCCTTTTGGTTCTAAAATTGAATAAAATTGTTGAAACAATTCAATATTTGATTGAGTAAGATTGCTAGCAAATATTAATTTAAATTGCTCTTTTTTCAATTCGCTAATTGAACTGGTTCTAACTTTTTTTGTGAAATAATGTGGAAAATTTACAACCGCACTATTTCAAAGATTTGCATTAATTTCTTTGTCTACGATAGAAATATTAGCTTTAGTTTTTAAAAGTAATGTTGCTAATTCAAATTCGAGTTTAGGCGAAACAAATAATACATCATTAGCATCATTCAAAAAGACGGTATTAACTCAATTTTCAACATCATAATCATCGCTTTTGGAACCGAAAAAATCTCTTAAATCGTATGGAATCATACCTAAATCGTCGCCTCTTAATTCCATTAATTTTTGACGATTTCTTCTATCTTCTTCATTTTGCAAATTTTGTTTAATTTGGCGTACTTTTCAACGTGACCAAAAGTAAGCACCAATACCAATAGCGGCAACAATAAACATTGACGCAAATAATGTTCATTTTGCTCAATCCGGTAGATTAAGTTTAGCTGAAATCATTAGATTTTATGCCCACCATATTCTAAGTATTCTTGCAAAATGATGACAGCTGACAGCGTATCTTTGACACTTTTACGTTTTTTAGCACTCATTTTTGTGTTTTTAAGTGTGTTTTCGGCTTTAATTGTAGTTCCATATTCATTTACTAAAAACGTATCAATATTGAAGTGATCTTTTAGTCTTTTAGCAAATTGTTCGCACATGATTGTGCGTTCGCTTTTGTCGCCATTGCTACGCAATGGATAGCCAACAACAAATCCATCTATATCGTTATATGTTTTTAAATATTGTGTAATTTTATCAATCACAACATCAAAATTCATTTCTTCAAAACGAACAGTATCTAAGGCATTTGCGGCAATTTGTAAAGAATCAGTAACAGCAAAGCCGCATGTCTTAGTTCCTAAATCGAGTGATAATTTACGCATTTAAAACCTCAGTAATATAGTCGAATAGATGAGGTGAATTATCCACCTTACCCATAGCTAGAATTGCTGATCCCCCGCCACGACCGTTTGCTTTAGTGCAAATTTGTTTAAATAATTTGTTTGAGTCTGTTAATTTAGTTGCAATCGCCAATAAAATTTGATTTTGAGATGGAGATCCTAAAATTATGTATGCATCTTGATATTTTTCTCTTAGAGTTGAAGCAATAACTTTAATTTGTGAGGCATCAACATCTAAATTAAGATATACATTTTTGTCTGCTATTTTTGTTATATTGACATTGTCGAAGTCAAACTCCACATTTGATTTTTCTTTATTAATTTTTCTAAAATCTTCACGAGCTTGTTCAATGTTGGTGTTAATGTTTTCTAACATTAATTCTAAATTATCGCTTTCGCTTAATTTCGATGGTTGATAATTTGCATCAAGAGTTTTGATTTTAGCAACGATATTATTTAATTCTTCAGTACTTGAGCTAATTTGCTCTTTCAATCATTCATCAACTAATTCGTTTGAGGTAATGACTCTGAAACGATATACACCAGCTTGTTTTTTGTCAACATTAGTGATTTTGAAGTTTTCCATAAGAGCACTATTGCTTAAGTGAGTTCCACCACATAAATCGCTTGTTACATCGCCTCATTTTACAATCCGAACTGCTTTAGGGTCCATGTATTGATCTTCTTCAATTGTCATAACTGCGTGTAGATTTTTTGCTTGCTCAATAGTTGAAATGATGTATTCACGCTTAATGTCACGTGCAATTATATTACGCATTTTTTCTTCGATTTGTTTAACTTGTTCTGGGGTTGGTTTATTATCACCTGGAAAGTCAAATGTAAATCTTTGTTCAGTGATGTCAGAACCTAATTGTTTAATTTGGGCTCCTAAAATATCTCTCATAACTGAAAACATTAAGTGAGTAGCTGAGTGATTACGAGCACAATTCATTCTTACATATTCATCAACAAAACACTCAACCGGATCAATAGCATTAATTTTGCCCTCAACTAAATGTATGTGGTTGCCGTATTTGTCTTTGAAAACATCAATAATTTTAATCTTGTTGCCGTTTTGCAGCATATAGCCTTCATCGTGTTTTTGACCACCAGAAGTAGCGTAAAATGGAGTGTTATCTAAAACAACATATGAATTATTTTCGCCTTCTTTAATTCTTTTCTCACTGTCAAATAATTCAATAATTTTAGCAGTATATTGTGTGTAATCATAACCTACAAAGTTAGAAATTTTTTCTTTAATTAAAGACAGTGAATTAATGGCTTTTTGCATTCCACTTTGTTTGTTTCCTCTACTTGCGTCAATATGTTTTTGTTTTGCTTCTTCAAAAACTTCCATATCAACTTCAATACCTTGCTTTTGTAGAATTTCAACAGTTAATTCAATAGGAAAACCATATGTTTCCAATAAATTGAAGGCAACTTGTCCATCAAAAACTTTTTCGCCTTTTTGGATATATGATTCAAGTAATGTTTTACCATTTTCAATCGTTTTAGCAAACACTTCTTCTTCATCTTTGATTGCTTTTTCCACTGGAACAATATCATAATTAAATGGCAATGAATCGTGCACAACTTTTACTAACTTGTGTAAAAATAAACCTTTAATGCCTAATTGCATTCCTTTATAAATTGAACGTCTGATTAAACGACGAATAATGTAACCACGACCTACATTCGATACACTTTCTCCATCGGCTAAGGCGTTGACAACAGTTCTAATGTGGTCGGCAATTATTTTAAAGTTTGTGTTCACTTCGCTTTGAATTGGGTCTTTTGTGAAGTAATTATTAACATCATAGGTGTAGTTTGTGTATTTTTCAATTTCGTGAATTATATTTAAAAATAAATCAGTGTCATAGTTTGTTGGTGCATCTTGCATGATAGAAACAATTCTTTCAAAACCGGCACCAGTATCAATATTTTTCTGTGCTAATTCAGTATATTTATTGTCGCCCTCATTATTGAATTGACTAAATACTATGTTTCAAATTTCAATATAACGGTCATTTTCAATATCATTTTGCAATAGTTCAATACCACGAGAATCATATTTTTCACCACGATCAAAGAAAATCTCAGTACATGGACCACATGGACCTGAACCTACGTCCCAAAAGTTTGTATCTCTATCTCCCGAGATTAAATGAGAGGGGTCAATACCCATACTCAATCATTTTTGTTTGGTTTCTTCATCTTCTTTAAAGTAGGTAAAATACAATTTATCTACTGGCAATTTTAGTTCTTTTAGTAAAAATTCATGAGCAAACTCGATAGCTTCATTTTTAAAATAATCGCCAATACTAAAATTACCTAACATTTCGAAAAATGTGTGGTGTCTAGATGTAACTCCTACGTTTTCAATATCATTAGTACGAATTGCTTTTTGTGAGTTGGCTAAACGATTTTTAGGTGGTATTTTTTTACCACTAAAATAGTCTTTTAATGTTGCTACTCCAGAGTTAATTCACAATAATGATGGATCATTAACCGGAATTAAACTTTTGCTCTCCACAATTAGATGGCCTTTAGATTCAAAAAAATCTAATCATTTCTTTCTTATTTCTTTTGAATTCATTTTTATCTCCTATACATATGTTTTCTCTTGATTATTTAGGAAAATTTTTTCGATGGTTGCACCACCAATACATTTATCGCCATCGTAAAGCACAACTTGTTGTCCTGGTGTTACGGCTTGTGCTTTTGACGGGTATTTTACGCGCACGTTGTTGTTGTCAAAGATTTCGATGCTAACAGGGATATCTTGTTGTCTATATCTAAATTTAGCACTTAAATTATTAGGATTATAGTCAGTGTTATTCAATGTCAAACCGCTGGCCTCTAACATGTCTGATTCCAAATAACTCATATCTGAAGCAGGAGCAACATAGACTATATTTTGTTTAATATCATGCCCACAAACATAGTGAGGTTCACTCATACCACCTAGATTTAAACCTTTTCTTTGACCTAAAGTATAGTAATAACTACCTTCATGTGTCCCTAGTTCTTTATTGTCAACAATTGAAACAATTTTTCCAGGTTGGGCAGGGATGTAATTTTGTAAAAATTGAGTGAAATTTCGCTCACCAATAAAACAGATACCAGTTGAGTCTTTTTTAGAAGCTGTCGCCAAGCCTAATTCGAGTGCGATTTTTCTAATTTCTGGTTTTTCGTACTGAGCTAAAGGCATTAATACTTTTTCGAGTTGTGTGTTAGTTAATTGTGCTAAAAAATAACTTTGATCTTTGTTTTGATCTTTGGCACGATATAAATGACCATTTTTAACATCAGCATAATGACCCATGGCTATGTAGTCAGCGTTCAAATTATTGAATGCGTGGTCGGCGAATGCTGAAAATTTAATAAATTTATTGCATAAAATATCGGGATTAGGAGTGCGTCCTTTTTGGTACTCAGAAATAAAGTTTTCAAAAACATTATCTCAATATTCCTTAATAAAATCGACACGGTGTAGTTTAATTCCGAGTTTGTTTGCCACTAGTTGCGCATCTAGATAATCTCTTTCTTGTGAACACATATCTTGAGCAATTTCTTTATTACCTAAAAAATCATTATTAACAAAAGAATCTCAATTACGCATAAATAAACCTTCAACATCATAGCCTTGACGCAATAATAATGCAGCGGCAACTGATGAATCAACACCACCTGACATACCTAAAATTACTTTTTTATTTGAATTTGCCATTTTGCTCCTTACTAAATAATAAAGCCAACCACTAGTGTGGCTGGACAAAGTTTAATAATTACCAGTAAAACACACTCTTACATCGTGTGGTTTGATGTCAATCAAACTTTCAAAGCGAGTTTCGAACTCTTTAATGAATTGTTCAATAACATCACCCAAATTTTTATTTTTTTTAACTTTTACATCAATGATAAAAGACGCGTTTGAGTAATCTTTGTTGAAAATTATTTTGGCAATACCGTCTAACTTCAAAAAACTTGTATCATTAGCACATTGTTGAATTAGTTGTTGCAATGTGTCTTCAGTAACTGAGTATGATTGATTAATGCCACACGATACTGTAATTAAATTCATTATTTATTTCCTCTACTTGTGTATTTACCAGTTTCGGTTGAGATAATAATTAAATCACCTTCTTTGATAAACATTGGAGTATCTAACTCATATCCTGTTTCAACTTTAACTTTTTTCTGTGGATTGTTTGTTGTGTTGCCTTTAACTGCATCTGGTGCTTCAATAACTTCTAAGGTAACAGATGAATCTAATTCAATGTCCAAAATTTCTTCTTGGAATTTTCTGATTTTAACACTGGTTCCTTCTTTTAAAAAGTTAAGTTCTCATTCCACATGGCTAACTGGTATTTCTACTTGCTCATATGTTTCGTTGTCCATTAAAATAATGTTTGCACCGTCATTGTAAAGATAATTCATTGGACGTTTTTCAATATGTGCTTTTTTGATCATTGTTCCACCGGTGTATGACTTAATAGTAATAGCACCAGTTCTTAGGTTTTTAACTTTTGCTTTAACGTTAGCTTGTCCTCTACCTTGTTTTGAGTGTTGAGCTTCAATTACAACAAAAATTTCCCCTTCGTCTTCAAATGTAATTCCACCTTTAAATGTGTTTACGTTAATCATAATTATTCTCCTATTATTTAATATATATTAATTTATAATTCAATTTTATTATAAAAGTTAAAATATAAAAATTAATTTAATAATTGTCTTTAAATTTGATTTTATGAAATAAAAAACAAAAGTTCCTAGGGTAAATAAAAAACAAAAGTTCCAATTTTTAATAAAGTATTAACGTAATGAAAAAAAGCAATTACGAAATTAACAAGAGATATCAATTGGAGTATATA
>NZ_JANUYA010000007.1 GCF_024834065.1 Mycoplasma sp. CSL7475-4
CATTTTACGACAAAGTAAAAATTTGAAGCAAAAACCCGACTTTAAATGGTGTAAATTATGAATACTATAGTAAAGATTATGATATTAAAAACTCTTTCCCTGACATTGTAATTAAATACGGCAATCACCAACTTATTATTGAAGTAAAAGATGCTACTAAAGACTACGATAAAGATAAGACTAAAAAAATTGTAGAAGCATATCGTGCTTATATTAACGATCATTCTGACAATAGTTTTATTGTAGCACCTTTAACATTATTAGTTTGCAAAGTTAAAAAAGAAGACTCGCAAACTAATAAAAATGGACAATTGGCCATAACTTTTGAAGGCGCCAGCACAAATGAAATGTTTAATAAGAAAATTAATGATGGCGAATTTGATAAAAAAGGGCTTGCTATAAAAAATATTTTCAAAGATATGTTTGATCTGATCGATGAATTGGATAATAATTTGCAAAATCAATAATTTTTTAAAACTAAGTAAATAAGCAAAATTAAAGCAGGTTAAAAAAGCGAAATAAATAGACGTTTGTTATCTGTGAGTCAATAAACAAAAAGCCGCTTTCAAAAAAAGAAGGGCTTTTTTTGTTTCTTACATAACAAAATTTAAGTGAGATATTTTTAAGGACTTATCTTGATTAGAAAAGTCATATATAAAATGCGACAGTTTTGAAATAGATGATTTAGAAATTCTGAAAATGTTGCCTATATAAAGCTAGCAGCCAGGCTAAGTTTGATAAGTACTTACATACATTTAAATAAAAGTAGTAAATACGCACTTTTTTTAAAAGCAATCATTGAAATTTTGATTAAGAATGCTATAATGTTACTAACAGATTTAATAAAAATGCGTATTTACAATATATTATTAAATGGGGGACTGCGAGAGTGGAAGTACAAAGACCAAGATATTTAAATCAACTTATCGATAAAAAAGATAACGGCAGAGTAAAGATTATTACAGGTATTAGAAGATGCGGAAAATCTTATCTTTTATTCGAGCTATATCGGAAATATTTACTTTTCAGTGGAGTGAGCGAAAATCAGATTATAATGATTGCACTCGATAGTTTAAAAAATATCAAATATAGAAATCCAATAGAACTAGATGATTATTTAAGAGATAAAATACAATATAAAGAACTTAAATATTATATTTTTATCGATGAAATTCAATTTGTAGAAGAAATTTCAAATCCATATTTGCAAGGCACTAACTCAAAGATAAACTTTGTTGATCTGGTACTTGGACTGATGAAAATTCCAAATGTAGATGTATATATTACAGGCAGTAATTCAAAGATGCTTTCATCAGATGTGCTAACGCAGTTTAGGGATCGTGGTGATGAAATAAGAGTATATCCATTTTCATTTGCAGAATTTTATTCGTGTTATGAAGGCGACAAAAGAAAGGCTTTTGACGAATATTGTCTGTATGGTGGTATGCCAATGTCTGTGCAACTTAAAAGTCATGAACAAAAGAGTGAATACTTGAAAAATGTTTTTACAAGCACTTATATTAAAGATGTAATGGAACGCAATAAAGTTCTTAAAGATGCATCTATAATGGATGATTTGTTGGATATTATCTCTTCATCTATTGGTTCTTTGTCTAATCCGACTAAGTTGGCTAATACTTTCATATCAGAAAAGAATATAAAGATATCCCAGTTTACAGTAAGTAATTACTTGGACTACTTTATAAATGCTTTTTTAATTGAGAAAGCCAGAAGATATGATGTGAAAGGAAGAAAATATATATCATCCCCGTATAAATACTATTTTTCGGATATCGGACTTAGAAATGCAAGGTTAAATTTCAGACAAAATGAGCAGTCACATATTATGGAGAATGTCATATATAATGAACTTCGTATGAGGGGCTTAAATGTAGATGTTGGTGTTGTAGAATATAACCATAAAGATGAGAATAAAAAAACGATTAGAAAAAATTTAGAAGTGGACTTTATTATTAATAAAGGAAGTAATAGATATTATATTCAATCAGCACTCAATGTAGATACAAAAGAAAAGCAAATGCAGGAAACGGAATCCTTAAAAAGAACAGGAGATTCATTTAAGAAAGTTGTGATTGTTAGAAATAACATAGTACCTAGATTTGATGATGATGGAATTTTATATATCGGAGTAGAGGATTTTCTCTTGGATGAAAAAGCACTTGATTTATAGAAATAGCATCGTTAGATTTAATAAAAATGTGTGTTTACTAGATGATTTTAAATAAACGCCAGTCTAACTAGCTCAATATTAAATATTTTTTGGGGACTTACTTAATAGTAGGTGCATTTTTCATGCCTATTTTTAAGAAGGAGGTAGACAAGTGGCAAATAGAATAAAAGGTATTAGCGTTGAAATTATCAGCGATAAAACTAAGTAAAACGGTAGCAGTATTAAAGAGGAAATTTCTTTGAATCTATAAAAAATTAACATTGCAAAACGTTATTTTTTTCTACATTTTTTAGATTTTTGATCAATTGCCCTTGTTATAGCAAAATCTATAAAACTCATCCTATCTTTTAATTTCGTTAACTTAAAAATTGTTAAATTTATTAGTTGAATTAAAAAACAACGAATAGCTGAATATATAAAGCTAATTCGTTGTTTTTATATTATTGTCGTTTTTCATAAATCGATAGTATGCTTTTTTAATTTCTTCTTCAGAAAAACCAAAATCGATTTTAAGTATTTCAATGAAATTTTTCATCATAAATAGAAACTGAATTTCATCTGATTCAAAATGTTCGTCAGTATATACAACTGAATATACGATACAGCAGAATACTACATCTAATATTGAAAGTTTTCTCGGTAATATTTTGGGTACTCTTTTTAATTTTTCTAATGTTTGTTGTACTGTTGCAGATACTTTTTTTCTGGTCATTTTGATATTCATTTTAAGAAAATCTATATTAAATTCTTCAGTATTAAAATCAATTATTTCTTCATATGTAAAATATAATAATCTTTTATTTTTTAATTTTACTCAATAAATAATATTGAAAATTCATAACGGAACAATTATTAAAAACCCTGTAAAAGTAAATACATTTACCAGATCTAAGAAAATATCAAATTTTTCTAGTCATTTAAAAACTTCTGATTTCCAAATTAAATTTGGATTAAAGCTGAACTTTTGTACTGTATATGTCGAACTAACTATTATTAATAAAAGCATTAAAGCAAATCAAATTGTTGAAAATGATAGATAGAAAATCATTCTATTTTTTCATGTTTTCAAGTAAATGTTTTTATGCATTGTATAAAGAGTAAATGTATTAAACATCATAACAATAACAGGTATGAGTATATACACTATAAACATTAGCACATACAACATAATATATGTATTATACATTTTATGCATTTTCTATCCTAAACTCCTTTAATTTTGCGAAACAATTATATTAAATAAAAACGTTTTCACATAAAAAATGACTGTGTGATTTGAATTATTCAATTGAAAATTAAATCGTTACGTAAAAATAAGATTAAGCTTATTTTTAATCAATTTAACACAAAAAGGGCCTATAAGTATTGTAAAATCAATAAACATAAACATCTTTAAGTGATGAATATTGACACAAAATAATTCAAAAAGTAAATGAATTAACATCGCAACACTCTTACTTATAGCTATACATACTGGGATATGAATAAATCAATAAATTTGATTGATACTAAGTGAAAAACAACACACTGGCTTTTAACAAAGAATGAATAAAAACAATACAAATAAGCGGCTTTGATATATAATAACAACGCATTAGCCAACAGCTGCTAATTTAGTAGAGGAAAGTCCACGCTGACACTTCCTGCGATGGAAGTAGTGTTCATGCTAAGCTTAATAAGCTTAGGCCAAGACGACTAGTGCCACAGAGACGAGAATTGTGAAACGCGGTAAACTCCATGAGTCAGAAACCCAAATTTTGGTAGGGGAATTCTCTAAAGAAAAATGAATCAATAGGGAGAGCCAGTTGAACTGGTTAGATAAATTGTTGGCACCTTTTAAGGTACAAAACGTGGCTTATAATGCGCACACATGCTATGTGTGTTTTTTTATTTAACTTTTGAAAATTAAAAATATTGCTTATGGAAGCAATATTAGCACTGATTTAGATTGTATTTTTTAGGATTTTGATAAATTCAACAAAATTATCAAACCACATGCAATGGCCAGAATCTTTAATCACGAAACTTGCTACATTAGGATTTAATCTTTTGTAATGTTGCTCGCAATTTTGTACATGCACTATACCGTCATGATCTCCGTTAATTAATATTATTGGTACGTGGCACATTTTAATGCCCTCATCAACTTTAGCTTGGTTTTTTTCTAGCGGCATTTGTTTACCGAAAGCATAAATGACATCTAAACGTTTTTGCATATTTTCATCGGCGAAATATTCTGCTATTTTTTGCATTCTTTCTGTATCGTTTAAAATTAAATCTGTTTTGTAATACAAAATCGGCAATAATTTTTTGTATTGTTCAATATTACGAGGGAAAAATAAAGGTCAATGATGATTGTAGGCTAGCATTGTGCGGTTACTTGGCCCTAAAAGAATAACTTTATTCACTCTTTGATCAAGTTTTCAGGCAACATCCATTGCAATTCCACCGCCCATCGAGTGTCCGATGATCACTAAATTTTGCAAATTATGGTGTTCAATGAATTTAAGGGTAATATCAGCAAAAATATCATTGCTCATATAATTGGCATCAATGTCGCTATTACCGTGACTGGGCATATTTAATGAATAAATATTGTATTCATCCTCAAAAATTGAATAAATTGACTCGTAAAAAGCAAACTCTGATGAATAACCATGCAGTATTAGAATGTTTTTTGCTTTATTATTATTTAAAACTAAGGTTTCAATTTTAATATTTTCATAAATAAAGTAATTTGACATATATCTCCTTTGGAGTAATTATATTTTAGAGTATATGAATGTGTAAATTTTTCCCATAAAATTGTATTTTCTAATACGTTTTTTTAAACTTTAATTTATAATTAAAAAGAATTTTTATAATTCAATTTGATATCAAATAAATACAGTGCTGTGGATTCATTTGGGTGTGCCTCCAGAAAAAGGTGCTAGATGTTGGAAACAGTACGAAGTACAAAACAAACTAAAGGAAATAAAAATATGTCAGATAAAAAAGAACTTTCAACTAAAAAAGTTGAAGAAATCAAAAACCCAATCGTTTCTAAAGATAAATTATTAGAAGCGGGAGCTTACTTTGGACACAGAGCAAGTTTATGAAACCCTAAAATGAAGGATTATCTATATCCACAACTAAAAAGAGGTGTTCACATTATTAATACTTCAGTTACAGTTCAAAGATTGGAATTTGCTTACAATACATTGCAAAAATTTGTAGCTAAAAACCCACGTGCACAATTCATTTTTGTTGGTACTAAAAAACAAGCAAAAGAAACAATTAAAGAAAATGCACTAAGAACAAACAGTTTTTACGTAACAGACAGATGATTAGGTGGTACTCTAACTAACTCATCAACAATTTTTAGCAGAGTTAAAACAATGGAAGCTCTAGAACAAAAAGCAGAAAACAACTTTGAAGGATACGTTAAAAAAGAAAAATTATTACTTCAAAAACAATTAGATAAACTACACAAAAACCTAAATGGTATTAGAAAAATGCGTGGTTTACCTACATTTATGATCGTTGCTGATCCTAACGAAGATGAAATCGCAGTTAAAGAAGCACGTAAAAAAGGTGTAAAAGTTATTGGTATTTTAGACTCTAACTCAAACCCAGATGCAGTTGACTTTGGTATTCCAGCTAACGATGACTCAGCAAAAAGCATTAACTTAATTATTACTATTTTAGCCGATGCTATTGCAACAGCTCGTGGTGGTCAAGCAAAATATGCATACAGACCAGATTCAGAAATTGAATTACCTGTTTATGAATCGGAAACAAAAACAAACAAAAGATGAGAGCGTAAACCATTCGTAAAAAACGAAAACGTTGAAACTCCTAAAAAAACAGAAGACAAAGGAGAATAATTATGGCTAGTCAATTAGAACTAATCAAACAATTACGTGATCGTACCGGTGGTGGTATGATGGACGTTAAAAAAGCTCTTGAAGCTTCAGAATGAGATATTGAAAAAGCAATCGTATGACTAAAAAGCAACGGTAAAATTAAAGCTGCTAAAAAAGCTGGTCGTGTTTCAGCTGAAGGTATTGTAGCGATTGCTCAAGATGCAAAACAAGCAGTTATGCTTGAAGTTAACTCAGAAACAGATTTCGTTGCACAAAACGACGATTTCAAAAAACTTGTTGCAAGATTTACAAACATTTTATTAAATTCATCAGCAAAAACAGTTGAAGAATTTTTACAAGTTAAAGATGGTTATGAAACAGTTG
Source organism: Mycoplasma sp. CSL7475-4 (assembly GCF_024834065.1). Classification (GTDB taxonomy): domain Bacteria; phylum Bacillota_I; class Bacilli_A; order Mycoplasmatales; family Metamycoplasmataceae; genus Mycoplasmopsis. The sequence goes on from NZ_JANUYA010000007.1 coordinate 6,421, forward strand.
AAGCAATTTTAGAAGAAGCGACAGCAACAATTGGTGAAAAATTATCAATTCGTCGTTTCGAAAGATTTACTGTAAATGAAGGTGAAACAATTGGTGCTTTTGCTCACGTTAACGGTCAAATTGCTGCCCTAGTTAAAGTTAAAGGTTCAGGTGATGAAGTTGCTAGAAATGTTGCTATGCACTTAGCCGCAATGAAACCAGAATATATCTTCGTATCAGAAGTTCCAGCCGAAAGAATACAAACATTTAAAGATGAATTTGTTAAACCTGATAACTTCGATAAAAAACCAGAAAATATTCAAAAAATGATTATGGAAGGTTCTCTAAACAAAAAATTATCAGAAGTTGTTCTTGTTAAACAAGGTTTCATGATGGAAGAAAGCGTTTCAATTGAAAAATACTTAGCTAACAATAAATTAGAATTATTAAAAGCAGTTCGTTTTGCTGTTGGTGAAGGTATTGAAAAACAAGAAGGCGATTTTGCTGCTGAAGTTGCTGCACAAATGGCTTCTGCAAAATAATAAAAAATATCCTGCACTCAGGATATTTTTCTTACAAATTAATTTATCAACAACTTATGCTTGACGATTAAGACTTAATTTAAGGAACAAAAGTAAAAACAAACAATATTAAATAAGTAAAAATCTATTAAAATTGAACATTTTAAACATATAACATTTAGTTATGGATAAATTAATAGAAATGAAAACGGAAAATAGATCTTTACCGGTTTTAAAACCTATAGCATTTTTACCAGACTTTATAAATAAATTAAAAGGAGAAAGTTTAAAGTCTAACGTAATTATGCTTGTTGCCGAGGATGAAGATGATATGTTCTTTGTTGCTTGTGAAAAAGAATGAAAGCCAGAATATGATAACAACCAAGATTATATAAAAATTAAAACAGCTGAAGGCGTGTGTGAAGATGGTAACATAAGGGAAATCACCTTGGCACAAGCAATTGACATCAGCACTATCTTTAAAATGAATTATTTCGAGTTAGTCAAAAATCTAGTTAGTGAACCTGATTTTGATGCTGAACCATATTTGGGCATAAACAACCAGTTAGAAATCGTCGACAGAATTAGCAAAAAGTTAAGTCAAGCAAGCGATTTACCAAAACTTGTAGTTATCAGGAAAGCTAAAAAAGCACATGATAACAAACATGGGGTATTACATTCTTAGTAAAAAAATTAGCGTACTCGCTAATTTTTTGTTTATTTTTATAGAATAAAGTTTTAAATTTCTAAATTGTCAAGGTTAGGCATTAATGTAAAAGCCTGTGCTTCAGGGCCGGTGTGTATTGCTATTACCGATGAGTTTAATTTTTTGTTTGCAAATTCTATACCTTTTTGTTTAAATGATTCAGCAGCTAATGAATTGAATTCTTCGTCAATACCATTGATAGTGAATATTTTATATTGCTGAGTAATTTCTTTTGTATCTAAACCGGTAAATTCTTCGAATTTAGCAATAATTTGTTTAATAACTCCTTTAGGACCACGCCCGACACCACCAGTCGATGTACCTTCTAAATCAAATTTAACATATGGCAACAACTTTACAATTGACATTGCTCCAAGCATAAATTTCTTAAATGAACTTACACGGCCGCCTTTAACTAAATAGTGAATATTTTTAGGAACAATAAAAGTTAATGATTTTTGGTTAATTTCTTTAATTTTTTCAATCAATTTATTGATATCTTGGTGTTTTTCGAAGTATTTGCTTGCAAATTTTGCAACCTCTAGATACTGGTCAGCAACAAACGAGTTATCAATAATATGTAGATTTTTAAATTCCTCTAAAAAATTAGATGCAGCACTACTTGTTGAAGACAATTTATTTGAAATAGGTAAATAAATAACTTCGTCATATTGTGAGCACATTTGACCAAAAACCTCCGCAAATGTAGCCATATACGGTAATGAGGTTTTAATGTTTTCGGTTTGAGCTATTTTTTTCAATAATTCACGACGATCAACATCAATACCGTCTAAATATGTTTCATTGTCTATTTCAGTGATTAGCGGAATATAACCGTAGCCCATCTCTTGTAATTCATTTTTTGTTAAACACACAAATGAGTCGAAGATAAATCCAATCTTTTTCATTTTGCCTACTTTCTAATATTTGCTTTATTATAATATGTTATTTATATTTATTGTTATAAATATATTCAATGCCTAATTTTTCTATGTAATAATGATCAATATCTTTAGGTAAATTTTCTCAATAAATATTGACATTATCAAAATTTTTTATCGTTTTTGTAAAATCTACTAATTTTAAAAATGTTTCAGTATCATTCAAGATTTTTTCTGTTAATTTTGCTGATATTACATAATGCTTAATTTTATCTTGTGTTATATATTCTTTCAATTTGCTATTTATATGATCGACATAAAGTCCTATATTGATATTTTCGTATTGTGCAACTTGTTCTAATATGGCTTCTATATCATTAAAATTAAAATCAAAACTTTGGTGACGCAAAATAAATAATGTGTTGGGTCTTGCAAACTTTTCAAAATCATTGAGTAAAACTGAGTCGCTTGTGATTATTAATAAATTGACTGTGTTTTCTGAAGTATCTATTTGATATTTCAACGATGCAAGATCGTATTTGTTTTTAATAAAATCAATTTGATTCAAGAAATCGACATCATCAAAATTGATTCCGGCAATTTTTGCTAATGATACACTGTAATTCTCAGTGCTATTTTTTTGACTCACATCTAAAATTGGAGTGTATTCTTTAACGAAGCTACCGATGTCAATTTTTTGTTCAAAATCAGTATTTTTTACAATAAATTCATTGAATTTATCAGTATCAATAGTGTTTTGATTTGGAGTTAAAAAAGTATTTACAATTAAATTTTGTTTTGTCGATTTTAGTAATGCGTATTTTGATTGCATAAGATAATCGGTTAAGTTTTTTAAATCTTGAGGTCATAAACCGCTAACTAAAGTAGCAGTCTTGGCCAGTGAATTAAATTCTAAATTATCGCTCAGTTTATTTATTCTTTTAAGTATAAACTTTTCAATAGTTTTTAATTTGGAAGGTGATTTTATAGAATCAAAAACTAGAAATAATATTCCTTCTCAAAATAAAAATTTAACTTCACGAGATCTGATGCCGAATAATTTTAATAATTTATCTCAAATTGTATTGTTTTGTGGCTCATTTACTGTGCGTTGTGGGTTTATGGCAACAAAAGAAATCAATTTTGTTTTATTATCTCTTAATAATTCTTGCACATTGGCAACGTAATTGTTTTGTTTGCGAGAAATAGGTTTAAGTTCGCTTTTTTTTCAATGAATAGTTATGATAAACTCATCGCTATTTCCGTAACGTACTAGCTTGATACATGAATTTATCTTTTTCTTGTCATGATTGTTATTCTGTGTTGATTTTTTTAAAAGTGAATTTAGCGTTAAATTTACGTCCGGTTGTTGCTCAACTAATATTTTATTAATTTGGCTAACCACCGATTCACTTAAATGGAAATATAAGGTATTTATTTTGTAAAACTTATTTTTCAGAATAACATCATTACCATAGTCAAATGATAAGCCCGAATTTTTTTGTACGGAAGTGATTCTAATTAGGGAGCGATTTTTTATGTGGTATTTAAAGATAACAAATCCACGGTTATTATTTTTTTTATTTTTGGCAAATATGTAATATAAAGAAATCGCAACAATTGCCATCACGAAAATAAATATAAATAAGGAAATGAATAATATTTTGCTATCTATATAAGCATTTATTTTATTTGTCATCATTACCTATGTGTCGTAGCAATCTGATACCTAAAAAGTATCTGTCAATTGTTTTTTCATCGCCACTTGGTCTAAATTTAATAGTTAATGTTGAAGGGCTTGCCACCAAAACGGTACCTTCACCAAAGGAAGGATGAGAAACAATATCACCCACAATGATTCGTGAGTTAATACGTTTAATTTCCTTTTCATCAGTTATTTCCTCAGCAACGTAATCTTTAGCTAGAATATGAGCATCAGAGTTAATACCTAATTCTTTAATAAATTGTGATGGTTTTTTCTGAATACTTTTGTTTTTGCCGATCTGGAAATTACCAGCAGAGTCAGAAATGAATAAGCGTTTTTTGGCTCTAGTTAGAGCTACATATGCTAGACGTCTTTCTTCTTCTAATGATTCTGCATTGTCGCTTTTTAAGACATTAAAATGTGGAAAGACATTTTGTGACATACCTACTATAAAAATATTTTCAAATTCCAAACCTTTAGCCGAGTGAACTGACATAATAGTTACATAGTTATTTCCGCTGTCAAATTCATCGCCGTTAGATAGTAATGATACTGATTCTAAATAATCTCCAACTTTTTTATCAGGGTTATTTTGCTCTCATGATTTGATTGAATGCAGTAATTCATAAATGCTTTCTTTACCCTCGCCTTTTAAATTAACATCGCTAGCAATGTATTCAAAATAGCCAATATTTTCTAGCATTTTTTGTAAAACAACGTGTATTTTATTATTTTCTAGAGCTTTGTGATACATATTGATTGCGTTAACAAAAAGCACAATGCGACGTTTAATATATTTGGATGTTGGTAAATCCATATAGTGTTTATTTAAAGTTTCTCAAAGCGACATGTTTTTTTCTTTGGCAAACTTTTGTAAATTAGCAAGTGTTTGATTATTAATTTTACGATTTGGAGTATTAATGACACGTAATAGAGATAATTCTAAATAATCGTATGCTAATCTTAAATATGCTAAAGCGTCTTTAATTTCACGACGTTGATAGAATTTTTGACCGTTTAATATTTTGTGATTAATATTTTCGTCGCTTAAAGCCTGTTCTAGATAAATTGTGTAATTATTAGTTCTTGAAAAAATAGCAATGTTTTTTAATTGAATTTTTTGTTTTTTTAACGAGTTAATTTCACGAACTACTCATTGTGCTTCAGCCTCAGGGCTATGAGCATGCATATAAGTAATTTCAAAACCCTCATCATCGCTTGTACTGATTAAATCTTTACTAAATCTTTTTTTGTTGTGTTTGATTAATTTATTAGCAGCGTCTAAAATTTTTTGAGTGGAACGGTAGTTTTGATTTAATACGATTGTTTTTGAATTTGGAAAGTCTTTTTCAAAGTCAAAAATAGTTTGCGAATCAGCACCTTTTCATGTGTAAATGGTCTGGTCAGGATCACCTACTATTGTCAACATTGTATTTGCTCCGGTGATTTTTTTAACAATTTCGTATTGAATACGAGAAATATCTTGAAATTCATCAACCATCACATACGAAAATTTATCAGCTCATTTTTGGGCAACTTCAGGAAATTTTTCAAAAAGTAAATTAGTTTTAACAATTAAATCATCAAAATCTAAACTTCCATAGTCTTGAAGATATTTATTGTAGTTTGTGTATATTTTAGCAATCTTTTTATTGTAAATATCGCTAGAATCTTTATCTAAAGATTTTAAATGTGCGATAAGTTCATCTTCATTGAGGTTGTTAAATTTAGCATACGAAATAATATCTCAAATTACACTTTCACTTTCGGGAGTAGGGTCGGTAGATTGATCACCCATCTCTTCTATAATTCTTTTTAAAATTGCTTTTTGGTCAATTAAATCTAATATTTGGAAACCTTTTTTAATTCCTAAATATTCAGAATCCTCACGTAAAATTTGCGAACAAAGTAAATGAAATGTTAAAGCTTGAAATTTTCCATCACTTGGGTTGATGTAATTTTTGATTCTTTGTGTCATTTCATTTGCAGCTTTATTGGTAAAAGTAAGTGCAACTATTTTAGAGGGCGAAACATTCATTTCTGTAATTAAATAGGCGATTTTACGTGTTAATACACGTGTTTTACCCGACCCAGCTCCAGCAATAATACGCAATGGCGAGTCAAAGTGAAATAGTGCTTCTTCTTGTTCTTTGTTTAATTCAGATAAAATCATTTCTCTTCTAGTCATTTTTGTCCTCCATAAATATTATTTCTATTTTTTCAACCTTAGATGGAATAAGTTTGATTTGCTTTAATTTGTCGCTTTGCGTATAGTGTTTGATGTAAGCGATACGATAATAAAAAATTCTTTCGAATAACCCACTGCGTTTTTTAGATGCTAAAATCAATCCGTAATTCAATAAAATAAACATCGTTCATGCTCCGCTTAAGACCGAGACAAGACGTGCTAAGAAAACTAGATTTCACTTTAAGTTATTTAATTGTGTAATATCTGATATATATAAATTTTTAACCTGTGAAGGTCAAATGCCAACTAGCATAAGTAGTACTATTAAGGAATAAAAAGCAAAACCGGGACTAAAAATTATTAAGCACTTTACTAATTTGTGTTTTTTAGTCTTCGGAAGAACTTGTAAGCGTGAAACGAGTAATCCGATTGTGCGGTAGTTCCAAAAATAAGGAATTACGATGAATAAAATAGCATTAATTGCTCACGAAAATACTAAAAATGTATACCATGAACTTATCTTGATTTGATTGTCAATTGAATTTAAATTCAGTAATTTTCACAGTCCGATTGTTAATAGTGAAAAGAGCAAAAAATCAATTAAATTAGCAATGAAACGACGCCAAAATGACGCATTTTTGTGTAATAATTTAGTCATTAAAGATTTTTATAAATTTGAACAGCGGTTTCCAAATCAGGTAAATTTCTTAAATATTCAGCTTCTTTATTAATTTTGTTTACATAGTTATTTGCTAGAAAAATCTGGAAATTTTCTTCGTGGTAATCTTTCAAAAATGTGTAAAGATCATTTAAAAATTTTTCACCACGTTTTTCGTTGTATTTTTTACGTGAATCAAAAATGTAATGCAACACTTTAAATACTGAAAATTCTCTTGAATTTAAAAAGCCTAGTAAAACAATTTGTAAAAAGTAGAGTTTTGCGTATGTAATTTCGGAAAGCAAATCTAAATTGTTAGTTGTGATGAAATTCTCAATTATTTTGAATTGTGTTAAAAAGTTGTTTGGGGCAAGTCAAGTTGATGATGAAATGTGTTCTTTAACAGGAGAAACATTTCAATACATATACGAACTAGCATTGACTAGTAAAACATATAGTAATTCAGTTGCAAACTTAGTGTCGTTCATTTCTTTAACACGATAGTTTATAAATTGTTCAATAAAACTCTTTTTAAATACCTTGTTAAAAATGAATGGAAAAGCATAGGCAACGAATTCTTGACTCTCTTTTTTATTGATTAATGTGTTAGTGTTAATTCTTGGTTGTGGGTGTCACTTAATTGAACCGGTTAAATTTGGTCTAAATTCCAAAATTTGTGGTTGATTATCAATTAATTTGTTGGTTAGAATTCTTACAAAATTCTTTTTAATTACTGAGTCAGGACTCAAAACATATACATACTGATTTTTAACTAAATGCAAAGCGGTTATAATGTCGCTTTGTATACTTTTTCGTTTTTGGTTAAAAACAACTTTAACCCTAGAACCAAAAAACTCAACAACGCTCTCAATGACTGAATACATTTTTTTGTTGGCTTTTGAAACCACAAAAATAACTTCAAAGTCCTGATTGTTTTGGTTGCGCAAAACATCAGAAATATATTCAAGTTCTTTTCAATCCATTATTGATGGGGTTATGATTGATAATTTCATACAAACTCCTTTAACTACATTTTTATGTTGCCAGATGTACGAGGGTAAGGGATTACATCACGAATGTTATCAACACCAGTAACAAACATGACTAATCTTTCAAAACCAACGCCGAAACCACTTGAACCTGAATCACCAAAGCGTCTTAAATCAAGATATCATTGTAATTCTTCTTGACTAATACCGACTTCTTTGGCTCTTTGTAATAATTTATCGTAATTAACTTCACGTTGGCTACCACCTATTAATTCGCCAATTCCTGGAACTAGCAAGTCAAAAGATGCAACTGTATTATCATCATTTTGGTGCATATAAAATGCTTTGAATTCTTTAGGGAAATTGATGACAGCAACTGGCCCTTTAGCAACATTAGATGCTAGATATTTTTCGTGTTCGGTTGCAAAATCTAAACCGAATTTAATGTCTTGCTCTTCAAAAATATTTTTTACTTTTTCTAATTCTTTTAACGCATCACGATAATCAATAATAGCCAATTTAGTGTTGATAAATTTATTTAAATTGTTCAGTAATTCACTGTCAACATTTTCAACTAAAAATTTAAATTCTTCAGGATGGGCATCAATTGTGTTTTTGATAACAGTTTTAAGAAAATCATCGGCTAAATTGATTATATCTTTCAACTCATAAAAAGCAACTTCTGGTTCAATCATTCAAAATTCAGCTGCGTGTTTTTTTGTATTTGAATGTTCAGCTCTAAATGTTGGCGCAAATGTATAAACTTTTTTAAATCCAATCGCATAGCTTTCAGCATGTAATTGACCAGTTACACCTAAAGTTGCTTTTTTGCCTGCACCAAAAAATGGGTTTTTAGAATTTGAATCATTGACCTCGAATGTTTCACCAGCACCTTCACCATCGTTAGATGTAATAATTGGTGCATTAAAGTATAAAAAGTTATTTTTGGCGAAATATTGATGTACTTGTAAGGCTAGTGTTGATCTAATAAGCATTACTGTTCTTAGTAAATTTGTTCTATGTCTTACGTGTGGAATTTCTCTTAAAGTTTCTAAATTGATTGCTTGTTTTTGAATAGGATAATCTAAATCAGCATCTCTTAAAAGAACAAATTCTTCACCAACCAATTCCATAGGTTGTGGAGCATTAGGGGTTAAAACAACTTCACCTTTAACCTCAATCGCAGCACCTAAATGAATTTGTGCTAAGGCATCAAAATCAAAATTAGTGCCTTTTAAAGTGACTTGTAAGTTTTGAACTGTTGAACCATCGTTGATTTCCATGAATCTAATTTTTTTATTACCTCTATTAGCAACTACTCAGGCATGTAAAACAATTTTTGAGTTGGTTAAGTTAGCTCGATCTGAAAATAACTCTTTGATTGTAAATTCTCTTTGTGACATATATCTCCTTGTCCGTAGTTTTTTTGACAATTTAAATTAAATGTTGGTTAGCAATATAGTTGAATAAAGTAAAAATTTATTACTTTTAAACTTTATTTTCCTTTTGATAAAAATAATTCGTGTTCGTTAATATCAAAATTGAGCTAAAAATTCCAACATATGCTTTTCTCTGTTTTAATGAATTGCACAACAATTAATGTTTTTACTAAAATGATTTAAAATATTTAAAATCGCTTAATAACAACGCTTATGCTTATAATGTTTATCATTAAATAATAAAATTATATTTATAACATTTATAAATATATTTAATTATACTAAATTTAACGCTTTGTCGTATTAATTGACAGAGCGTTTATATATTTTTTCAATATTTTAGTGTAAAAAATTCATTTTTTCAATCCAGTATTGAAAAAATGAATTAATTATTGTTTGCATCTAGATGAAAATTTTTAAAGATGCGAATGTGATGGCAAAAACGACTAATATTGAAATAAGTTCGGAAATAGAATTTAGTAAAACTAATGATAAATCAGAAGGATCTTTTCTTTTTACAACATAAATAATTGGAATTAATGCTGAAATAAATTGTACTAAAGTCATCGATATAACTAAGGCAATCGAGATTCCGGCAATAATTGACCATGATGCGACTGCGAATTTAGCCAAATCACCTGTCGCTGCCAAAAATATGCTCATACGTCCAACATTAACTAACGCTAGACATAATCCGAATGTAAAGCCGACTATAGTTTCTTTAAATAAAACTTTTTTGTAGTCCCCTCGTTCGAGTAAATCCATTGTGAAAGCTCTTTTGATAGTTATATTTGTTTGCGTACCACCATTTCTGATGACAGTATTTATAGTTGGGATAAATATTGCAAAACTTATACTTAAACTCAATGTTGATACAATCAATTTATTGGTTACTAAAGAAAATACATTCTTCAACATGAAATATCCAGCTATTTCTAATAAAGTTGAGAATAATAATATAACAATGCCTCATAAAATTCTATGTTTTAAAATTGAATATCAAGGAGTTTTTAAGTAATCTTCGGCCTCAGATGCTTTTGAATTAATACCGGCCATTTTGTATAAGTCTTCAGTTGCCGCTTCGTGAATAACATCAATTACATCGTCACTAGTTATCATCCCAATTAGTCTTTTATCCTGGTTAGTAACCGGCAACACTGACATATCATGTTCACTAAAAATTTTGGCTGCCTCTTCTTGTTTATCATTGGCCAAAATTGAAGTCACGGGAGAATAAATATCATCAATTTTGGCATTTGCATCAGCAAAAACTATCTCTTCCAATGTCAACACACCTAATAGCTTTTGAGTAGCATCAACAACATAATAGTAATGAACTAACTCAGCTTTGTTTTTTGAATAATCACGTTTGATTTTAAATAGAGCTTGTTCACAAGTGTATGTGTTTTGAATTGATGAAATATCAATACTCATAATGCTTCCAACTTCATCTTCTGCATAACTGAGTATTTTGTTTATTTCATTGCGTTTTTCTTGTGGTGTGTAAGCAATAATTTTACTTGTAACATTAGCAGGCAATTCTTCTAAAACATCTGCTAATTCATCGCTTTGTAATTCCTGAAGCATTTTCATACTTCATTCTTCAGTAAAACCTAATGCTAGTTGTGTTTGATGTTCAGTCTCTAAATATGAAAAAACTTCGGCTGCATCAGGTGTTTTTAACATTCTTAAAAATGTAATTTGTTCATCATGACTTAACTCTTCGAGTGCATCGGCGATATCAGCATTAGGTACTTCGTCAATCAAGTTGCGTGCACCTTTAATGTCTTTAGCTTCAACAATAAGTTTAATATCATTTTGAATCTGTTTTTCTTCGTTTTGTGTCATTCTAATCCTTCAAATATTTTATAAGTTGCTCTTGAAATTGTTCAAGTCTAACTTTGAAAAAAGTTCCGTTTTTAACAAATCTAACGTCCCCTGTTTCTTCGCTAACAATTATAGTCAGTGCGTCACAGACTTCGCTAATACCAATTGCCGCTCGGTGTCTAGCTCCATACTGATTATCTATTGATTTTTTAGAAATTTTATAGAAAGTTGCTGCATAATGAATCTTATTATCACGAATTATTACAGCACCATCATGAAGGGGCGATTCCTTATTAAAAATCGCTATCAATAGTGAAGAACTAATGTCAGCATCTAAAATTAAGCCATCAGTTCTTAAACCATCTAAATTATCTGTGTTCTCTATTGTGATTAAAGCTCCTGTTTTTGTTTTTGAAAAATGTTCAACAGCTTCTCTTAGTTGATTAATTAATCTAATTTGCGAACTACTACCAAGTTTATCAAAGCGTTTTTTTGCAAATTTTGTTTTTGATAAATCAATGATTTTAGGCAAAATTATCAATAAAAGAACAACGATTATTAAAGAAAATGTTAAATATAAAATAATATCGTTAACATTCATTAAATTATTTTTGTTATTCATTGTCGATTCCTTTTAGTTTTCAATTCTTCCGATAAAAATAGCAACAACTAACAATATAACAATAATAGCGATTGAAGAAAAAATAGCAATGTATTTTTGAATGGTGCGTTTTTTCAACTCTTTGGCGTCAATTTTACCTTGATTTAGTAAACATTCCGCATTGTCACAAGCATGTTCTTGCATATTGTTTTGCTCAACCAATGCAGGATTTTGTAATAATAATTTATTTTCCTCGTAAAGTTTAAGCAATTCTTCGCGTCTTTTTTCAATTTTTTCTTTTGAAATCAAAGGATCTCTTTCGGTGTAAGCCATTTAGCCTCCTATATCAATACATATAATTATTATATTATATAACTAAATTTTAAATATTAATTATAGTATTGATTGAAGTGTGGTATATAGTCATTTTTGACTAATTTACTGAATTTCTAACTGAAAAAAGATAATTTCATTGCAAAAAAGTAATATAATTTTGCAATGAAAAAAGAATCATTATATTGAGACGGTTATTTTATTGCTCTAGCAAAAGTATCAGCAATGAGATCAAAAGACCCAAGCACAAAGGTGGGTGCTTGCATTATTGACGAAGATAAAAAAGTAATTGGATTAGGTTATAACGGAATGCCTGGTGGAATCGACGAGGCATTCCCATGAAATAGATCTGACGACAGCAATAAAGTCGGTAAAACTAAATATCCTTATGTGGTACACGCTGAAGTTAACGCAATAATTAATGCCTTTGGTAAAACTAAAGATGCGATTTTATACACTTCTCTTTATCCATGTTCAAATTGTGCCAAAACAATTGTGCAAGCTGGAATTAAAGCTGTAATATACGAAAACGATAAGTATCACGATACAGAAGATGCACAAATTGCTAGATATATTTTGCAAAGTTGCAATATTGAAACAAGACAGTTAGAACTAGAAACTACCGTTGACGTCAAAGTCGGTGACAAAGACTTCATCATCTAAAACATCACAAAATAAGGACTAATTCGCTTATATATGGTAATCATTCCTTATTTTTTTTTATCTTTTTTTTAAAAAAAATTAATTTATTTTTAATAATCTATAATAAGCATGTAACGATACTATAAGGTAATGTTACACAAACAAAAAACCGGAAACACAAATTTTGAACATTTTCATTTTTTTATCCAAAAAATAATCATTAAACTTCCCCCTTTGTTGTTTAATGAATAGATAAATATTTATAATTTTAATAAACGGAGAACCCCAACTCCGTTTTCTTTTTTTACTTTTTTGTGCAAAAAATATGGATCATAAGTTTAAATAGTTCTATAAATTAGCATCAAAAATCTAGGCCTATAATTTAAATCTAATATTAATATATAATTGGAATATTAGTGTGAGGAGAATATGAATTCAAAAATTAAAAAAAGTATAATCGTCATCGCATCAACATTGGCAGCAACCATAACCGCTAGTGCCATATTAAGTTTTATTCCAACAAAAGAAAAAAAACTTAAAAAAAGTGGCGAGGTCAAAAATACCCAAAGCAAAAATCAGGATAATAACATTCCATCATTGCCTAGCAAAAAGACACAAAACAATAAAATAAAGCAAAGAAAAGAATTTATTAAATTAAGCAATCGTAAAAATTCATCAAATTTAATCACTAAGGAACAAAAAATCAATTATGTCGCTTTAGGTGATTCGATTACAGCTGGATTTGTGGCGACTTTAGATAAAGATTATTCGGGAAAATATGAAAATGAAAAAGTGAGAGGAATAAGCTATCCCGCTTATTTAGCCCATACATTTAATCAAATTCACCGTCTGGCCGATTTTTCAAACTTTGGTGTCACTGGTTCAGAATTTTTTGAGTGAAATTTACTATTTAAATCAAAAGGTAAAAAAGAATCATTAACACCAGTAGAAATTAAAATTATTGAGGCAAAATTTGGGTCAAATTGAGCACAAATGTACACAGAACTGGCAAAAAAACTGCAAAAAGCCAATCTTATTACAGTTTCGCTGGGGGCTAATGACTTTATGCACACAATCGCCAAAAGCGTTGGCGAATTTCCACTGGGCGAAATTGTTAAATTAATTAATTCTAAAGAAGCCGATTATGAGGCTATTGCCAATACTGTCTCAAAATTATTCAATGATTTATTCACTAATATTCAACAAAGACAACTTTTCTTCATCAATGAATTAAAACAACTAGCTCCTAATGCAAATATTAATTTTATTGCCTTCCCCACTCCGCTAAACACAATACTAAACATGGTCGATCGTTACATTAATAACTATAACGATAACGATGGCTTAAGCATCAGTACATTATTGTTGAATTTGATTAACAAAAAAATCAAATTCACTGCAAATAGTCAAAAAATATTTTTCATTAATCCATTTGACCACAGCTATTGAACAAAAAATCAAAAAATTCTAACTCCGTCACTTTTTGATATACACCCTGGTTCAAAAGGGTATAAAAAAATGGCTCAAGATATTTTCATTAAGTTAATATCAAACAACAGAGATCAAGAAGTATTTGAAAAAAATGGTATTTTTTGAAACAAAGAATACTTACAAACTGACCAAGATTCTTACTTAACTCAAATAGAGGTTGATAATCCTTTTGAAACTATAAAAACTGTCTTTGGCGATAACTATCATGAATTTGTTGTCAATAACGATGAACAAACTAGTGATTTAAGTGCTAAGTTCAATGATCAAAATTATTTCAATCGTGTTTTAGATAATATTGGCTTAGAAGAAATAATTTTTGACCGCTTAATTGTTAATGCTTTTGATACTGATTTATATAACCAGCTGGACCCTAAAAATTTATTAAAAGATTTCTTATTGCGTAATAATCGGGAAAATCTAATAAGTTTAAAAACATGATTCAAAGATTCTAAATTAGTACCGAATTTATTGAAAAATGTAGAACACACATTTTGAACTAAAGACTGAGATGGCGATAATCTGCCAGGTGCCAAAGTAAATAAAATAACTTATCTATTAGAAGCATTTAAAGCAGAACTGACTAGTGAGCCTAAAATAATAAATTTAATTTTATCTTTAACACAAACCAAAGTGTTCAAAGATAATCTTGATGAATTTAAAAATATATCTAGCGAAATACTTGGTAATATCTCTACTCTAGACATCACGAGAGAGAAAATTTCAAGTGTTGTTAGTTTATTATACAATGATGAGATGGCTAAATTTATCTCGAAAAACGATTTAGAAAGAGTCATTTCACTAACCTTAAATTCAAATGTATTGAAACAAAATCTTGCGCAAATTATTGTAAATATTATTGAAGACAGTCAAGAATTTGCGAAAAATAAAACATATAATGACTTATGATTCACTCTTATTAATAACTCTAAAAATCAACAAGCACTAAAAAATATCATTGATAATTTATTTAATGATCTACTGAAAAATGAAGAATTTAAACAAATACTTGGACGCAGCGTTAATAGAATTGTTATTGCTTTCCCTAAATATTTCCAAGGTGTTGAATCAGGAAAATTAGGTGAATTATCAATCGATTTATTGAATTTATGGAACGATTTAAATGACGAATTACAAATCAGTTCAAAAATTTCACAAAACTTAATTGCCGAGTTGAGCAAAAACACACCTAAAAACTTTGATGCAGCATCTTTCTCTCGCAATTTAATCAACGAATTTAATGGTTTATTCACGCCAGAAAATATTGACAAAACTGTAATAAAAATTGTTAAAAATATTTCTAAGGTTAATTTTGTCAAATATAGACAAACATTACAAACTGTTGTGCGTAATTTAATTAAAAATTCCGATGTAGACTCTGCAAGTTTTAGTGATACACTAGGTAAAATTTACGGCATTTTGGGAAGTGAAATTCAAAATGTTTTAAGTGAAGAAGATTTTAAATCGGTAATCAAGAAAATAGTGACCGATGACGATTTTAGCAACCTAATAGACGCCATAATTTTCGACCTAAGTACACTAAATTCTAATTCGCTAAATGATGTAAATTCAATTTTTGACTTAATCAAAATTTTATTCAAGGATATCAGAAATACAAAAACACTTTCGCCAGCAATCAAATTAATCAAAAAATCTTTAAATTACCCTGAGTTCAATCAATTATTCATCAATCTCAAACAAAGATATTTACCAGAATTACAAATTGATGTTGAGAGCATAAAAAACCTGACAATCGAGTTTATTGATAATAGCAATTTACGCAATTTGGCTTTAAATTTTGTGCAAAATTCTCTACTTAACGACTTAAGTACAGTTGAAAAAATCAAAGATCCAAATTACTTAATAAAAACATGGTTAGCAACCGACGAAAACAAGGCTTTTGTTCTTTCGAATGTGAGTGATTTAATCAAATCGCTAGTAAGCAATGCTAATTTTGTCGAAATAATTTCGGCAATAACATTTAGCGAAATATCGCAAAATCCCGACTTAGCAAAAGATGTCAATTTAGAAGAAATAAAATCGCTATATACAAATATGTTTGCTTCTGTTGACGAAGTTATTAAAAATAAAGACATTTTAAACAATATTCTCAATGAAATGATTGAAGAATTATCGACAAATGGCATTAACATTGATGTTTTAAAATTAAGCCAAAATATATCTTCTTCTCTATTCAACAACACAGACGATAATTTATTAAGTATTATCAAAATTCTTGATAAAAATCATTTTTTAGATAGAAATAAAGGCACTATCAAAAAACTATTAACTAATTCGGCTAATTATTTATCTAAATCTGATACGATAAACAATAAAATTTATGGCTTATTGCCAGAGAAATTTAGTAATTTAATTACAGAAGCTGAATTCAATCAAGTGGTTAAAAAAATATTGAGCGACCCAAAAATTGAGCAAATTATCAATATTTCGATTGAAAGTTTAGCTAAAATTCCAAGCGAAGAGATCCAAAATGCTAACTCAATATTTGATTTAGTTAGACGAATTTTAATTAATGTTAAAGATACTAATTTATTCGAGATTTCCAATGAATTACTGGGCGAAATAATCAATTATCCTGAATTGAATAAGGTATTAGATTATGCGAAATCATTATTGCCTAACTCAATGAATAAAGTTGACATAAACGGATTAAAATTATTTATCAAATCAATAATTTTGTATCCTGAATTAAAAGAATTGGCCTTTTCATTCTTAACAGATGGTATATTCGTGGAGAATGCTGATTTTGACCTTGATTTAGACCGCATGATAAAAACATGGCTTTCAAAATCGCAAACACAAACCAATAGTGCTCGTTCATTAGATTCGATAGTTAGAAAAATTATCAGTAATGAAAATTTCGGCACTGTCATAGCTTCTTTATTTCACGAGTACTTAGTAAGTAATAATTTAGATCATAATTTAACTCAAGAACAAACCCAAAGATTTATCACTAACTTGCTTACTGATATTGACCAACTCGATAAAAAAATACCATTTATTGAAAAATTAAGTCAAGGTTTAGTTGAAGAATTGAGTCAAAATGGTACTTCATTTGATTATCGTAAATGATTAAAAAATGCATTTGATACAGTATTTACTCAAAAAAACAAAGATGACATTATTTTGAAAATAACTAAATTTATTTTCACATCGCCAACATTCCAAAACAATAAAGAATACATTTGCAATTTAATTTCAAATGTGTTAAAAAGCAGAGAAATTAATTCTCTTATTGCCGAGTCTATATATCGTGCAATACCTAATACCACATTCAATATTGATAACCACGATAAGTTCATTTCAATAATTTCTAACATATTAGAAAGTGGCGAATTAAACAGTGTAGTTAAAGTTATTTTTGAAAATGTCAATAATTTAGATAGCAATCAAGTTGAAAATGCAAATTCTACTTTAGATTTAGTCAAAATTGCAATTAATAATTTTGCTTCTGACAATACATTGAAAAAATGAATTAGTCTATTTTCGTTAATAGTAAAAAATAATGAGTTAATCAACTTTTTAAACGACAATAAAGATAACTTACCTGAAATTTTACGTGAAGTAGATTTCAATGAAATATCACAAGTATTCAATAAAATATTGCAAAATAATGCATTTTTAAATTTAATTAAAAACTTCCGTGATAACACTTTAATTACTCTTGAAAATCTGGAAGAAATAAGTGACACTAATCAATTTATTAAAAATTGAATGTCACAACAACAAAGCAGTGATTTTAAAAACAATTTAGTTTCACTAATCAAAGATTTACTGGGTGATCAACACACTCTAAATGTAATATCAACTTTGATATACGGTCAATTGCAAACAGATTCTGTGTTGAGTCAAAATATCACAAAAGATCAAATAAAAGGATTAATTTCATCTGTATTTACTAATTTAAATTCATTTGATGATCAAAATCACTTATTCATCAAAATTACTGACATTTTATTTAAAGAATTGGCCCAAAACGGAACAGAAATTAAACCATTCAAAATCTTAAGTGCAATCACTACTTCACTATTTGATGAAGACGATAAACTCGCAGCCTACTTCAATTTAGTTAAGGCCTTATTCAGAAATAACGCTGTAGGTTCAAATAAAACAGTAATCAAACAACTGCTAAAAAACATAGTCTTATATGCTTCAAATAACTCTAAATTAATTGACTTATTGTACGCTCCTATATCGAAAAATAGATTTTTAACAACTGATAAAGAGAAATTACAAAAACTAATAACAAAAATCGCCAACGATGCAAACTTAAACGAATTTTTAAACATTTTTATTGAAAATATTTCAAATTTAAGTGAAGATGAGTTGAATGATAGCGCCAATATATTCGATTTATTGAATAAAGTAGTGACTAAAACGAAAGATGATGCGTTATTAAACAACTTGCTGTTGTTAACAAAATCAATTATTCAATATGACGAAATCAATTATGTTTTCGATAACATTAAACAATATCTAGGTGATGATTTCAATAATCTTGACAATAGCATTATCAAAACATTTTTAACCGATTCGTTAGGTGATGATGATTTAAGATCAATTTTGTTCGACTTTACTAAAAACGTAATATTGAATAAAGATAATACTTTGCAAGTCTTTAATGACGCTAATTTATTAGTGAAAAAATGATTAGCTAGTGAAGAAAAAATCACTGAAATAAGCACTAAATTCAATAGTTTTATTGAAAAAATATTGAAAAATGATAACTTTAGATCATTACTTTCATCTTTCTTAAATAGTTGATTAAAAAATAATAATAACGAAGTTACCAGTGATGAAACGTCGGCCTTTGTTGAAGAGATATTGAATTACTTTAGTAAATTCAATGATAATTCGCACATTTCAAATTTAGTTATTAAAGAATTTTTAGTGCATTTATCACAAAATGGAACAAATATTGATATATTAGAACTGTTAAAAGGTCTAAAAAATGTGTTCACTAATGACAGCAATAATACATTGAATTTTGTTGTCGTTAAGGCAATGAAAAACAATAAAGTTATTGCTCACAAAAAAGTCATTAAAGCAATAATAAAATCAAGTATCAAAACAATTTCAAAAGAATCTATTTTACAAAATATTTATCAAGTTGTCTCTCCCGTGATCGGCGAGTATATTAGTGAAGATAACTTTGTTTCGCTAGTTATTAGTGCAAGCGAAAATGAAAAATTGAATACATTCATTGACGCTTTAATTGACGATATTTCAGTCTTTAATGCCGATAACTTAACAGATGACGCAACATTGTTTGAAATATCAAAAGCCGTATTTAAAAATATTGATAATTATTCATCATTGAATCCATTATTAGACTTTGTTGCCGAATTAGTTCAAGATGATAAATTAAATGACACATATCAAACTCTAATTTCAAAAATGCCGGATGCATTCAATAATGTCTCTGTTGTTGATTTCAAATCGCTATTGGCATACACGCTTAAAAATAATGAAATCAAAAACATTGTTAAGAGTTTAGTTAAAGACGGACTTTTTGCTGACGGAATCGATAAAAACTCAATAAAAGACAAAAACGAAGTCGCAAAAAAATGATTATTAAATGAGACTAAAAATGCTCAAATTCAACAATATTTTAGAACATTGATAATTGATATCACACAGCAAGAATCATTTACCAATATTATTTCACGTGTTTTATACAACACAATGCTAGCCAATGAGCCTCTAGCCAAAAATATTGAATTTGAACAATTAAAACAATTAATTAAGGCTTTATTTAAAAATATTAATTCGTGAGATAGCGACACAGATTTTATTAATAAAACATTGCAAATTCTAATAAACAATATCAAAGAAAACGGATTAGAATTAAATTACCAAAATATTGCCAACGAAATAGCAAATTCAATTTTAGATTACGAAAATCTTGAAAAATCAGTTATTAGTCTAATAAAATCTGCCGCTAAATCTAATATCATTGCTGAAAATAAAACAACATTAAAAAATGTTCTTAACAATCTAATTAGATTCATTCCAACAAAATTCAATGTTGCTAAGTCTATCTATGATTCATTGCCGCCAAGAGTATTGACAACAATTGAAGGCAAAATAACCCCACAAGATTTTGAAAAAGTTTTAAACGATACGATCATCAATTCAGCAGATGAAATCAATGAATTGTTTGCAACAATACTCGATTTTGGTGAAAATACGCAAGCATTAGAAAATGTCGAATCACTTGCACAACTATTGAATCTATTATTAGGCGATCAACAACGTAGAACAAAAATAATCAATTCTATTGAAGCTATTGTGGTCAATTTAGTTGGGCACCATGACATATTTGAATTGTTAAATACTCTTTGAAAAGAAAATATTTCAAAATATGGAGTAGATGTTAATGATCCAGCTAATGTTAAATTTGTCAATGACTTATTCCATGAATTGCCATCATTAATCAAACAATTAAAACTTGTTCCAAAAATTATTGAAGGAATATATAATAGCTCACAAAATGCTACAACCACTAAGGATATGATTGTAAAAATATCAAAAGAGATTTTAAAATCAATCAACTTTGCCGATTTTAATTTATTGAAAATCATTTTAAAATCAGATGCTTTAATAAATAACAAAGAAATATTGAAACAAGATATTTTAAAAATAGTGGAAAAAATAACCAGTGATGAAGCATTAATTGAAAATTTTGTTGCCGATTTTAATTTATTATCGCCACTAATCAACATTGGAATTGAAGAAAGCGAAGCCTTAGCCACTTTAAAAGAAACTCTTAAATCAGAAGAATTAAGAAACATTCTAAACGCTTTCTTAAATGAAATTTTCGATAATAACATGCAATATGCAGAGTTAAACTCATGAGTTAGTGCTCTCTCAAAATTCTTCAACTCAGCAAACGCCCAAACAATCAAAACATCATTGAAAAACTGAATCAAAAATCTATTTACTAAACACGAAAAAATTGGATTTGCTATTGGTAAATTATTGGCTAAAACAATGCAGGAAAATGGAATAAATATTCCGCAAGACCAAGTCAATAAAATTGCTGAATTCATTAAAGAATTTACAAGAGAAGCAGCTAAAACAGAAATTGTTGACAATGTGGTTGATGAAGTATTTAACACACTTAAAGCAATCGGTTCGCATAAAGCAAGCGAAATCCCACACTTGTTGCAAGAAGCATTTAAAAAAGGTGCCTTGAAATTCATTTCACGTGAAGATGGAACTATAATGCTAGGGAAAATATTTGAGAAAAAAGAAATTTTCAAACAAATATTTAACGGCATTAATCCTAAATCATATGTTGATTTTGTTAACTTAATATTTAAATATTCGCCACGCAGTTTTACTGCCGGTATTTATGGCGTAATGTTCACACCAAAAGGTAAAAGTTCTAATGTTAAGTTCAATGCTTCAAGCGGTATTGGCGGAATCATTAAAGGCGAATTAAGTAATTTCATCAAAATATTTATTCAGCCTTTTGTTAAACAATATTATGATGACTTGTCTAAAGTTAATGCATACACAAGCATTAATGAAATGAAACGAAATTCAGAATCATTCCAAGCAATGTGGAGATTTTATGCATTCATTTCAAGGATTCTATACGAAAACACACCTTCAGGTTTATTCTGGAACGCCACCAGTTTAACAACTGAAGCTTACATTATGAATGCTTATGTGGCAGCAATCAACGAAGAAGCTCCAAAACATTGAAATAACAATCTAAGATCTAAATACGCAAGTCACCCAGATTGAATTGGTTTAAATAGCCAAGGACAAGCAATCAATTACTTTGTTTCCGGACTACAAGAATTGAGATACGGATTTAGTAAATATCACTCACGTGATAATGGTTTAAGAGACTACTTCTATGGTAGAGATTACACTTTAGTTTATATTTACTGAGCCGATAATAAGGATCAAAAATACAACCATGATAAAAAGAAACGCGATACTTTACTAGACGATATGATTGCCGGCTATCAACCGATAGCGGATAATTAATTTGTGGTAAAATATAACATGTAATTAGGAGGTAATATATGAGTTTAACAGGATGAGTACTAACGGTAATTTTTGTATCATTAGTTGTTGGTATAGTTGGTGGTTTTATTGGATTTGTAATTGCCCGTAAAAAAATTCAGAAACATTTAAAAGAAAATCCACCTATTAACGAGAAAATGATCAGAGCTATGTTTCTACAAATGGGACGTAAAGCATCTGAACAACAAATCAAAAACGTTATGCGTTCAATTTACAATCAAAAATAATAATTTGTTTAGCAAAAAAATGTTACACGATGTGCAACATTTTTTTGTTCAATTTTTTTCGATGGTGTTTGCACAGATAAATAAATTTTGAAAGTGATGTTTTTTATATATAATAATTTTGATTAACATATATTGAGTATGTTTTACATATAAAACTTATACATAGATAATTAAATAAAAAATATTTAGAATGAAAGAGGAATGAATATGAAGAAAAAACTTTATTTATCCCTTACTCCACTCGCGGCACTAAATCCATTCGTTTTTGTTGCTGCCGCTTGTGTTAAGGATAATAAAACAGTTTCGTCAGATGAAAAAAATAATCAAAATAATGCCAACAATGGCAAAACGCAAAATGATAGCCAAAATAATAGTGTTGATAACAATAGTGCAAATGTTGACACAAAAAATGAAAATTCAGTCACATTTAAATTGAATGATTTAGGTCGAACTATGAACTCGGTCGAAATCAAAAACCGTTTCGACAAAATGATTACCAACAACAGCACAAAAGCTGAATTAGCTGAGTATATCAATTTATTTTTGATTGATAAGCTTCCACAATCATTAAGCACAATAAATGTTAATACGAGCAATGATGATTTAGTTGTTAATTACACTGAAAATGGTGTTGAAAAATCAATAAATTTAAGTGGTTTCGAAAGATATGATGCCAAAAATTCAGAAAATGGTAAAAAAGAATTCGGTAGAGTAAAAATTGGAGACATTTCAATTTCGACTAATGTCGCTAGCGGCGCAGAAAAAATTGGCGCAATCGAGTTCCAAGAGTTATGAAAAAATGAGTTTGATAGAGTTCAAGGCGATGGGGCAAAAATGCTTGATTGAGCAATTGAGAACAAATACTTAGATGTTGATGGTGATTACAAAAATTCAGAGTGAATTTATACATTACACCGTAATTCGCACCACCACGGGGATACAAATTTCCACACATACATTTCCGCTGAAGATAAATTGACAGGTAGAATTTATCGTGATTTTGACCACAACGGCCAACCGGGTTTTACTTTATTCGGATGAAATTCAATCGCCAAATTAGGAAACATACACATTCATAAATTAATATATGTCAACGATGCCGGTAATAGGGCGACGACAAAACAAATTAACGACGAACTAGATGCCGCCTCAACTATTAGTGCTAAGCTTGATGTCATTGCAAAATACACAGACGAAGAATTTAGCGAATTTAAAACCGGTAATAACGATAATGTTGATTACAAAATTGACATAGTTTCATCACCCGAAAATGACTTGAACCAGTTAAGAATTTCAATTGCGTTCAAGGGGAAAGCTGCTACTCAATACGAAAAAGAAAATTCTGCATTGATTGTACTAAACAGAATCAACACAAAAGTACAAGTCGGCGCATACACCTTCAATACATCGGGATACAATGGAAATTACTACGCAAATGACCTGTTGTCATGATTAAAACCAGGTAATGAAGACGGCCATCACTTCAAGCCTCTTGACTCATTTAAAGATGCATATGTGTTTGAAAACATTACTAGTGAAGAACAATTCGAAAACAAATTAGAATTAATGAATAGTGATGAATTTGATGAGTCACAATACCCTTACGGAGCAGAGGCATTATTATTGCTAATCGATGGGTTCACTGACAAAGACTACAATATTATTAGCGAAAAACATGACAAAGATACAAAGGACTTCGTTAATTCACTAGTAAACAGATACGATAGTGCAACCAAGAAAAGAATTGTAGGTAAAATTTATCAAGATTATCAGGAAGCTAAAAATGCAGCGACGGGTAATTTGGAACAAAAACGGCAAGCATTGCATTTATTACACAGCAAATTATCTGAATACGCCAACAGAATTGGGAAAATAGTCATTGACGATAGAATTAGAGCAATCAAACAAAGAATCGAAAAATATGACGCCGAACAAGTGCCGCACACAATATTAGACGCTTTATTAAAACAAGCTGAAGAAATGCTAAATGTAAATAAAACACTGTCTGATAGATTAGAATTGGCCGATCGTATCGATCAAGAACTAGAGTATTTCCAATTCGGTGATACCACTCAAATGAGCTTTAGCGATTTAGTGGATACTTTAAGAAATAGACTTGGTTTTAACATTGAAGAAAGCGCAGCGGACGGAGATTACACATATAAATTAGACCAAAATTCATTTATTGTTAAAGATCACTCTTATTCAAGAGATAATGAAAAAATCGAAGATTATTCGACGCTTACATTGACAATTTTGGTGAATAATCGATTAGAACAAGTTCCTGTAACATTTAACTTATTATTTAAACATTCAAACGAAAATTAAGGTAACAATATGAAATCAAATAAAATAATCTTTTCATTGGTAACTATCACAAGCTTGCCTGTTATTGCAGCTTCGTGCCAAAATAACAAAAAAAATGATAATGAAAATAAAAAAAATGACTCTGCAACCGAAAAAATTAAATACTTTTATAATAACTATTTTTTAGAATACTATAAAAGAATAGAAAAATACTTAATATACGATGCTGCAACACAAGTCAGAATTAATGAATCTTTCAATAACTTCTTCGAAAAATTTAGAACCATAAAAAATATTTCGAATAAACTAAGATTAGTCAGCGATCCGGTCGAAAATGGTCAACTTTTTCTTAGTGATGAAGAATTAAGTTCACATTTTAGTGGTGAAAAAAGTGAGATTTATAAAAAGTGATTAACAACACATAAAGGTGTGAATTTAGCAAATAATGCTCTCGGAATCACCGATGATGCCGAAATTCAAATAAAGTCAAACTCAGCTTATTTAAAGGCAACAGATAACTCAAATCAAATCCATGCATTCAGTGAGTACTTAAAGTCATTAGGCAATAAAAATTTCAAAGACGAAGAAGCTATTAATAACATCAATAAATTAAAGCAATTTGTCTCTGATCACATTTACAATCAAGATAAATGAGAAAGCGATCTACAAGATTCGCTATTAAACGAAGAAAACCACGCTCAAGATAATCACTCACATACGCACTCACACGCAACAATCAACATTGCACTGAATGCAATTAGACAAAATAATGAATTTCTTGATGAATTAGAAAAACTTTATGCATTAAAATCAAATTTTGAGGAAATTGAAGATAAAGATAAAAAAGACTTAATCATCAATAATATTTTTGGTGAAAATGAAATAGATATCCAAGAATATAGAGAAATTTTAAATATTGCAAAAGATTTTTTAGATAGCCTTCGCGAAGAGGGTTCAAATATAATTAAAACTATAGAATCAATAGAAAATGTAATTAAAATATAGGAGCAACATGAAATCTAAATTTTTAAAACTTTCTGTATTACCCTCAATTTTAACAGCACCATTCATTGTGGTATCTTGTGCAAAAAAAGTAAGTAATGAAGTCGAAATGAAAAAAACAAAAGAAATCTCGCTCGAGTTTACCACTTTAAAAGGCATAATTAATATTTTTACAACCGAAGTGAAAGAAAATAAAGAACAATTCTACCAAGCAAACCCTAATATCGATGAAGTTGTTCACAGTTTATTAAATTTAAATAACAACAAAAATAGTTTAATCAATATTTTAAGTGAAATAACTGACAAAAAAAATAGCGAAATGTTTTTAAATGATGAAGATATGGCATCTTGAAACGAACATGAGAAAGAATTGTTTATCAAATGATTTAAATCAAATGTTGTTCAGAATCTTTTAAAAAACACTATTAAAATGGTTCATGATTTTGATATTCAATTGAGGGAAAAAATTGAAATTTTAAAAAACAATAACCCTAATAACGAAATTACAAAATTTGAAATATATCTAAACCAGCAACTCAACAAAAATTTCAAAGATTCAGAGATTATTGAAAAAATTAAAAAATTAGATTTATTCATTAAAAATAACATCTACAATAACGAACAAGAAGATACTACCGAAGATGATCATGACCATAATCACTCAGATAATTTACAAGATCACACCCACTCACACGCTCTAATCAATATCGCAACTTTAACAATGCAAGAAGCTAAAGGTTTCGCAAGGGAGTTTAGTGAAGTATTAAAATTAAAAAACAAAATACAAAAAATAAGCAACACAGCTAAACGAGATTTCTACTTAAATAATTTCTATAGCTTAGTTAAACTAGACACTAATTTTTTAACAATGGTCGAAAATGCCGAAACAGAAATTAATTTTTTAAAACACATTATTAAGGATATTTCTATACCTTTAAATAAAATGAAAAAATTAGTTAATATGGATAATACTTCAAATTAGCCGAAAAACTCGGCTTTTTTATATATCCTTTTTCCAAAAATAAAAAATCCTTTAAGCTAAAGGATTTTTAAAATTATTTTTTAATCGAATAGATATCAATCTTGCTGATGGCTTTACGCAATTTAAGTTCAAGATTGACATCATTTTTTTTATTATCATTTTTTAGCTGTGCTAATGCACTGTCACGATCTCGTTTAGCGCGATCAATATCAATGTCTTCACTAAAAACAATATCATCAGTTATGATTTTGACACAATTACTTTGTGCGTAGACAATACCACCGCCGATAGCACAAAGTTTATAATCTTCATCGCCAACTTCATTAATTGCTAATTTACCGACAGCAATATTGCTGATAAAAGGCGAACGATTTGGTTGAAAAACGATTGCACCACCGGTTATTGTTGAAAGGGAAACTGAGCGAACATCACCTTCAAAAAAGATACCGTTTAAGGTTGAAATTTGCAAATGAGTTGTGTTTGCTTCGCTATTTTTCATCATTATTTGGTTCTGATTTTGGTGAATCTGACTCAATGTTATTTTGTTTCAAATATTGTGCGTATCTTTGTTCTACTTCGCTTATATCAGCTGCATATAAGAACAAGTCTTCAGGAACTTCATCGTGTTTTCCGTCAAGGATAGATCTAAAACTTTTGATAGTGTCACCTAGTTTAACGTAAGCTCCTTTTTTACCTGAGAATTTTTCAGCAACAGTAAAGGGTTGTGATAAAAAGTTTCTAATTCTTCTAGCACGCGAAACTAATAATTTATCTTCTTCGCTTAATTCACCCATACCTAAAATTGCGATAATATCTTGCAATTCTTTAAATCTTTGTAAGATTGATACTACACCGTAAGCGACATCATAATGTTCTTGGCCGACAATTAGTGGATCGAGTAATTTTGACGAAGATTCAAGCGGATCAACAGCGGGATAAATACCTAATGCGGCAATATTACGGTCCAAAACAGTTTTAGCATCCAAGTGGTTAAAAGTAGTTGCAGGAGCAGGGTCTGTTAAGTCATCGGCAGGCACATAAACTGCTTGCACTGAAGTAATTGAACCGTTGTGTGTTGAAGTTATTCTTTCTTGTAATTGACCCATTTCGGTAGCTAATGTTGGTTGATAACCAACCGCACTTGGCATTCTTCCTAAAAGGGCTGAAACTTCTGAACCTGCTTGTGTAAATCTAAAGATATTATCAACAAACAATAGCACGTCTTGATTTTGTTTATCTCTAAAATATTCGGCCATAGTTAAACCGGTTAAAGCAACACGCATACGTGCCCCGGGAGGTTCGTTCATTTGACCAAAAACCAACGCTGTTTTGTCTAAAACACCAGAAGCTTTCATTTCGTAATAAAGGTCATTACCTTCACGGGTTCTTTCCCCAACACCCGCAAACACTGATAATCCACCGTGTTGTGTGGCTATGTTATTGATTAATTCTTGTACCAAGACAGTTTTACCAACTCCGGCACCACCAAACAAACCGATTTTACCCCCTTTGGCGTAAGGGATTAGTAAATCGACAACTTTGATTCCAGTTTCTAAAATTTCGCTAGCTGTTTTTTGTTCCTCATAGCTTGGAGCCTTAGCATGAATTGGCATTTTGATTGTATCTGGTTCAGGTTTTGAATCGATTGATTCACCTAAAACATTAAACATTCTTCCTAAAACTTTTTCACCCACCGGCACCGAAATCGGTGCGCCTGTGTCTATAACTTCAACACCACGAGCAAGACCGTTTGTTGAAACCATAGATATCGTTCTAACTGTATCATCACCAATGTGTTGAGCAACTTCTAGGGTATATTTATTACCTTCAAATGCGGCAACTAAAGCGTTTAATAACGAAGGCAATTCCCCTTCAGCGAACTTAACATCGACTACCGGGCCTAATATTTGGACTATTTTTCCTGTATTTTTATTCATATTTCTCCTTAAACAGCATTTGCACCACCAACGATTTCATTCAATTCTTGAGTAATATTGCTTTGGCGTTTTCTGTTGTAGTCAAGATTTAGATTGTCAATTAATTCGTCAGCATTATCGGTTGCAGTTTCCATTGCACTGCGACGTGAGGCATATTCACTTATAACTGCTGAAGCAATTGCGAGATTGATTTTTGCACTGATAAATAGTGGCAATGTATTGATTAATATTTCTCTCGTGTTTGGTTCAAACTCAATCAATTGATTGAAATTGTCATTGCTTTTAGGTGCTGGTTTAGCATGGTATGGCATAATTTTGATATCAGTTTCTTGTTGAATTAAATTATTGACAAATTCATTGTAGATAATGTGAATTTCACCAACTTCATTTTTACGATATTTATCAACAACTAATTTAGTAAATGCATAAGCAAGATCACTATGTGATGCGTGTGCTCAACTAGTTGCTAAAACAATTTGCTTTTTGTATTTGTGTTCTAAAGCATTGATGCCTTTGCTTCCTAAAACAATTAGCTCATCGTCTTCTTTAATCGTTGATCTCACAAGTTTAACAATATTAAAGTTATAGCTCCCCGCTAGTCCTAAATCAGAACTAATTACAATATAAATACGTTTTTTGCTTGTTTTTTTAACAAAATACTCACGCAATTCTTCCGGAGTAATACGGGCAAAGAAACTATCTACAATTTCTCTAACTTGTGTTTCGTAATCGCTTACTGAATTGAAATATTCTCTTGCCTTACGCATTTTAGAAGTTGAAACTAACTCCATTGCGTGCGTAATTTTACGTATTGACTCAACAGTAGAAATTCTTGATTTTATTTTTTGTAAACTAGCCATTATTGAGCCTCAAATTGTTTACGATATTTCTCAGGCATAGTTGCGTGTTCTGCTGGATTGTAGTTAGGAATTGTTTTTACAATGTTTTTAACAATATCAACTAATTTTGTAGTAATTTTTTCTTTGATTTCATCAGTTAAATCGTTTTTAGCATCTTTAAATAAGTCAATAATGCTAATACCTTCACCTGAGTTCATAAATTTAATTACTTCGTCACGATATTGTAAAATACTTTCCTTCGGTAGTGGGTTAATTATTCTTTCGATATTACCAAGTAAAATCGCTACTTGAGCATAAATGCTAATTGGGCGATATTGACCTTGTTTTAAAAATTCAAACACTTTTGCTCCGTGTTGTAGGATAGTTTTAGTTGATTGGTCTAAATCTGAACCAAATTGAGCAAAAGCTAGCATTTCGTTGTATTGTGCTAATTCCAATTTTAGCGAACCTGAAACTTTTTTCATTGCTTTAATTTGGGCTGCTGAACCAACACGAGAAACACTAAAACCAACATCAACCGCAGGACGTTGCCCTGAGTGGAATAAATTTTCACGAGTGAATATTTGTCCATCAGTAATTGAGATAACATTAGTAGGAATATAAGCCGAAATATCACCTTGTTGAGTTTCGACGATAGGGAGTGCAGTTATTGAACCACCACCATTTTCGGCATTAACCCTTGCCGCTCTTTCTAATAATTGTGAGTGTAGGTAGAATACATCACCAGGATATGCTTCACGTCCAGGTGGACGTCTCAATAGCAGAGAAAGTGTACGGTATGCTACGGCGTGTTTACTTAAATCGTCGTAAACAATTAGTACATCTTCACCTCTTGCCATTCATTCTTCAGCAATAGTTACACCAGTATAAGGCGCGATGTATTGTTGTGGTGCTAATTCACTAGCCCCCGAAACAACAACGGTTGTGTATTCCATTGCCCCGGTTTCTTCAAGTTTGTGGACAATTTGCGCCACGGTTGAGTTTTTTTGTCCAATAGCAACATAAACACATTTAACATTTTTGCCTTTTTGGTTAATGATGGTATCAATTGCGATCGCAGTTTTTCCTGTTTGACGATCACCAATGATTAATTCACGTTGACCACGTCCAATAGGAATCATTGAGTCAATCGCAACAATACCTGTTTCTAGTGTTACATTAACTTCTTTACGAGTCATAACTCCGGGAGCAACTTTAAAAATTTCGCGTTTATTTGTGGTCTTAATTTCGCCCTTACCGTCAATTGCTTGACCTAAAACATTAATTACACGGCCGATTAATTCGTCGCCAACAGCAACTGAAATAACTTCGCCTGTCCGGCGACATTCATCGCCTTCTGACAATTGCTCTGCGTTACCAAAAATAGCAATTCCGACTACTTCTTCTTCTAAATTTAAAACCATGCCGTAAATATCGTTTTTAAATGCAATTATTTCACCATTTTTCGCGTCATCTAAGCCGCTCGCAAGAGCGATCCCATCACCAATAGTGATGATTTGGCCCACTTGTGAAAAATCTACTTTGGAATTAAAATTTTTGATTCTATTTTTAATTATTTTATAGATATCCTCTGTACGATTAGCCATTTACACTCCTCTCTTAATGATTAATTTGCCTAGTTTATCTAGGTCTGTTGCAATGTTTTGTTCAATTACATCACTATCAACTTCAATACGAAAACCCGAAATTATTTCAGGACGAATAATATTTTTTAATTTGATTTGAGCATTATATTTTTTTGATAAATATTTTTTAAATTTTTCTAAACGTTCATCACTCAATTTAAAAGCACTATAAATTATTGCCTCTTTAATACCTAAATAATCATTAGCGTATTTTAAAAACACTTTAATAATGCGTGTAATTAAATGAATTACTCGGCGAACTACTAACACTTTTAAAAAGTTAACAATCAATTCGCTAGGGCTTAAACTAGCAAAATTTTGCTCTATCAATGAAAATTTTTCCTCTAACGTGATGGCTGGATTTGATAAAAAAGCAATAAAATCTTCATTTTCTTCACTCACCCACATAATTGCTTCCAGTATCTGGGTGGTGATTAATAATTCATTATTTTCGTTTGCTAATTCAAAAATCGCTCTTGCGTATCCGTCAGTGTTGGCTTTAAGATACATTATTCTTCACCTTTAAGAAATTCGTCAATAATTTTGTTTTCAATTTCTGGATTTACTTCTTCATTTAAAATTTTGCGACTTAATAATGTAGCAGCACTAGCAATTTGTTTTTTATTTTCTTCTAATAATTTTTGTTGTTGAGCTGCCATATTTGCTTTCGCACTATTCACAATGCGTGCTTCTTCATTTTTTGCTCGTTTAACATAGCTATCATACACAGAATCACCACGATGTTTTGCTTCCACTACAATTCTTGTGGCTTCATCGTGTGCTTTTTGTAATTTTTCATTGACTTTTGCAAGAATTTCTTCAGAAGAAAGTTTTGCTTTTTCTGCTTCATCAATGTTGTCTTGAATGTATTTTTGTCTCTTAGCTATTGATTTTTTAACTGGTTTATACATCAAAAAATAAAGAATTATCATCACCAGTATTAACGAAATCAAAGTCGCAATCATCATAGGTCATGAAGGGTAAAGTTTGTTAAATTTATCTGTTAAATCTTCGCTAACATTTTTTGATTGAAATGGTTTTGATTTTTCAGCTAAATATGAAATGGTATTAAGCATCTTATTTACCAAATACGAATAGAAGTAGAATAGCGATTAAGAAACAATAAATTGCGGCGGTTTCTGATAGAGACATACCAATAATCATGATTGTTCTAACTTTTGAAGCCGCTTCGGGGTTACGACCCACAGCTTCGGCAGCTCTACCACTAGCTAATCCTTGTCCTAAACCAGTACCAAAGCATCCGATCATGCAAATACCGGCACCGATAGCTATTAATCCTTGTTTATCCATAATTACCTCCTAGTAAATATTTTTAGAATAATTAATAATATTTGTTTTATTTTTTTGTTTAATGTTTTGTTTTTTTTGTTTAATTTCAACTTCATTTGATCAGTAAATTGTCGTCAATACTGTAAAAATTAACGCTTGAATGACGGCCCCGAATATATCAAAAAACATATGCATTCACGGTGTAATAATTGTTGCGAAAAAATAAAGTTGCGGACCTGGGAAAATTAATGATCAAATTCAACCCGCTGCGTAATACACAGACGCTAAAATAACTGCTCCACCGGTGATGTTACCAAACATCCGCGCACTTAAAGAAATTAGTGGTGAAAATTGTCCGATTAATTCAACCGGGTTAGCATAACGACGCAAGAATCTAAAACGTTGATACCAAAAACCAACAAGATATATTCCTACAAAAGTGATCGCCGCCAAAGTGAAAGTAACAGAATATGATGTTGCAATCGGTTCTAATCCGATTAGCCCTAGCATATTACCCACTAACAAAAATGTGGCTAGTGAAAATATATAAAAACGTGCAATAGGTAATTTATTTGACGAAGTTTCGTCATAAGTGTTATCAACTCCTGTAACATAAGCTTCGGCGATTATTTGTGTTGCACTAGGCGCTTTATTGATTTTCTTATGTTTTTTGATTTTGATGAAAACTATTAAGCTAATCACAAAAATAATTAAGATAGTAAAAATCAACGAAAGCAACTGTGCTTGGTTTCATACACCAATATTATCTATTATGATTTTCATGGACCTCCTTTCTGGTTTTTGTTTGTTACTGCGTGTGCAATTACAATCGATATTTGCACATTAGTAATCCCAAAACAAAATGTAAAAACATTGATTGGATAAGACATTATATATTTATAACCACCTTTAGAGTAGTTAATAAATAAAATAATTCCTAACACCAAACCTACCAAAGCAAGTGTTAAAAATAAGTACAGAATTGCCAAAAAAATGTTTTTTTTGATTCGCAAAAGCGAGTCAATATAAACACGGCGAATTTCAAAACTTAAGTATGAAACACATGCTCCGATTACGTACCCAAATACTAAAGAAGTATCAATAAAAAATGAAAATAGAGAAAAAAATACCGATAACACTAGCAACATTATGAAATGAATCTTGCGGACAGTGTTAATATATTTTATCTCCATTTAACCTCGCTCTAATATTAAATACTATTGCTATTTTAATACTTTAAGAAATTAAAACGAGAAAAAAACACGCTTTTTTCCACGGAAAACTAATAATTAAAATGAATATTATTTTATTTCCGGAATTTTATATTTATGCATTTTTTTATTTAAATTTTGTTAACAAAATAACGCCTCGCAGCCGATAAAATTAAATAAAAAAATGCAAAATAAAAAAACAGAGAGCAACACGAACCAAGTTGCCCAAGTAAAATATATACTTATTTGTTCATACACGGCAATATTGTTAGCTAGACAATATTTATACCGGGTTTTACCCACGATTCTTGTCTTTGGTTATTCAATGTTTTACTTCTACGCGTTTTCGAATCGGCCCTAACACAGAGATGTTATATTTAGTTCACACTAACATCAAGCGTAAATTGCGTTTTGGTATCGTTTGGCCTGCACCACCACAATGCTCGGTAAACAACGCAACCATCTTGTTAGACTATTTAATAAATATATATTTTATTTCCGCTATATACTCTTTGTCAATACGTTGGCTCAGAAGGGTGTTCCAACCCTCGAGCATATACACTTTACTTGCAAGAACAAGTTTTCAGTCATCTGTTTGTTTAGATATTTTAGCACGTTTAGAATTTAAAAATAAAAAAAATAGTTAATTTTTTAATTCTTCAACAATGTGTTTGAATATAGGTTTATAGTAAATATAGATCGTTGAAATTGCGAGTACGTCGATAATACTAAATGTTACCGTGTTAGCAATTTTAAGTACTTGATTTTTTCTAATAGTGCCCGGTTGGAATTTAGTAATGATTGTGATTGTTAATAAAATAGCAATGATGGTGCTCATTTCAAGTGTAGTTTTAACTTTTGTTAAAAGCGGAACTTTATAAAAGTTACGTTTTTCAAAAATAATTAATTTACCAGTTAAAGCTGTAAAATCACGAATAAATAATATAACTATTACCGATGTATAAATAATGTTGAACTGGATAAAGAAAATCAATATCGGGTAAATTATTAATTTATCAGCTAATTGCTCAAAAATAATTTTAGTTTTAGTTTGATTATGTAAAGTGTTAATTCTACCGTCCATTACATTAAGTAAAGATGAGAAGGCAAAAATAATCAAAACAAATAAGTGAAATATTCATGCATAGCCACCTATTTTGTTAGCAAGACCGCCATGCAAAGATAATTCCAGTGTGGAATATGCACCAAAAATCAAGATACTAGATACAATTCTGATGATTGTTAAATTGAAAGAATTATGTCAATTTATTTTTGTTTTTTTCATTTATATCTCCTCTCATATACTTAATAAGTATATACAAAAGACAACGAATAAGTAAAAATATGCAAAATTAATCTCAAAATAAGAGACTGCTATTTATGTGTTAATTCATAATTTAACAGCAAATATGAAAATTTCCAATAATTTGTAAATTTAATTCCAGAAAAGGAGATTTTGCTTTTCTTTTTTTTTTTTTTTTAATATTGAATTGGAAAGAAAAAAAAGGAGCAAAAAATGAAAAATAAATTAAAATTATCTCTAATATCTACCGTTGCTTTATTTACACCTATTTCTGTTGTTGCATGTAAACAAGAAAATTCAAACGAATTTTTAAAAGAAAAAGTATATATAGAAAAAATTCCTATGGAATTAATTTTGAAAAATAATAATGATAAACACACACCTAAAGAGAAAACTTGAAAACTTAGGGAATATGTTATGTCAAAAATTTTAATTGAATCTATTGTTGATAATAAAAAATTAGACGATTTCATTTATTCTCGTATAGAGAGTAAAAACTTAAATAAAAATCAAAAAGATCAAGTATTAAACGAATTTAATGAGTTGAGTTTATCTTTTAATAGTACTCTTGATAAAACTCGTGAAAAATATAATAAAATCGCTAACGAATTTTTGCGTATTTTTACTCAAGATTGAAATATTAACTATGATGAAGAAGGAAATTTACATATTGGTAAAATAATTTTAAGTAAAAAATTCCTTAATAATGTTTATTTAAAATATACTAATGCTTTAATTAATGAATTAAATCAAGTTTATGATAAAACAGAACAAAGTGAAAAAATTAGTAAAGATGAGTTTAAACAAGTAATATTACAATTAAAATC
The DNA here is from genome assembly GCF_024834065.1 of Mycoplasma sp. CSL7475-4. Lineage (GTDB taxonomy): Bacteria > Bacillota_I > Bacilli_A > Mycoplasmatales > Metamycoplasmataceae > Mycoplasmopsis. The sequence continues at coordinate 42,013 of NZ_JANUYA010000007.1, forward strand.
TAACCCTAAAGCTACATTTGAAAAATATTTTGATTTTTATGTATTAAATGAAATTCGTTATTTAACTAATGTTGCCCAAAGATATAGTCAAGTGTTAAATTACCCTGGTAATTGAAACCCTAAAGAAGCAACTAAAGCTCTTTATGGAGAATATTACGAAGAAGGCGATACGGGTGGAAGTGCTTCAAAAATAAGAAATAGACTTGACTATTTTATATCGGAGTTTAATCGTTTAGGTTTAAATGTTTTGCCAGTTATAGATAGATATGGAGATTATAAATAATTAACAACTCAATTAAAGAGTTGTTTTTTTTGTTGTTAGTATGGTCTATATTATAATTTAATTAACAAATTAAACATAATAAGGGTGTGTTGGTAAATATAAATAAATTTTTGTCAATAGTAAATGAATTTAGTATATAATACAAGTATCAAAATATATCTGAATCGTCAAGTGGAATCGTCGCAGTTGAGACTTGGAAGTGGGATATATAGTGAGTGGACACTACGGAAAAATATATTTTCGGTCATAACATTCATTGTTATGATGATTTTTTTAGCTTTTTTTAAAATATATGTTTAGTAAAAAGTTGAAAAAGAGCAAAAATATTGATGATTTTAAGAATTTAAAAAAATTAAACCCAACGAAGGCAGAGAAATTAAATGGCTTAAAATGTTAGTTTATAACTAAGAATGATATATTACAAATGAGCATTTTAATCACCAAAAGGTTAAAAAATTACTGAATTATACTAGCAATGAATTTGGGTTAGATGTTGCAATGCATGAATTTATAAACATGAGAATGTTAAATCTAAAAATATTTATATGACAAAATTTAAACATTGTATTAATTATGGGATCTTAACGAAATATCAGTCTTAAAGCAATAAAAATCCTGTCAAAAAGGCTTTTTTGTTTCTTATACTACGAGGACATTTTTGTTTCTTACATGACATGGTACATAAACGATGTAATACGATAATATTTGCATTGACAAGACGATGTGATTAATATCAATAAGTAAGATGAGCAACATTTTCAATTTGTTATTAGTAGTAAAATATGAGAAAACATCACTAATTTCATCAGAAATATATTAAATAAGAGTTCTTGAAAAATAACACAGCGCAATGGTTACAAGTTAAGTGTAATGCAAGATATCGGAAAGCAAAATTTCATGGCGATAAAAGCAATTACTTAGACACTAAGATTAATGTGGAGACCATGATTTTAAGCAAATAATCTATTATAAGCACTTTCAAAGTGCTTTTTACTTTCATTTTTATCAGCCACAACCAACATTAAACAATCAAAACAGATAGAAAATCAAAACAAATTAATAAGACAAAAGTAATGTTATCAAACTGTTATACAAGTAAATTCTAAATAAAATTTTAGAAAAAATTAAGGTTGTCAGACACACCTAATCAAAAGATTTTTAAATTCGTGGTCAACATGATTATTAAATTTAAAAATAGACACGATATTCAATAATATATGTCTGCTTAAAAAAAATAAAAAAAAAATACTCCGTGTGGAGCGTGTTCTCTGAAAACTGAATAGTAAATTTTAAAACTCATTGAAATGTATAAAATACACATTACTTTTAAACCTATCGATTTATTAGTATTGGTCAGCTCA
>NZ_JANUYA010000008.1 GCF_024834065.1 Mycoplasma sp. CSL7475-4
CATTGGCAAAATAAACTTTTTCGATTGTTAAATTATTGGCAAAAACATCGAAATATAGGTGATTATCTTGGTTATCGATGTTCGCCAAAATGTTATATAAATCGGTTTTAATATCTTTGAAAGTAGTTATTGCTTCTTGGTAAAGTTCATATTTATCTAACATTTTGATTTGTGAAATGTTATCAAAAAAGAAATTATCAAATTCGTCTGCTAGATTTTCAATTCTAATATTTTTTATATCGTTAAAATTGCCTAATTTTTGTCTTAAAAATTCTTTTAGTTTTTTAACAACATTGCTGTATTTTTCTAAATAGGCTTGTGTATCAGGATGGTCTAATATTGTTTGGTAAATATTTTCCTTGTCTTTAAACTCTGAGTATTTAGCATCAAGCGGTTTTAATAATATTTCTTTGATATTTGGCATTGAAGCTCAAAAATCACTAAAATTATCTAATTCAGTATTAGGAATTCCACCGTGTAAAGAAGCATATAAATCGTGAAAATCGTCTTTTTCAAATGAGTCAATATAACGTGAAATATTCAAGTTGAAATCGTTCTCTTTGATCTCTTCAAAACTTGCTATTTTTGAGAATTTTGCAATATCTTTTTTGTCAATGTAAGCATCTACGATTTTACGTATATGTGATACTTCCATTCTGTTAGTCGAAGAATATTTGGTAAATAATTTAGAACCGTCAATAAATTGAATATCACGGTTTTTACGGTTTTTACGCAATACCATAATTATTGTTGCAATACCAGTTCTAAAAAAGATTCCAGCTGGTAAACCAATAATGGTATCGATATAGCCGTTTTCGATTAGTTTTCTACGAATTTTACCTTCGTTACCACCCCTAAATAAAACTCCGTGTGGTAAAACAACTGTCATTATTCCTTCACGTTCTAGGTGATGTAAGCTGTGTAGCACAAAAGCATAATCGGCTTTTGACTTAGGTGCTAAACCATATTCAATAAATCTTGGGTCACCTTCAGCTTCTTCAGGTTCTCAAGATATTGAGTAAGGAGGATTGGCAACAACAGCATCAACTATTTTCAATTTGTAAGAAGATTCGTCATTGTTTTTAATAAAGAACGGTCAGTCTTTTTTTAATGTATTAGCATTTCGTACGTGTATATCAACAGGGTTGATTCCGTGCATAATTAAATTCATTCTTGACATTGTGTAGGTTTCTGGGTTTAACTCTTGTGCATAATATGTTACTTTATGTTGAGTTTTTGAGTATTTAGCAAACATATCGCCCAGTCTAATCAACAATGAACCCGACCCTGATGTTGGGTCATAAATCGAAATATTTTGACGATGTTTTAAATGACGAGCTACAATTTCAGACATTAATTGTGATACTTCAGAAGGGGTGAAAAATTCCCCACCTTTTTTACCAGCTTCACCAGCAAATTGTTCAATCATATACTGATAAATAAAGCCTAAAACGTCAAAATCTTGTCTATCAACAGGAATTTGCTTAATTAAATCCAAAATTAAAACTAAATAATTAGTGGCTTCACGAGGTGAGTCTCCTAGCTTATATAAATCTTTAGAATAGGCGTTAAACACACCTTCAAAAAGCGATCTGATTTCCCCTTTTTCTGATAAATTTTCGTTAAAAGAGTGAATTGCTTCGGTAATTGCTTCAGTATTAAATTTAATGTTATTGTTGGCTCAGTTTTCAAATAAGAATTTAGGTTTAATAAAATAACCTAATTCAATTTTTGAAGCTTCAATAATGTCTTCGTAACCTTCTTGGTATAAATCAAAGGTTTTATTTTTACCATCTTCGTCAAAATTAGATTCATCTAAGGCATTGATATCGTCTAAATTAACTTGTCTATCTTCAACATATTCTTTCAATTGGTTTGATAGAAAAATATATTGTTTTTGTGATAAAAACTTATAAAAAATTAAGCTTAGGAGAAAGTTTTTGTGCTGCTCTTGAGTGATTTTTCCCCTCGCTGTATTTGCCGATGCTCAAATGATTCTGGCTAATTCTTCCTTGTTTATTTTATTGTTCATTTTAACTCCTTAAATGTATGTAACTTAATTCTATCAAAGACAAATTAATTTACTATTATTTGACAACATTTATATTAAAAATACAAACGTGTAATAAACTTAATTAAGTGCAAAATAAAATAATGCCGGAGCATTAATTTATTCAACAGCTATAACTTCTAAAAATGTGTCAATATCAAGAGTTGCTTTCCCTATTAAGAACCCATTGATTTCTTTAATTTTAGCAAGTTGTTTAATGTTTTTTGCGTTAACCGAACCACCATAAATTATGCGTGCTTGTGGAGATGTAATAGAACGGATATAGTCAGCCATTTCGTGTAAAAATTCAGGAGTGGCACTATGTCCTGTACCCATTGCTCAAATTGGCTCGTAAGAAATAATAACTTTACTAAAATCTAAATCTCTAGATGATTCCATTATTTTTTGTTTAACAACTTCTTTAGATTTTCCTTGTTGATATTCTTCTAATGATTCACCAAAACAAATTAGAGGCGTAATTCCGTATTCTAGAGCAGCTTTAGCCTTTAAGTTAACATCACTTGAAGTTTCGTAGTGGTATTTTCTTCTTTCTGAGTGTCCAACAATAACGTATTTAATGTTAAACTCGCTAAGCATTTCTGCCGAAACATCACCGGTGTAAGCTCCTGCATAAAACGCTGAAACATCCTGCCCAACTAACAATAATTGTTTTTCTTTATTGAAAGCAACATGTGAAGCAAGATTAATTGGCGGCATAGCGATACCAAATTCATTTGACGCAACTGCGTCACGATATTGTTTATCTAATCTTGTTCGCTTCTTAAACTTTTTATTAAATTCAATCAATCATTGAGCACTTTCATCGAATGTTTTATTCATTTTTCAATTTGCAATAATAATTTTATTCATTTTTCCCCTTTTATTAGTACATCTAATTATTTTATTAAATTATTGAACATTTCTTCACTTAAAATTTCTATATTAAGCTTAATTGCTTTATCTTTTTTGCTTCCGGCATCCTCTCCACATAGTAAATATGATGTTTTAGAAGACACTGACGAAGCCACATGACCACCATTTTTTTCAATTAAATCAACATAGTAATCTCTATTATTTGTCAATTTTCCAGTAATGACAAAGGTTTTATCAATCAATTTTGAGCCTTTTTCAATATTTTTATTACTGTAAGTGAATATAGAGTCTAAAAATAACATTAATTCTTTATTTCTTTCTTCATAGACATATTCCAATAATGATTCAGATATTTTAGGTCCTATATTTTCAATAAATTGAATATTTGCTAAATTTGTGTCATTAATAATTTGTGTAAAATTTCCATATTTTTGCGAAATTAACTTAGCAGCTCTGATTCCAATATGTTTGATTCCTAAAGCAAAAATAACTTTACTGAAATCGCTGAATTTACTTTTTTCAATATTATTCAGTAAATTTTGTATTTTTAACTCACCATAACGGGGTAATTTTTGCATTGCCTCTTGGTGTTTTTGCAATGAGTAAATGTCTTGTATATTTTGTAAAAAACCGTTTTTGTATAAATCTTTAACAGTCGTTAAACCAAGCCCAACTATGTTCAATGATTGACGTGATGCAAAATGATAAATACTGTTAACTACTTTTTCTTCGCATTTTTCATTGATACAAAACTGGTCAACATTGCCTTCAATTTCAACTAAAGCTTGTTTACATGAAGGACAAAAATTGGCCTTAGCAAACACACCTTGAACATTTTTCTTGAATAAAGCTATTACTTTAGGAATAATTTCTCCGGCTTTGATAATGGTTACTTCATCGCCAATATTAACATTCATTTCTTTAATAAAATTATAGTTATGCATCGTGGCTTTTTTTACAGTTGTTTGGTTTAAATTAACAGGTTCAATATGAGCAACATAAGTTATTTTTCCAGTACGGCCAACAGTTGTTGAGATATTCAATATTTTGCTACTTACACTTTCAACTTCGTATTTGAAGGCGATTGAATGTTTAGGAAATTTAGCAGTCGCACCCAATTTATCCCAAAAGGTTAAATTATTTAATTTAATTACTAACCCGTCAGCATCATAATCCAATTTGTTTTTTATCTCAGCAAAAGATTCAATTTCATCTTCTAACTCCTCAACATCAACTAATTTTGATTTAGGATTTACCGGAATATTTAAAGAAGCGAAAAATTTTAAAGCTTGTTGTTGGCTAAAAATATTGTGTTTTTGGGGTTCTACTAACTCATATATATAGCACTCTAAACCTCTTTGTTTAACGATTTCGGCATTTAGTTGACGCAGAGTACCGCTGGCAGCATTACGCGGGTTAGCAAATGTTTTTTCGCCGCTTGCAAGCATTTTATTGTTCAAGTCAGCAAAACTTGACTTGGTCATGAACACTTCGCCCCGAACTTCAAGATTGTCTGTATAATCAATAATTTTAGGTATTGAGTCAATTTGCATTATATTTTCTGTGACTTCTTCGCCTTCAATACCATTACCACGAGTCAGTGCCTGAATTAAATAACCATTTTTATAATGAAGCGCTATTGATAAACCATCAATTTTAGGTTCAACACTAAAATTAATTTCTTCATCAGGTACCATTTTTTTCAAGTTGTCGATATGTTTGATTATTTCATCGAAATTGTAAGCCTTCGAAAGTGAAAGCATTGGTTTTTGGTGGGTAACTTTATTGAATTTTGAATTAAAAATATTGTCGCCTTGACCCACTTTATTCGTTGGTGAGTGCGGGTGAATAAATTCAGGATATTGATTCTCTAAGTCTTCAAGCTCTTTAAGTTTTTTGTCATATTCTAAATCAGAAACACTTGGGTTATTTTCAATAAAATACTCAAAATTTCACTTATTTATCAACTCAGTTAATTGCTTTATTTTTTGCTTCATATCTTCTCCGTTTTTCAATTAATACATACATTATAATAAATAAAAAAACTCTAATGAGTTTTAATAAATTAAATATGGAAATTAGTTATTGCGTATCAGTGCGGTAGGGTAAAAACATTATGTTTAATTAGAGCACTTAAAACTATCAATCCTACAACAATACTGAAAACAATAAGATCTCTTCAGGTTGGGATTAATAAACGATAACGAGTTCTTTTGGCGTATGGGTCATAGCCTCTAGTTTCCATAGCGTTTGATAAATCTTCCGCTTTTGTGAAAGATGTCGAGAATAGCGGAATTATTAAAGTGGTAAAAGCCTTTGCTTTATCTTTGATTTTGCCATTAACAAAGTCTACTCCACGACTAGCCTGTGCTTTCATTATTCTTTTAGCTTCAATTAATAAAGTTGGTATAAAACGTAGTGCAACCGAAATCATCATTGCTATTATATGCGTTGGAATAAACAATAATTTTAGTGGTAATAATAAGTCTTCAAGGGCTTTGGTTAATAAAATAGGTTTAGTTGTTGACACGAACAAAGTTGTCACCATTATCATGATGTAAATTCTAAATACTAACGATAAAGTTTGAGCAATCACAGCATAACTTAGTGCATATGATTTTGATTTAGTAATGTAGAAAAATACATGCATTGCATTGCGTTGAGCAATTTCTGCCTCTGTGTTACCATTTGGCACTTTTAAAGTGTAAATGTTAATAAAGAAAACAATAATCCCAACAATTATAGGCATTTTCAGTAACGAAAACACACTTTTAAAACTTTTAGTACCTAATAAAAAGGCAATTAATAAAGGTAAGAATAGAAAACCTAATGTTAAAAAATGTGATGCGACAAAAGTTAGAACAATATAAACAATATTGATAATTAATTTAACTCTGGGGTCTAGACGATGCACGAATGTATTGTCATAAACATAAGTACCAATAACAGAATTCATTATTTACCTCTCTTCTGTTCTAATTTTTTGTTCAAAATGTTTGCCAATTCATCAATATTTTTTATATCATTTGGAACTTTCAAACCTCTTTTTTGCAATTTAGTAATAAATTCCAAAATCTTAGGTGGCTGCATGAAATTTTTGTTTAGAAAATCAGTATCTCTTAGAACATCACAAGTCGGACCATCTTTGATAACTCTTCCCGCTTTCATCAATAAAACGCGATTTGTAACCTGTAAAACATTGTCCAGATCGTGGGTTACAATAACAATAGTTTTGCCTAATGCGTTTAATTTGGTAAAAATTTCTAAAATTTCTTGCACACCAACAGGATCTAAACCTGCTGTAGGTTCATCAGCAACAATAATGTCAGGTTCAATTGCTAAAATTCCCGCTAAAGCTACACGACGTTTTTGACCACCAGATAAACTGAATGGTGATTTAGATAAGAAGCTATCGTCAAGGCCACAAAGATTTAAATATTTGCGAGCTCGTATTTTTGCTTCTTGTTTGTCAACGCCAAACGAAAGTGGACCAAACATAATATCTTTTTCGATTGTTTCTTCAAATAATTGATATTCGGCAAATTGAAAAGCAATCGCAACTTTTTTTCTAATTTCCTTCGCTCTTTTAACTTTTTTCAGTCTTTTTTGTTTAAAAATTTGAGTTTTTATACCTTTTTTGAATGATAAATTTTCTACTCAAGATGCTTTTAGTTCAATTTCATCGTTAAATTTTTCCACAGCATTAGTACTTTTGCTTTTTCTAGTGTTTTTAAAATTTCAACGAATACTTCCTTTTGTTGGCAGTAACAAAGCATTTAAATGTTCTACCAATGTACTTTTACCTGAACCAGTTTGACCAATCACCCCAATAAATTCACCTTGCTTAATATTCAAACTTACATCTTTCAGAGAAGTAAACTCCATTCTGGTACCACGGCTATATGTATGAGATAATCTATTAATTTTTATTTCCATATTTGCTCCAACAAATCATTTTCATCATAAGTTTCTTCAATGCCTTTAAGTTTTTGACTTAATTTGTATATAAAAGGTGAATCAATTTTAGCTATTTCAATGATTTCTTTATTTTTTAATATATCTTTCGGCGACCCTTGTGCAATGATTTTGCCGCCAGCAAAAACAATGCAATAATCAGCTAAAATCGCTTCATCCATATCGTGGGTGATTGAAATCAATGTTTTTTGGCGTTTTGATTGAATTTCACGAATCAAATTAAGCACTTGACTTTTACCTAATGGGTCCAACATTGATGTTACCTCATCAAAAATAATAACCTCCGGATCTAATGCTAAAACAGAGGCAATAGCAACTCTTTGTTTTTGACCACCAGAAAGTAAGTGTGGTTCTCTAGTTAAAAAATCTTGCATGCCAACTTTTTGAGCTAATTCATTGATAATTGGTTTCATTTCTTCTCGAGACAATCTTTTATTTTCTAAACCAAAAGCAATATCATCTTCAACAGAGGCTCCGACAAATTGATTATCAGGGTTTTGGAAAATTATTCCAATTTGCTTTCTGATTTTGCGCAAAGTATCAGCTGAAATTACGGTTCCGTTAATCTCGATTGAACCACTTTTTGGTTTGTACAATGCGACCAATAATTTAGAAAAAGTTGATTTTCCAGACCCGTTGTGACCTAAGATTGCAACATATTTACCGTCTGGTATTTCAAAACTAATTCCATCAATAGCATTTCTATCTGCATCAGGATATCTAAATACTAAATCTTTTACTTTAATCATAATTTAAAATTATACACATAATCGGAATTTTCCATATAAGATTAATCAATACGCAATTTTATGTTGTTCAAAAACTAAAATATAATATTATTGTGTTTTATAAAAGAGGATTATATGCAACAAGACAATAAATTAATAGCTAATATGCGTGGATTGATTTTAGATGCCGTGACAAATGCTAAGAGTGGACATAGCGGTATGGCAATTGGTTCAGCAGAAATAATTCAAACTTTATTTAGCAAATATTTAAATTTCACTAATTTAGAACCTAAGTGATTTAACCGTGACCGCTTTGTTTTATCGGCCGGACATTCGGTTTTATCAATCTATTCAATATTGCATTTTATGGGTGTTATTGACTTAGAAGATATTAAGAAATTTCGCACAGAAGCTTCAATTACACCAGGTCATCCAGAACACGAAAAATTACAATATCTAGATGCTTCTACCGGTCCATTAGGACAAGGTGTTGCCATGGGTGTGGGGATGGCAATAGCACAAAAATATTTAGCGAATAAATTCAATAAAAATGAGTTTAAAATGATTGATCATAAGGTTTATGTATTGACTGGCGATGGTTGTTTGCAAGAAGGGGTCGCATTAGAAGCTTTACAGCTTGCGGGTACAATGCAATTAGATAATTTTATCTTACTACACGATGCAAACAATGTTCAATTAGATACACACACAAAAATGGTTAATAACATTGATTTTGAAATGTACTTTAAATCAATGAATTTCAATGTTTTTTCTATTGATTCCTCAGTGGAAAATATTGAAAATGTTTTCGAAAAGGTTAAAAACATTTCGGGTCCAACATACATAAAAATTAATACTGAAATAGCCAAATTTACACCAGCCCAAAACAATGTTAAAGGACACGCCTCAATTTTCACTGATGAACAAAACAAAGAAATAAAATTGAAAATGAACCTAACAAAAACCGATAAATTTGTCTATGAGAATGATTCATATAACTATGCACAAAGTTTCTGAGATCAAAAAAATCAAAAATATAATCACTGAAACGAGTTGTTTAAAAAATACGAGCAATATTATCCAAACGAAGCAAATGAATTGAAAAAATTAATAAAAAATGATTTTAAATATGATTTAAAAGATATCACTTTCACTAGCAACAATCTTTCAACTAGAGATTACACGCTACAAATATTGAATCATATAGAAAATAAATACTGAAGTGTGATTGGTGGTTCGGCTGATGTTTCGTCTTCAACAAAGGTTAAATTCAGTAAAAACATTGACCAAAACGGTCAAAATATACTTTATGGTGTCAGAGAACATGCGATGACGGCAATCAATAATGGTATTAATTTATCTACAAATTTAAAGACTTTGTCTTCAACATTTTTAGCATTTAGCGACTATGCAAAAGGTGCTTTAAGACTGGGTGCATATTCAAAAATACCTGCCATAAACATTTACTCACATGACTCGTATTTAATAGGTACCGATGGCCCTACACACCAGCCGTTTGAACAATTAGCAATGCTAAGAGCAATGCAAAATATGCTAGTTATTAGACCATGTGATCAATTTGAATTACTATCAGCATTTGAGTATGCGTTGAACCAAAAGCAGCAACAAATTTCAATAATAACCACTAGACAAAACATTAAAAGTTATGATATTTCATTTTTCAACCATAACTTAAAATCAATAAGAATGGTAAAAACATTCGTTAAAGAAAACAATAAAAAGTGAATTAATATTCTCGCTAGTGGGTCAGAAGTAATGTTAGCTGAAAAGGCAGCACAAAAACTCGTAAATGATTACACAATAAATGTTAATTTGTACTCAGTTCCTGTTTTGCAATGGTTAGTAAACGATGAAAAGACAATAAAAAACTTTTTAATTGATAAATACCCAATTCTAGCAATCGAAGCTAGCAGTGATTCTATGTGGTATCGATTAGGTAAATACAATAAATTTGATGCCATTTTGGCAACAAACTTTGGCGAATCAGCAAAAGGCGAAATAGTTTATGCTAAAAATGGTTTTAACATTGAAAACATAATTGAAAAAAGCCGTGAATTAGTTAAATAATTAATTAGATTCTAAATTATAATATGAAATCTATAACACATTTATTTATACTTCCGAGTAAGCTCAATAAAAATTGGTGTATAATTAAAAATATTTATTGATCGTTCAATAAAATAAAACCTTAGAAAGGACTATATGAAGCAGTTTTTCAACAATCTAGGCTATAACATGTCTAAAATGTGATACAAAATTACGCACTGATGAAAAGATTTTTGAGAACATAGATCAGTAACAAAAAAAATACTATTTACACTCTCTTTCTTAGCAATCTATGTCATAATGACCACAATTGGTGCCCCTTTTGTTCGCATCAATAAATCTGACTTAATTAATCAAGATACTTTTTTCAACACATTAAATCTTATCGGTGGAGGTGGATTACGTAACTTCTCGTTAGTCGCCTTAGGAATTAGTCCTTTTATTAACGCTTCGTTGATTATGTCGCTTTTACAAACTCGGTTATTCCCGGCGATTCATAAGTTAGGACAAAGCGGACCACAAGGGAGACGAAAATTAAATGTTATAACTAGAATTTTGACTCTCTTTATTGCGTTTCCACAAGCAATATTACTCTCTCAATCATTAGGTAGAGGCGAGAATCCATTTATAGAAATTTTACCAGTCTTTGGTCCAGCATCATTGACTGCCACAACTTACTTTATTGTTCCTATGATTCTAATAGGAGGATCGTTATTCTCACTATTTATTGCCGAACAAATTACAGACAAAGGAATTGGTAACGGGACATCATTGATTATTTTTACAGGTATGGCGTTTGCTTTACCAAATCAATTTAGACAAGCTACTGCATTTTTTGTCGGTAATTCTTCATCATCATCTCTATTTATCGGATCATTAAAATTTGTCGGTTACATTTTTGTTTTTGCTATCACTATTTTTGTTGTTGGTCTTATTTACAATTCTGAACGTCACATACCAATTCAACAAACAGGGGCAGGAAGATCTAGAAACGTCAAAGAGATGGGTAAATTACCAATTAAACTAAACCCAGGTGGAATAATGCCAATTATTTTCTCAACAATGGTTATTTCATTCCCGTTAATGATTGCAAGAATTTTACCTTCGGGTAACGCAGCAAAAGCGTGAATTAACGAATATATGCAATTTACATCACCACTAGGATTATCATTGTTAGTTGTAATTACGTTTTTCTTCAGTTATTTAATGGGTATTCAACAATCAAAAATCGATAAAATTAGTGAAGATTTTGCTAAAAATTCAACTTTCATCCCCGGTATTCAACCCGGAGAGCAAACAGAAGATTATTTATTCGGCATTGTTTTAAGACTTTCAACATTCAGTGCTTTTTACTTAATTATTCTAGCTTCATTCCAATACTTACAAATTATTGTTTTAAAATGACCTGCAGCCATAGCTTTCGGTGGAACCAGTGTTATGATTTTAGTTTCGGTGGCAATCGAAACAATAGGCCAATTTAAAGCGAGATTAAAAACAACTCACTTTGCTAAACAAAAACAATTATCTCGTCAAGTTAGCGATCGGATCACATACGAAAATGTGTACACTGAACATGGTCCAGACACTAAACAAAAAGATAAAAACAATAAAAAAACAAATGGAGAAGGATTACTATGATAGAGAAAAATGCAAAACTAAATATGGTGTTTATGGGGCCTCCAGGGGTTGGAAAAGGTACTGTTGCATCTGTTATTTCGAGCACTAATGAATTTGTTCATTTATCAACCGGAAGTATTTTTAGAGAAGAAATTGCTAAAGCTACTCCTTTAGGTCTTAAAGTTTCTGAAATCGTGAAATCAGGTAAATACGTTACTGACGATATCACTAACGAAATAGTTAAAAATAAATTAACTGAATTAATGTCGCAAAATAAAAAAGTTATTTTAGACGGCTATCCTCGTACAATTAACCAAGCACAGTTTCTTGATAACATCGAAGGTTTCGAATACGTTGTTGTTTCACTTTTCGCCCAAGATGATTTAATTTTAAAAAGATTATCAGGCAGAAGATTTTGTCCACAATGTAAAAGTAGCTACCATGTTCTATACATGCCATCAAAATTAGGTGATAAATGTGAAAAAGATGGTGTTGAATTAGCAACTAGACCAGACGACACAATCGAAGCAATTAAAGTACGTCAAAAAATATACCACGATGAAACCAAACCATTACTTGACTTTTACGAACAAAATAACAGAGTTATTTCAGTTGATGCAAACGGCAATGCCGATGATATAGCAAAAGATGTCTTAGCTAAAGTAAAAAACAATTAGATTTCAAATTCATGTTAAAAATAGCATTGCGAAAATGCTATTTTTATTATTTCATCGATTGAGCCCAATTCCAAAACAAAACACAAACTGACTAAATTATGTATAAAATGGGCTGAATGCTAAATAAAAAAATAAGGCACAATTGCCTTATTTGAAAATTGATTCTCTAAAGTTTTTAGTTAGCGCATTATATGCTTGAATAATCGTTATTTTCAATTCATATGATTGAAAACTGTTGCGGTTATTTAGTGCTAATTTACTTATATCTTTATCGATTGCGATATTAAATAAATTCTTAATATCTTCACTACTTGTGATAGTGTAATTTTGATTATTATAACGAATCGTTACTGGTCTAATTGTGTCTTTTTTATCTAAACGTCTTTTGAACATAGCTTTTTTGAATTCGTTGTAGTTTTTGTATTCACCATTGAAAATTTTACTTAAAACGAAATCTTCACTTAACAACTCGTTTGGCGATAATTGTGACGCCAATGCGTCGGTAGCATAATTAACAAACCCATTATCTCAGCCAAATTCTGCTAGTAATTCAAAAACATTTCTTCTAAAAATTAAGCCACCAGTTGCACCTGTATCATTTGAGTAAGCGGCGAAAATAGGTCTAAATAAACTTATATTATAGTAATTATCGTTATTATTACGCAAGTAATCACTAGTTCCAGGTTTTAGGCCATATGTTTCTAATTTAGAAATAATATTATTATCAATTAAATCATTAACATCATTTAAATTCATCGCTTTGATACTGTTAGCATCTAGTTGAACAACTCTATCACTTCCGTGTGTGTAACCTTGATTTATGTCTTCGGGACCATACAATTCGTGATGGTTTTTCATTGTTGAATCATCTTTGTGTAAAGTTAATTGATTAAAGAACAATGCTTGTTTTTCGACTGGTTTTGACAAAATAACTTCAGCTTCTAGCGCATCTAATAAGTAGGTTACGTCAAATAAACCTTTTAAGTAATCTTGGAAATCTTGTTTTGAATTAAATCTATCAATACTATTATTCGAGGTAACAGGACCTTTTAAATCAAGTACAAAATTAAAACCATAATTAGGCGAGCTATTGCTTGTTATCGATTCAAATAGACCTAACGCAAACGCCTCAGGACCAATTCCTTTACGGTATTCGTGACCTTGTAATCATGTTTTGTGATCATAGGCGTGGGTTAATTCGTGAGTTAAAGTTGCCATTCCTTCAATATCCAATACGTCAGCACTATCAAATCTAATTACTTTAGTATTTTGATTTGCATACGCTGAGTCTTTAAGTGGTGATTGAGGGTGTCATTTATTGATTGGGCCAAAGAAATCATTTACTGGGGTGTAACGTGTGTCGAAGCGTTCAGCTCAACGTCGTTTTTGACCACCAAAACGTGGTTCTGGTGTTCCATCAACACTTGAAACAATTAAATAACCATCAAAAATTTCGGCTGTTGAATTAACAAGGTGTTGTTTTCCTTCTGCGTTAGCAATTTTGTACATTAACTCCATAAATTTTCTGTATTTGATTGATTTATCAATAATTAATTGATTTACTTCGGCTTTTTTGTTTTCGTATTCAGCTTTATTATTTATCAATAATTGTTCATCAATACTACGTCCGTAGCCACCAAAGAATAGTGTACCTAGAGTTGAAATAATATAGACATTATTTTCACTTAAATTAAGCAATGGTAGAATGTAACTATTTGCTGTTGCTTTATTTTTAATCTGGTTATAAACGCTTACATCAACATCAGGATAAGAAAGCATTTTTTCTTCATGAACAAAAGCTTTTGTTGATGATTTGAATCATTCGTCCATATTCGTGATGTTCATGAACAATTTAACGTTATATTCTAGAAATTCGAATAAGTCTTTATTAGTTAATTTACTAAAGTATTTATTGAAGGTTTTAAAGTTATTGCTAATTAGTAATTCTTCAAAATTCAATGACCCAATTTCAATTAAGAAATCAATATTTTTAATTGAATTATTATAGAAATTAGGGTTAAATAACATTATTTTTCTAATATTAAACTCACCGAAGTTAATATTGAATAAACGATTAATATAGGCTAAGCCAAGCATAATTTTTACTTTATTATCAAGAATTTTTTTCTTGATAACTTTTGCTATTTGTTCATTATTGTAATCACTATTTTGGTAGTTGGCAAGTAGTGATTTGACAACATCACTTAATTGTGAATTAATTTCAGCAAATGATGAGTCTAAGTACAACGCTTTCATTGTTTCTTCAGTAGAAGTATTGAATTTTTCTTTGTTTTTATTGTTATATTCATCTAATTTCACTTGTTGGATAAAATCGTTTGCATGAATATCAAGACCACTTAGGCCGGCAACAATATCGTTAACTAATTGATCGTTTAAATTCAAGTGTTGATTTGGTGAATAAATTAAATCAGCGCCTAGGCGATATTCGTAATAATCGCTTTGTTCAAACCTTGTTGGTGTTGCTAGATTGTAAGTTGTTGAGGTTCCATCATCAAATTTAACAAAAAGACGATTAATGCTATCTTTATCATATAAATTAGAAACAAATTGATCGCCGTGCATTGGCATTAGTGAGTATATTTTTTTACTGAATAAAAGATCAGAAGTGCTTACTAAATTACCGTATTTGACAATAGTATTTCTGTCAAAATTAGACATTAATTTTGCAATATTCTCGTACGCTACTTGACGAGATGAATCATAGTCAGGTAGCATTGAATAATCTACGGTATCAAAATCAGCATTAGCAAGTGGTTCTAAATCTATACCTCACGATCTCAATAATCCTTTTGCGTTTTCAAGTGTAATTGTAGTATCTGAATTTTGCTCAGAAATTATTTTATTGTCTGAAGTTTCTGAACGCGAAATTTGAGCAAATAAATCAATATTTTGATTTTTGGCGTCAACAATATTTGAACTTGCTTCAGCATTGTTGATAATACCGATAATTTGAGCTAGTTTAGTGTTTTGGAATTGAGTATTATTATTGACGTTTATTCGACCTGAAATATAATTTCTTTCTATCTTTTTATCTAAAGCATTAGGACTAGTTGCTTTAGCAGCTAAAAGAGCAAAATATTGACCATTTTTATCATCAGAAGTTATGTTTAAATCTACTTTTAAAACACTATTTGTAACTGATGAATCAATTAACACTGAACTTAGTCCACCAACTGAAGATGAATCTATAGAATTTTGTACAAATGTAACATTACCCTCAATAAATAATTTAGTAATATCACTGTTTTGAATTGTTTTAGCTAAAATACCACCGTCTTTATTTAAAACAACATTTGAATTCAATATTTTGAAATTTGATATTGATGAATTTGTTACTTTGTTGAATAGTGGTTTATTCAAGTTATTGATTGAGTAATTTTTGCCATCAACGCTTCTTAGAGTACCGCTAAAATCAATATCGATATATTGCTCTGCTTCAATTGGGTCAGCAAACAGATCAGAACCAATTAGGAATGTACCGCTAGGGTTTTGTTTAATAGCAGCAATTAATGTATTAAAATCAGTATAAACGTTTGCTTGTTCACTGATTTCATCAACGAAGAACGAATATGTTTCCGCCACATCATTTTGACTATTGAACGACACTAAATTATCTTGATTTAAAGTGATTTTGTATTTATCGCCAACTTTTTCAATAGATTTTACTGGAATTAAATTTTCAAAATTGTCGTCAACAATTTTGACCAAAAAAATATTAGGATCAATGTTATTTGCACTTAAGGAAGCGACTTTTTTAGTAGTTCCATCTTGATTAACTAAAAGCAATTCACGTGCAGTTATGTTTTTAAACTCAACTGATTTAATTGAATATACACCACTCAATTTATCCATTTTTTGCGAAAGATCTTCTCTGGCATCATCAATTTGTTGTTGTGTAGATTCATTACTATTTCAAATATTTTTCGCTTGTTCTAAAGCAGCAATAAATTCACTTTTGTATGTTTGATTTTCTTCATTTCGGTATGTAACCGAATCACGTTTTTGTTCAGCTAAGCGAATTGTTTTTTCTAATTCTTTTTTATCGGCTGGAATGATCACTTTTTCTTTAAAACTAACTTGCAGAGAAAAATAATTTAGTTGCGTGTTGATTTTAATCGAGGCAAAATTGCCATCCATAACTATATCATTAGGTTCAATGGGTGAATTATTAGCGCTAATTTGACTAACCTCTTGACCTTCAGGAATATTTATTTTAAACAAAAGATAATTGTCTTTTTGCGTTTGTCTAAACGAATCTGTACCATTAGGAGAAACAATTTTTTCATTACCCATAACATAAATAGTATTTGTCTGTTGTAAATGCTCGAATTCGACGCTAAAAGTCGAGTTTTGAGTTATTGGGTATTTAAATAGTCCTTTAGAAGTGTCAACATCAATAATGTTGCCGTTTAATTTAACATTTGTCACTCTCTTATTTGTAGGTACGTCAATAAAAATTAATGCCTGATCGCCTTCAGTAAAATGATTTTTGTCAACAGAATCACTAATGTATAAATTATCACCTAAATCGATTGAATAAGTGCTTTTTGCTTTAGCTAAATCTTTAAATTCAACAGAAATTTCAGTATTATTACGCATTAAAAATGAGTAAACATTGTTTTTTACAAAACGTTTTCTATTTGAACCATTCACAATCAATGCTTTTATTTCTTTACCTTCAGGCACATTGATATTAACACTAACATTTTGGCCAAAACTTATTTTATTTGTGTCCGCAATATCATTCACACTTAAATTAGCACCCAGTGTTAAAGAATATTTATTTTCTTCATAGACAGCAATCAATTCGTGTGCTTGTTTAGTTGCGTTAAATGTAAAGGTATTGTTAACTACATTATCAATGTTTTCGACTCCATCTAACATTAAAGAAGTCAAGGTAGAATTTTTAGGTAATACCAATTTTGTCACAACTTCTTTACCAACGTGGGTAGTAATGTTATCTCTTTCAAATCCAACTAATTTTATATATGATTCAATTTCCTTTTCTTCTTGCTCGTTGTTATTGCTATCTAGTTGTTCGCCAGTATTATTCGAATCAGAACTAGTATTTGACTCATTGTTATCTTCAACTGTTTCTTTTTCTTCATGTTCATTTTTGTTGCTATCTATTTGTTCGCCAGTGTTAGCTGAATCAGGAGTAGTATTTGACACATTATTGTCTTCAACTGTTTCTTTTTCACTTGTATTTTGTTTTTGCGAATTAGATAAAATTAAGTTAATTTCCGTGTTTGCCTCAATCACAACACTGAAGCGATTATTTTTGATTAAATCTTTGCTTTCAAGCGAATTAATCAATAGTGATTCAATAGATAAGTTTTCATCATTTGAAATTGAAAATTCCAATTTTTGACCATATTTAACTGATCCTAAATCAATATTATCGTTCAATAAAATTAAGTTATTTGTTGTGCTTACATTAAAGGTCAAATCGGTATATACTGCTTTTATTTCTTTGATATTTTCCTGAGTAAATGTGTATGTGTTATTGACAATTTCTGACTTTTTATCAATTCCGTCAACCAATAAACTTTCAATTTTTTTACCAGAAGGAACAACTAACTTTAAGGTTAGTTCTTGACCATTTGTTGTTTTAAATGAACCGGTTTTTCCACTTTTAGCATCAACTAAACCTTCAATTTTTAGAACAATAGTTTTATCTTTATTTTCACGAGATTTCAATCCTAAGCCTAGTCCTAAACCCAGCCCGATTGCAGTCACTGCTAAGCCGCCGCTTATAACACCTGCAATTATTATTTTTTTACGCTTGTTTTTCATTTCACCTCCACTATTACTTTATAAAATGATATGTTATTTACCTTGATAAATAATCAAAATTTAAGATATTTTTCAGATTGAAGTAAAAATAGCAAAAAATAATGATAAATTTATAAATTTTTGGTAAAATATAAAACGTTATATTGAATATAACAATATTGCAGGAGGCAAGGTGATACATATAAAAAATCAAAAACAAATTGAAGATATTATCAAATCTTGTCAAATCTTGGCCGAGGTTAAGCAAGTTGTTTATGACCACATAAGACCAGGAGTCTCATTAAAAGAACTGGATACAATTGCTTTTAATGAAACAGTTAAAAGAGGTGCTAAACCTGCATTTTTAGGTTTATACGGTTTTCCTGCTACCGCTTGCATCTCTGTAAACGAAGAATTGATCCATGGGATTCCGGGTGACTACGTATTGAAAAACGGAGATATAGTTTCTTTCGATATGGGTTGCAACTACAACGGAATGAATAGTGATAGCGCCTTCACAAAAGGTGTTGGCGATATCTCGCCTGTAAATAAAAAATTGATTAGAGTGGCTAAAGAGGCTTTTGAGGCTGGTGTAGCAGCTATTAAACCAGGAGCTAGAGTCGGCGACATTAGTTATGCTGTTGGTCAAGTAATCAAGAAAAACAAATTTTATACCCCTTCGGAGTATTGCGGTCATGGCATCGGTTTCGATGTTCATGAAGATCCCGATGTTTACAATGATGGTAAACGAGGACAAGGTCCGTTATTAGTTGATGGCATGGTAATTTGCATTGAACCAATGGTTATGCAAAAAAATGCCCAAATTAAAGTAAAGAGAGATCAGTGAACTGTTGTTAGCGCTAGCGGTTTAACTAATGCTCATTACGAACATACTGTACTAATAAAGGACGGCAAGGGTGTAATATTAACGAAAGGAATTTAAATGGCAAAAGATGCTATTAAATTTAAGGCCGTAGTCAAGCAAGCTTTTTCAACTGATGAATATGAAGTGGAACTTGAAAACGGTTTAGTAATTAAAGCTCACATATCAGGTAAAATGCGTGTAAATCACATCAGAATATTACCTGGAGATTCAGTAGACGTAGAAATAAGTCCTTACAATTTACAATTAGGACGTATTATCTACCGTCATAAATAAGGAGAAGATATGAAAGTAAGAGCTAGTGTAAAAAAAATGTGTAAAGATTGTCGTGTTATTAAACGTAGAGGAATTATCAGAATTATCTGTGTACAACCTAAACACAAACAAAGACAAGGATAGGAAGATTAATGGCTAGAATTTTAAATATAGAGATTCCAAACAATAAACGTGTTGTTGTTTCATTAACATACATTTACGGAATCGGTTTAACAAGATCAAAAGAAATACTTGCAAAAGCAAATATCGACGAAAACATTAGAGTTAAAGATTTATCTGAAGAACAATTATCAGCAATTCGTGAAGTAGCAAGAGAATACCAAACAGAAGGTGATTTACACCGTGAAGTTTCATTAAACATCAAACGTTTAATGGAAATCAAATGCTACCGTGGTATGAGACACCGTAAAGGTTTACCTGTAAGAGGGCAATCAACTAAAAGTAATGCTCGTACACGTAAAGGTCCAAGAAAAACAGTTGCAGGGAAGAAAAAATAGGAGTTAATAATGGCTATATCAAAAAAACAAACTAAAAAATCTAAAAAAAGATTAGTTGTTAGTGGTGTTGCACACATTCACTCAACAAACCAAAATACAATTGTTACTTTCGCTGACGAACAAGGTAATGTAGTTGCTTGATCATCATCAGGTGCTATCGGTTACAAAGGTTCTAAGAAAAAAACCCCTTATGCTGCTGGTTTGGCTGCTCAAGCTGCTACCGAATTAGCTAAAGAACGTGGTATGAAAACAGTTAGAGTTGAACTAAAAGGTTTAGGAGCTGGTAAAGATGCTGCTCGTAAACAAATCGAAGTATCAGGAATTACCGTTACAGAAATCAAGGATGTTACACCAGTGCCTCACAACGGTACAAGACCTCCAAAACGTATTCTTAAACGTGAAAAAATGAGATAGAAACAAATAAAATAGAAGGAGAAAATATGGAAAAAATGGCAAAACTTGACTACATTCAAGTCGAAAATTTAAATTCAAACGCCAAAGAAGCTAATACAACAACTTTTGCCTTACAACCTCTAGAAAGAGGTTTTGGACAAACAGTAGGTGTTGCGTTAAGAAGAGTGTTATTGTCAAACATTACCTCTTTAGCTTTATGTGCTGTTAAAATCGAAGATGTTGAACATGAATTTGAAGTGATGAATGGTGTAGTTGAAGATGTTACTACATTATTAATGAATTTACGTAAAGTTAAATTCCAATACAAACCTGAGTTAGTTAATGATGATGAAATCATTAAGGTTGTCTTAAAAGCTGACCAACCTGGTCCTGTGACTTCGAGAAACCTTGAAGTAGTAAACTCAAATATCGAAATTACAAGCAAATCAGTTCACTTAGCAACAATCAGTGCCAAAGGAAGTTTACACCTAGAAATGTTCCTTCGTGCTGGACGTGGTTATTTACCAAGCGATAAAAACAAAAAATTTATTTCAACTTCAAACTTTTTAAGTCAAATTCAATCAAATATCAAAAAAGGAATTTTGATTGCAACTGACTCTAACTTCAGCCCAATTGAAAATGTAAACTACAAAGTGAGTGAATTAAACTCTGCTTCAAACGAAATTGAAGAAAGACTAGAATTTAATATCACTACTGACGGAACAGTTGGTGCTAAGGAAGCAATCAAACAAGCATGTGAAATTTTAGTAGCTCACTTTAAAATAGTGGGTAATGTTGATGACATGGTTGTAGATTCAATTTTCAAAAAAGAAGAAGTTCAAAAAGAAGTTGAAAAAGAAGAAAATGATTTAGATATTTCACAATTGAATCTTTCAGTGCGTTCATTAAATGCTTTAAGAAAAATTGGTAAAACATCATTATCGCAAATTGCTGCTATGACATATGAAGAATTAGAAAACACTAAAAACTTAGGTAAAAAATCTCTAGATGAAATTGTTTCTAAATTAAAAGAATTCGATTATGAATTAACTAAAGGAGAAGAATAATGGCTAATCCAAAACAAATTTACAGTCGTGATACTAAATGAAGAAAAGGTGTAATGCGTACTTTAGTAAGTGAATTATTTGCTCACGGTCGTATTACTACAACTCTAACTCGTGCTAAAGAATTGCGTCGTCACGCAGAAAAACTTATCACAAAAGCAAAAAATCCTACTCTAGCAAACCGTCGTGCTGCTGCAGCTTTCTTACGTCCAACTCTTGTTGAAGGTTCAGATAACGTTTTAAAACACTTATTCTCAACAATCGCACCTAAATACGCTGAAAGAAATGGTGGATACACTCGTATTTACAAACTTGTTTCACGTCAAGGTGACTCAGCACCAATGGCTATTATCGAATTAGTTTAATTCGTACATATCTAAACTTTAATTACTAATTTTAAATAGCCTGCGGGCTATTTTTTCTTATCATTTTGACAACTAAAACACAAAATATTAGATAAATTTGACTTCAAAAAGTTTGGAGTAAATATTTAGCAATAACATCACATTATTAAAAAAAGTGCTTACAGGCACGTTTTCGCTAACTGACAATGGTGTCAAATTATTTACTCTGAGTTTAGAAAAATACAGAATAGAAAAAATAACATTTTATGAATGCTATTTTTTCATAATTTTATATCTGATTAACTATCTAAATTTCAAAAATTAAATGATTAATATCGCTGCCAAATATTTTTGTTTGACCATCAATTTTGACGCCTTTATAACGAATGTCCAATCTTATTTTACCGTTTTCAATCTGCGTAACATCATATGTTAACTGTGCATTAACTCGGTTACTCGACCCGTATGTATATTTGGATTCATTCATTAATCTCATGTTTCGACCAGGATTATTGTGTTGGTCCTTCAAGATAACAAAACGTTTTTTATCAGTGATATTTCTTCAATCTAGCGGTGTGTTTTTAATTTTATAAATAATTGCACACTTTTCAAAATCGTAATATATGTCCAAATTATTTGCTAAAAATTCTCTTCGCAATTCATCAAGGTCAGAGATAGGATTTATCATAAATTTATCAAGCATACCTTTTGCTCAACTATTTACATCCTTAACTTCTTCTGATATTTCATTATTGTCTGGTTTATTGTTAATTTGCTCAATATTATTAATAATTATCTTTGTTTCTGTGGAATTATTTGACAATGGAATTTCGCCAAAATCAACATATTTGGCAACCTTATATTTTAAAGTTAATTCAATATCAACTTTATTTTTCTCATTCGCCACATATTTTTTCAAAATTTTAACTTTATAATCAAGTTTTAAATTCGTTTTTTGGACTCCATCTTTATTGACTCAAAAAGGATCGGACGCACTAACAATTTGATAACCTTTCAGTAATTCTGGGTCTTTTAAAGTTAAGACGACATCTCTATCTTTATCATAATGTTTTCAGTCAGGGTGTTTACCTGTTTGAGTTCCTAAAACCACAAAGTCACTATACGAACATCATAGGTCAATATCATTATTCAACAAAAGAGCTCCGAATCTATTCTTTTGTGTATCATTCATTTGAAATGCATCTTTTAAAGACTCTACAATGAGATCGATTTTTTTAAGGTTTTTCGTATCATTATCAAACTCTACTACATACGAAAACTCATCATCATTTTTAGTCTCATTTTTAGATTTTTTATTAACGCACGAAATTGTGCAAGCAGGAACAAAACCAATAGATAATAAAACACTTGAATTTAAAATTTTTCTATATTTTAACCACATATAATCCCCCGAAAATTAATTTGTGCTTATTGATGAATTATATAAAATTTCCATAAAAAATGTCTTTTTTCAGTACTAACACATAAAAAATTAAACCTTTTTAATAGGGGAAAATATAATATTTTAAAACGGAGAAATGAAGATGAAAACAAAAAATAAATTTATATTAAGTATAGGGTTGTCTTCTATGACATTGTTCCCTATTATTGCAGTTAGTTGTAATGACAAAAAAGAAAAAAATGCTATCAATAAACAAAATATTGACAAATATTTTAAATATAAGTTGCAAGATGGGGTGTATTACATTATTGACACAAAAACAGACAATAAATTAGACAAAATAAGATGAGAATTATCAGAACCAATTTCTTTTAAAAACATTGAAAATAGAGAAAATTTTAGCAAAATTAAAGAAATTGAACTGAAAGAAACAAATATTATTCCAGAGTTTGCGTTTAGCAATCTTGATTCGATAGAAAATGTTAATGCTCCTAAGGTTGGTATAGTGGGAAAAAATGCCTTTGAAAATACATCAAAATTAGTAAGTTTAAATGCTCCTAAATTAAAAGCAATTATGGAATATGCGTTTAGAAATTCATCAATTAAGCAAATAGAATCACCAAATTTATTGGAAATTAAGGATGGAGCTTTTGCTAACTCAAAAATATCTAAAATTAACACAAACAATCTACAAAAAATCGGAACTCAAAGTTTTGCCAACGCAAAAGGGTTAAGTGAAATAGCAGCACCAGAGTTAAAACAAATTGGAGCAAGTGCATTTGAAAATGCGTCAAACTTAACAAGTGTTGTGACGCCCAAAGTTAATTTAATTGGTTTTTATGCTTTTAAAAACACTAAAATAACAGAGTTTAACACCGGAATGGTTGATGTGGTGAATAGTGAAATGTTTGATGGGACATCACTTAAAAAAATTAATATGCCTGAAGTTATCGAAATTAGAGATAATGCCTTTAAAGATATGCAATCATTAAAAAATGTTGAAACACCAAAAATTAAATCAGTTGGCGTGGACGCATTTTCAGGTACGCAATTTATCGAAGACATTAGAAACGATCAAGGAATTAGTGTATATAACGGTATATTGTTAGATGGAAAAAAAGCAAGTGGAAATTTAGTTGTTCCTAACGTAATAACAATTGCTCCTGAAGCCTTTAAAAACACAGATACGATAACAAATATATCATTGCCAGATGCCTTAACCATTGGTAATAGTGCATTCCAAAATGCTACAAATTTATTGACCATAAATATGCCTAAAATAAAAATTTTAGGTGAGTCAGCATTTGATAATACTGCAATAACTGAACTAAATACAGGATCAGTTGAGGAAATATCTGTCAACTCATTCAAAGGAATGAATAGTTTAATCAACATTATTGTTCCAAGTGCTACTGAAGTGGAAAGCAGTTCGTTTGAAAAACTTCCGAATTTAGAATCTATAGAATTAGATAATGTGCTAGTTATTAAAGATCATGCTTTTAACAAAGTTAAAAAATTGAAAAATGTAAGAATTCCTAAAGCGAAAACGATTGGCGAATTTGCCTTTGCCGATGCAATCAATTTAGAAACAATTGAAATGCCCAATGTTGAATCAATAGGAGAAAAGGCTTTTTATAGAAACCAAAAACTAACGGCCGTTAGTTCAGAAAAACTAGTTAATTTAGGGGACTCGGCTTTTGAATTTAATACAAGCCTTAAAACAGCTAACTTCCCAAACTTAACTACGGTGAACTCATCAGTGTTTAAAAACTGTTCATCATTGACAGAAGTTAATATGCCATTATTAACAAGCATTGAAAACGAAGCTTTTAAAAACTGTACATTATTACCACAATTATCAGCCGCAAACCTAAAAAGTGTTGGAGAAAGTGCGTTTGAAGATACTTCAAGCTTGAATCAATTTGATGCACCTGCATTGACAACAGTGGGTAACAATGCGTTTAAAAATTCAGCTTTTATTCAATCGTTAATCGCTAAATCACCTTATAAAATTGCTGAGTTAAACGGAATAATTTTAGATGTTAGCCAAGCATCGGGTGAAATAACATTAACATCATTGACTGAAATTCGAGACAATTTATTCGCCAAAAATAAAAACATAACTTCGGTAACATTGCCAAATGTTACACAAATCGGAAACTCTGCATTCAATGGATGTGATAACTTAGAGCGAATCTCTGCTCCAAAATTAATCAAAGTCGGCGACTTTTCATTCGGTAAAACAGGAAATCTTTCAGTGTTTGATGTACCAAAATTAGCTGAAGTTGGTAAAAATGCTTTCGCAGAGAGCAAATTAATAGAAAACGATGAAACCGGAATAGCTCTAATTAATGGAATTTTAGTATATTATGATGCCTATGGCGAAACAACAAGCATCAACGATGCGAAGATAATTGCCGATGGCTTATTTGAAGGGGATGAAGCCATAGACGAATTTTCATTTACAAACGTTAAAACAATTGGTGCTAATGCTTTTCTTGACTCATCACTAACTAGAATAGAGATACCACATGTTAAACACATTAAAGCAAATGCGTTTAAAAATACTCATATTAAATTCGAAACATCAGTCTTTCCGCAACAATTCACTAAGTCAGATTTTGAAAAAATATTGAACGGCGAAGAATGAAACGAGTCATAGTTATTGCATCAACTAATAGACTTTTCTATCACTCAAATTAAAACACTATTAGAAAATGCGATATTAGCAACCACGCATTGCTAAAATTGTTATACAAAAATAGTTTTGTATTTTTATTAAACCAGGACAAAAGTTAGGATTAAACACCTTTTGTCCTGGTTTATTTGTTATCTAAAAATTCATTTTTTTGATGTCTTTAAGTACACATTTTTTATTCCTAGATGACAATTTGAAAACTAAAAAAATAAATAATATATACTTTATATACTATGTCTAAAAATAAAAGAATATTAACAATAGAAAATTTATTTCAGCCGCTAAACAATAATAGTCAATACATGTTTATTCCTAATTTAACTTTATTCAAAAATACATCAAATGTCTTTTTAATTATTGACCAAAATACGGAATTGCTAGGCGAAAGCTTTAGGGAAATTGTGAGTGGTGAAAATAATATTAAAACACTATTTCAGGACAATGAACAAAACGATACTATTTATTTGACAAACAATAAGTTGATAAATAAAAAAATATCATTTTACAATCTTAAAACTTTACAAGTTAGCGAAGATGATATCCCCATTGTTTATGAGTATCAACGAATCAAAGAAAACTATGAATATATTCCTGAAACAATTGAAAGATTATCTAAATTACTAACAACTCATGAATATCAATTAAAGCAGGAAATATTAAATATTTTTAAATCAAAAATCGATTCAATATACTCGATTATTTCAGATTTAAAAAGAGAAGCAAAAATGGTGAACAATGTTCTATCTCAAAATTCTTTAAAACAAAACATAAATGAAATAAACAATGCAATGGCTGCATATGTTCAAAATCAAACATATTATAATGGACTAATTATCGGTATATTTTTAGATCTATTCCGTTCAATATTCGAAGCTGGCGAATATATGTCATCTGAATACAAAAATAGTGATGACTTCAATTTAAAAATTGAATCCGAAAAAGCACAAAGACGTTTAAAAGTCTTATTAAAAATGCAAAAAACAAATAAGGAAACAATTAAAAGAGAGTTATATTTACGTGACATAAAATCTCAACTAAATAGCGTCATTCAACTAAAATCATTCAAAAAATCAAATTCAATAAAAACAATGAAATCACTGATTAAATGATATGAAAAATCAATCATTATTGACCGCAATAAAGTAAATTACTTTGATGACAATTCAGTGCAATATCGCTATTTATGAAAACAAATTATTTTAAAAAAATACTTAATTCAACTTTTGAAAAAAAATAAAAAGAATTTGAAATACTTAAATCACGAAAACATCAAAGAACTGAAATATAATCTAACTTCACGTGTTTCTTTATTCATTTCTAATAATCTTTCGAGTAGAAATATTGATAATAAATTCAATATAAACACGATTAAAAAAATCGTTAAAAATGAGTTTTGAATTGACTTTGGTCCATACGTAGAAACTAGCTATTCTAACTTAGAGTTATATCAAGATGAAATTACATTTTTACGTCGTAAATTAAAAGCTGTTAGTCAAAAAAAATTAAATGTTTTTGGTGTCGAAGACTACAAGGATAAAATCAATATCGTTAAAAACAATATAGACATTCTTAAAGCGGAAGTTGATTGAAAAAAATATCTAATGCAATCAGAATTTAATCAACTTGTCTACAAAAATAATTATATTAATAAAAAAATCAAATACATTGTTGCTGGGTATAAATCGATAATTGATTATAGTGCCAAAATTAATCAAAAAATCAATAGACTAAATAGAAAAATATCAAAAGAACAAGATGATAAATTGAATATCAAGGCACATTTTAGCAATGCTAAAAAATCATTTTCATCATTAAATTCAATATCATTTCTATTCAATTATCTTGAATTAATGCGCCAGTTTGTTTTCTCAAAATTTAATTTCAATAAAAAGAATTTGATTAAAATTGATTTATTTTTAAAACTATTTGGGATATTGAATTCTGTATCATTTGCCAATGGTTCACTGACAAAAACAATTGATAATATTCCTAGCATTTCTCGTTTAAAAATCGGTTTGTTGTCTCGAATGATGAACGAATCACAGATTCTATTTATTATTGATGACGAAAACCTTAAAGACCAAAATTTAAAAAATGAGTTTTTGAGAATTGTCAATGAATTTGCTCAAAAAAACGGATTAACATACGTATTTATTACTAATGATAGAGATTTAGCTGAATTTCAAAATTTCGATAACTTATATGTTTTCTATGACAACAAATTAATAGAGTTCGGTCGTCGTGAAAATCTATTCAATGAACCATTGCACTTTGTATTCAAGGATTGAGTAGAAAATAAAAACATTCATTGTGATCTTGAATTCAATTCAAATAACTACATTTTTAATGAGTGTTTTAAATATGATAAAAATCACTACTTAATTGCGCGAAATGAGATTATTAGACAATTAAATATAGATAATTTATATAGCAATTTAAACAATATTGAGCATAACACAAATGAAACCTCGATTGATGAACTAAAATCATATTCGAATACACAAGAAACAGTGATTGTGGACTTGAATTCTATTAATGATGTGGAATCATCGCAAGTTATGACAAAAGAATTCAATTTATTGAATGAAACTTACGAAAATCAATTATCAAACACTGTAATTATTGACGATAATATAGACGCATTTTAAAATCATCTAATATTTTGTCAATAAAACTCAGTCAATAGCGTGTTAAATTATTGATTGAAATTGCTATCATACACATAGCCATCAATAAGTGTTTCAATAATGATTGAACCAACAGTTAGATGAATATTTAGTCAAAAACAATAATTTGAACAAAGCGAAAAAATTGCAATATTTTGATCAATATCAAAAAACTCGAATTGTGAAAATTCGAGTTTTTTAGTTAGTTGAAAATTGTTTTATTGGCCTATCAAACTATTGATATCGTCAATAATTGATACAGGAATATCTTTAATTGCAATGTAGTTAAAGATATTCGATTTAGGGTTGTATAAAGCTAAGTATTTGACTTTTTGAAATTGCTCTTCATTATATGAGTTAAGGCCCATCAAGTAATAAATTAAAACCTGCAATGTATGTTTCGGGGTGAATCCAGTTTTTTTGGTTTTAATATCAATCAAATATTCACCAACAATTGCGTCGCCATCACCAGCAGTAATAATGTCGTTTTCAGCACCTTTAATATCAAAGCCAAGGTGCAATTGTTTAGTGCTTGAAATATCTAATAAGTACTTATAAGTTTTAACAATATTTTGTGACATTAATTTAATTTGTTCTTGCTGTTCGTGGCTGATTTGATCTTTGATTGCTTGAAAATAATCTTGTTTTTGCTTTTTCGTCAAGTCATCATACTTTTCATTGCTAGGAAGTAGTGGTTTTACATAAAAATTGTGAAAACGAGCACGATATACAGAGTCGAATTGAGCTAAAAAATAAATTAAAGCAATATTATTATCAATATTTTCTTGATCTCATCAAGAATAGCCAATATCATCACGCAAGGTTGAATTTCATAATTTATGGTGAAGTTTAAAGCCTTTTAAAGAAACATTTAAAGGGTAGTGAAATTCGCTTTGTTCAAAGGGTTGCAGTGCATAATGATTAAAAGTTTCTTTTGACCATCATTGTGCAAGTTGTTGTTCATTATCACTTTGGTTATGTTCATAATTTTTTGTTGGAACAAAATAAAAGCTTGCTAGATATTCCACGACTAAACCAGTAGTTGCGTAATGTAGACCTGAAAGAAGTTCTTCATTTGCAGGTTGTGTATTAGGAATTGATAAACTTTGTCAATCTTTTGGCGGTAAAAAGCCGCCACGTGGTTGTTTGTATTTTTCAACAAAATTAGTAACAGTTGCCATTTTTTCTCCTTTTTATCAATAGCAGTTTATAAACTATGTAAATGTTTGTTTTGATCCTTCTTCAAATTTGGCAAAATCAAAATTTTCTATATTAATAATTTTACTTGAATATTTGTAGAAAAATTAAGAACTATTGCAAAACAATCAGTGTATTTATGTTGATGTGAAGAAAATCAAGACCATATATCAATTGAAAATTTTTACATAAATTTACAAAATGTAATTGAACTATTGCTAACAATATCCTGAGTGTAATCGCATACTAGATTCAGTGATTTTTATTGAAAACTCTCTATCTATTACTCACATTTTTACAAAAAAATAGAAATTAAAATTCGTTATATATTGAGCCCAAGCGTCCATCGAAAAAATCCATATTTTGGTATAATATGTAATACATATATAAATTTAATAGTAGGCGGTATTTATGGAATTAGATAAATTATACGAACCAAACAAATTTGAATCTGAAATTTCTAAAAAATGAAAAGCAAAGAAATTTTTCAGTCGTCATGATGAAACAAAAAAACCTTTTACAATTCTTTTACCACCGCCCAATGTCACAGGTAAATTGCATTTAGGGCACGCATTGAACACATCAATTCAAGATGCAATTATTAGATACAAAAAGTTAAAAGGTTTTGATGTTTTTTATATTGCTGGAATGGACCACGCTGGTATTGCAACTCAAAGTAAAGTTGAAGGCAACATATATAAATTAACCGGTAAAACTAGACACGATTTTACTCGAGATGAATTTGTCGAAAAAATTTGAGAATGAAAACACGAGTATTCTGAATCAATTAGAAAACAATGAGAAGTATTAGGTTTAGGTCTAGATTACGAACGTGAAAGATTCACTTTAGATGAAAAATCAAATAAAGCAGTAAATCATGCATTTATTGAATTTTATAAACAAGGATTAATTTATCGTGGAACTAAAGCGATAAATTGAGATCCAAAATTAAAAACTGCTTTATCAAATATTGAAGTTATTTCTAAAGCCACTGAACAAAATATGTTGTATATTAAATATCCAATCGCCAATAGTGACCAATATTTAATTGTTGCAACAGTGCGTCCAGAAACAATGCTATCTGATGTGGCTGTGATTTATAATCCCAAAGACGCTCGTTATAACAAAATGAAAAACATTTCAATCGTGCACCCTCTAACTAAACAAATAATTCCGTTTATTCCTGATGAATATGCTGAAATTGATTTTGGTAGCGGACTAATGAAATTATCAGCTCACGCCGAGGTTGACATTGACATTATCAAAAAACATAATCTAGAAGTAATTGAAACCATCGATCAAAACGGTTTTATTAATGCTCCAGATTCACAATTTCATAAAATGGAACGTTTTGAAGCAAGAAAAGCTATCGAAAAATACTTAATTGATAATGATTTAATTGTAAAAATTGAAAAAACAAGTTCCAATGTTGGTTATTCAGAAAGAAGTGGTGAACCTGTTGAGATTTTAGTTATGCCGCAATGGTTTGTTAAAATGGAAAAATTAAATCAAATGATTTTAACCCATTTAAAATCATCACAATCAATTAAATTTTTCCCAAAAAGATTTAAAGACACATTGAAAAAATGAATGGAAAACGCTTACGATTGAACAATATCAAGACAATTATGATGAGGTCATCGTATTCCGGCATGATACAAAAACAACGAAATCAAAGTCCAAGTGGAATCTCCGGGCGAAGGTTGAATTCAAGACAGTGACGTCCTAGACACTTGATTTTCTTCAGGTTTAGCACCATTTTCATTTTTGGGATGGCCTTTTGACGAATCAGAAAAAATCTTGCAACGTTATTTCCCTACTTCACTGCTAGTTACTGGTTACGATATCATTTTCTTTTGAGTAGCAAGAATGTACTTTTTCTCATTAGCATTCAAAAATGATAAGCCATTTGACCAACTATTGTTAACTGGTTTAGTAAGAGATGAATTGGGGAGAAAATTCTCTAAATCTTTAGGTAATGGAATAGACCCTATTGAAGTTATCAATCAATACGGAGCTGATGCTTTAAGATGATTTTTAACCACCAACACAACTCCTGGCCTAGATATGAGATACTCAGACGACAAAATGAGAGCTGCGTGGGGACTATGTAACAAAATTTGAAATATTGCCCGTTATATTCAAAACTTACCTGATGATTCAGCTAAATCAAAAACTGCTGCTGATATATGAATAAATAATCGTATGATTGAAATGAATAAAAAAATTGATAATGCCTTCAAAAAATACGAATTAACTGTAGTTGGTTATGAATTAAATAAATTTATATACAATGAATTTTCTTCATGGTATGTTGAATTGCTAAAAATAATGCCAAATAAAAATGCAGCATTAAGCAACTTCAAAAAACTGTTGGTTATCATACACCCTCTACTTCCTTTTATTAGCGATTATCTATACAAAACAATGTATGACGAAGAAATCTTAGAAGCAAAACCGTTAATGATGAAAACAGTTAATAGCCAAAGCGTTGCTAATGTTGAAAACATCATTAAAACAGTTAATATTTTAAGAAAATATCGGGAAGATAAACAAATAAGCAAAAAAGAAACGTTATTTTACGACATTAATATTTCTAAAAATGATTTTATTATTGAATCAATTTCTAAACTTGCTAATGCTAAAATCAAAACAAATAACGATACAGTTTTTGCTGATGGCGATTTAATCGTTAATATCGAACAAAGTCAAGAACAAAAAGACGAATATATCAGAGTATTGAAAACAAAAATCGCAGAATTAGAAGGTGAAGTTAAACGTGCACAAAACATGTTGAATAATCCAAACTTTGTAGCAAAAGCTCCTAGTGACAAAATACAACAAGAACAAAGTAAATTAGAAAAATATTCAAAAGAGTTAGAACAATATAAGGAGGAATTGAAATGAAAATCTTAGACGGAAAAAAAGTAGCCTTAGAATTATCTGCTCAATTAAAAACAGAATTTGAACAAATTTCAATTGAATTAGGCCGTAAGCCAATTCTAGGTATTGTTCGCATCGGAGAAGATCCATCAGGCGCGACTGATGTTTATGTTCAAAAGAAAATTGAAAAAGGCAATGAACTAGGCGTTGATGTTAAAGTTTTTAAATTTGCAGGTGAAAAATCAAGATTTAAATTCATTTTAAAACAACTAGATAAAATAAACGATGAAACTGACGGAATTATTATTCAGTTACCGATTGGTGGTGAATTATCAATTTACAAACAACCAATTTTAGACTCAATTCGTTATGACAAAGATGTTGATGGTTTAAGTTCAAGAAATTCATTCAATTTTTACAATAAAACTGATGAATTTAAATTTACGCCAGCTACAGCACAGGCGATAATGACACTAGTTAATTATTACAATATTGAAGTCAAAGACAAAAGAGTCGCTGTAATTGGACGGGGTATTTTAGTTGGTAAACCTACTGCTTCATTATTTAAAGAAATGGGGGCACAAGTCTCTACTCACAATCGTGAATCAGGGATAAAAGGTGTCGAAAATGCTGATATTTTAATTGTTGCGGCAGGTAATCCTGATTTGATTAACAAAAAAAATATTAAAGAAGGAGCAATTGTTTTTGATGTGGGGGCAACCTTGATGGAAAAAGACGGTCGCAAATTTATCTGCGGTGATGTAAATACTACGGATTTAGAAGGCCATATTTCAGCAATGGCCCCAGCTCGTGGTGGTGTAGGTCCATTAACCGTTGTTTCACTATTCCAAAATTTATTAAGCGCCTTAAAAAACAACAACAAAATTTAGGCACGCAAGTGCTTTTTTGTTAAAAATAAAAAATTAGAAACATTTACATAAATTTAAAATATATGTGTGTGTTGTTGTAAAATATTAACTAAATTAATTTAAGGAGAAAAATATGAAATTTACAGATTTGATTCAAAGCAACATTGCTCAAATCAAAGACAAAAAACGAATTGTTATTGTCGATGGTGACGACCAAAGAGCAATCGAGGCTGCTAAAATCTTAGAAAAATATGAGAATTTAGAAGTTATTCTACTTTTAGAAAAAGAACAAAATATACAAACTAAGGCACAATTGTTAAACATGAATGCCAACGAAGCTAAAATTAACGAATTTAGCCAAATGCTATTCGAACAACGTGATGCTGCCGCTAAAGCCAAAGGCAGAGAAAATAAAGACACACTAGAATTAGTGCAAAAAGCAATGAAACAAAGACCATTCTACGCAATGATGATGTTACAAACAGGCGAAGTTGATGGTGTTGTTGGTGGTTTAATTTACTCAACAGCTGATATGTTAAAAGCTGCTTTTAAAGTTATCGGACCTTCAAAAGGCATCAAAACAATCAGCTCAGTAATGATTATGCACAAAGACGAAAACACACTATTTTTCAGCGACATTTCAGTCAACCCAAAACCTGATCAAAAAGCTTTAACTGATATTGGTTTAAACGCAGCAAATTTTGTAAAAGGATTTGGTATTGATCCTAAAGTTGCCTTTTTAAGTTTTTCAACAAATTTCAGTGCCAAAACACCAGAAACTGAAATGGTACACAACGCAACTATCGATTTTAACGAAAACTACAACGGAGTTAAGGCTATTGGTGAAGTACAACTTGATGCAGCCTTAGACTTAAGTGTAAGAAAAGCAAAATACCCAATCGATTCATTCGATGAACCTGCCAACACCCTAATTTTCCCTAATTTAGAAGCAGGTAATATTGGCTACAAATTAACTCAACGCTTAGCTGGATATGGCGCAATTGGTCCAATCATTGTCGGTACTAATAAACCAGTTAACGATTTATCTAGAGGGGCCAAAGTTAATGATGTAGTTAATACTGTTTTAATTACTATGATACAAAGTCAAGGAGCAAAAAATGAATAGTAAAATTTTAGTTATCAACGCAGGATCAAGTTCAATTAAACTGCAATTATTTGAGAAAAAATCAATGAGTGTTATTGCTAGCGGTTTAGCAGAAAGAATCACTCTTGAAGATGGAATTATCACCATTAAAGCTAATGGACAAAAATATGTTAAAAATGTAACAATGCCAGACCACGAAGTTGCGGCGCAAAATATTTTGTCATTACTTTCTGAGTCAAAAATTATTGAAGATGTTAAAGAAATTGAAATTATTGGCTTTAGAGTAGTGCACGGTGGTACATATTTCACTAAATCAACAGCAATTGATGATGGAGTAATTGCAGCGATCGAAAAATGTTCAGATTACGCGCCATTACATAACCCAGGAGCATTACAAGCAATTCACGCATTTAGAAAAGTAATGCCACATGCTAAACTATCAGCTGAATTTGATACAGCATTCCACACAACTATTCCTGATGTTAACGCAATTTACCCAATACCATACGAATGAAGCGAAAAATTCGGTATTCGTCGTTTCGGTTTCCACGGTATTTCACACCAATTTATCACCGAAACAATGCAAAAAATTTTAGGTAAAAGCTCAATTAATATTGTCAACGCACACATCGGAAACGGTGCAAGTATTTGTGCAATTAAAGACTCAAAATCTTTTGATACCACTATGGGTCTAACACCATTAGCTGGTGTTATGATGGGAACTAGATCTGGTGATATAGATCCTGCTCTAATTGAATTTCTAAGCGAACACTTAAACAAAGATGCTAAAGAAATTACACAAGCTTTAAACAAAAAATCAGGATTATTAGGTGTTTCAGGCGTTTCTTCAGACATGCGTGACATTGAACAAGCAGTGAGTGAAGGAAACAAAAGAGCTATTTTTGCTGAAGAACTTTATGTACAAAAAATTGTAGATTACATTGCAAATTATGCTAACAAAATTGAAAGCGTAGACGCTATCGTATTTACTGCCGGTGTTGGTGAAAACTCAGCTACATTGCGTCAAGCAGTTGTTGACAAATTGCATTTTGCAAATATCAAATTAGATCAACAAGCAAACACCGGAAAAATCGGCGAATACGCCTTAATTTCAACTCCTGACAGTGCAGTAAAAGTATATGTTGTTAGAACTAACGAAGAACTTTTAATCGCACAAAATGCTCTAAAAATCTTTAACTAATGAAAAAAGCAATTTATGCTGGTTCATTCAACCCTTTACACGACGGGCATAAAGCAGTTATTAAAAAAGCTTTAAAATTAGTAGATAAATTAGTGGTAGTTGTTTCGAACAACCCTGACAAAAATAATTTAGAAGGAATAGAGCAACGCTATTTAGAAATAAAACAATATTACGCAAATGACAGCCGAATTGAAGTGATTGTTAATAAAAATGAATTAATAGGTAATATAGCAGCTAAAATGGGTATTAACTTTTTAATTCGCTCGGCACGAAATAATTTAGACTACCAAATTGAACTTGATATTGCAGCCGGCAATAACCAAGTAAATAAAGACCTTGAAACTATTTTAATTATTCCTGATTACGACATGATCGGCATTAGTTCAACATTAATCAGACACCAGAAAGCACTAAAAAAAGACTAATATGTGAAAATTTGTTAAAAGTGCTCTTGAAGAGTCAAGTTGAATTGATACACAAGGAAATATGCAAGTAGTTTTTTGGGGTCGATCTAATGTTGGCAAGTCATCACTTTTAAACGCAATCACCAATCAAAAAATCTCATTTGTCTCTAAAACACCAGGTCGAACACAACTAATCAATTATTTTGCCGATTTAAACAATAAATATATTATTGATTTACCTGGCTATGGTTATGCCGCAATGGGCAAAGAAAAACAAGACAAAATGCTAAAATCTATTGCCCACTATTTACAAAACGAGCATAACCCTAAACACATCTTTATTTTGTTAGATTCACGCACCGGAATTACTAAAATTGATTTTGAAATTATCAATTTTATTTCTAGTCTTGGCCTGAACTTTTCTTTAGTTTACACAAAAGTAGACAAACTAAATCAAAAAGAAAAATCAGCCCTAATCAAAAAACATAACTTGCAAATTCAAAATGAATTAGCACACTCAGATTTTGAAACTTTTTTAGTTTCATCACAGAAAAAAATTAACCTGGATGAGTTGATAGAGTACATTGACAAAATTCTTTACCATCAAGCTTAAAAAAATAGGAGGAATTATGAAAAAAAATAAGAAATTTTTAACTGGGATTTTAGCAACTTCAATTATTTGTGTTTCAGCAATTACTGTTACCGCTGTTGCTATGAATGCCTTTCGTCCTACTACTAGCGCTGAAAAAAGAATCGCCAATTATGAGTTTTATGTCGGTGAAAAATTTTCTCACGAAATGCAAAACCATTTTCCTAGCGAGTATGCTTTTGCCTCTTACAGCGACTCACGTACATCACAAAACTATCAAAGTAATCCTTTATTTCAACCAGAATTAAAAAACACTTCCGCATTTGATAACCAATTTTGAGAATATGAACTAGAAATTAGTTATGATACCAAAGATTCAAATGTTGAAGAATTTAAACAAAGGCAAGAACAAAAATTATTTTATTTGAGAAATCGTAGAAGTGGCGCTCCTATCGATGTTTTAAAACAAACTCATAACATTTATTATTATTCATACGCCAATGATTTTACAGGTGAATTGTTCTTATCAGTTTTACTAGAAGACAAAAACCCTAAAAATAAAAAAGAACAAGATTTATTAAAAAAATCAATCAGTGATCATAATCGTATAGATTCGTGAAAATCGAAAGTATTTAAAATCGGCGGTTTCAAAAAGATTAGAGAGCAACAACACGATGGCAATACTACATACAATATTGATGACTTATTAGCGTCGAAAAAAGCATCAAACTCAATTGTAACGCCTTCATTTAAAATTTCAGAAACAAGCACCTTAAATAATATCTTCCACGATAGAAAATACACTCTAAATGACCAAGATATTACTGTAAACAGTGTACACGATTTAATTGATAATAACATTTTAAGTACTAGTGCAAACCAAGATAGCGAACAAATTAGCAACAATCAAAACACAACTAAAAAACTATTTAACATTTCTGATGTTAACCCAAACAATAACTCATTTAGAATTAATTGAGAAAAACCAGTTTGATTCACTAAAGATAGTGATAATGCAAACGCAATAACTATTCACTATTATGTAACCCGTAAAATTCCTGCTGCACAAATGGACAATTTAAACACATTGGCACGTACTAAAACTGTGGAAATTGATAAAGAATTTACTCAAAGAATTTATCTAAATTACTTCAACTTAGAAAAAGTTGCTAAAAGCTTTGTACAAATAGCTGGCAAAAAAGGTATACGCTTAAACGAATATAGCCAAACAGGACCCAACGCACTTAATTTCCACCGCAGTTCAAGCTCTCTTGAAGCAAATTCAAGCAATGGTTACTTCACTGAATTGAATTTAAAATTCGCACACCAAGCTTCTGTTGCGCAAATACCAGATAACGGCTCATTTAGTGAATATGAATTGAATCTAAATAATTATTTATTAGCCTATCAATTAAGCAATTCAAGAAAGCCTAAAAACGACAAAAACGTGAATGGAACTCCATTTGTGGGCGAACAGCAAAATACTTCGATCACATTCTCATTCGAACTTAAATTAAAAAATACTGACCAAGAATATGGAATTAACACATATTACGGCACATTTGTTCTAGATGGCTTTAAAGAAATCGAAACACAAGACTAATTTAAAATCTAGCATTCGCTAGATTTTTTTTATCAATTTAATATGCGATTGCAACTGCAACATTGTTATGTGTCAAATAATTCAATAACTTAGTTTTATTGCTCAATATATTGTGTAATTAAAACACAATAAAAACTCACTAAATCAATAATTCTAAAAATAGGGATATGTTAATTTCAGCATCTGTATTTTCGTAAGCTCTTTTACTCATTTTGTTGAATAATTGACTGATTTATGTTCAAAAAAACAACATTTATAAAGAAAAAATAGAGAATAGCATCGACAATTTTATTTATAAATTTAACTAAATGAATAAAGATTAATTTGTCTTTGATACAATTAAGTTACATACATTTAAGGAGTTAAAATGAACAATAAAATAAACAAGGAAGAATTAGCCAGAATCATTTGAGCATCAGCGAATACAGCGAGGGGAAAAATCACTCAAGAGCAGCACAAAAATTTTCTCCTAAGCTTAATTTTTTATAAGTTTTTATCACAAAAACAATATATTTTTCTATCAAACCAATTGAAAGAATATGTTGAAGATAGACAAGTTAATTTAGACGATATCAATGCCTTAGATGAATCTAATTTTGACGAAGATGGTAAAAATAAAACCTTTGATTTATACCAAGAAGGTTACGAAGACATTATTGAAGCCTCAAAAATTGAATTAGGTTATTTTATAAAACCTAAATTCTTATTTGAAAACTGAGCCAACAATAACATTAAATTTAATACTGAAGCAATTACCGAAGCAATTCACTCTTTTAACGAAAATTTATCAGAAAAAGGAGAAATCAGATCGCTTTTTGAAGGTGTGTTTAACGCCTATTCTAAAGATTTATATAAACTAGGAGACTCACCTCGTGAAGCCACCAATTATTTAGTTTTAATTCTTGATTTAATTAAACAGATTCCTGTTGATAGACAAGATTTTGACGTTTTAGGCTTTATTTATCAATACATGATTGAACAATTTGCCGGTGAAGCTGGTAAAAAAGGTGGGGAATTTTTCACTCCTTCTGAAGTATCACAATTAATGTCTGAAATTGTAGCTCGTCATTTAAAACATCGTCAAAATATTTCTATTTATGACCCAACATCAGGATCGGGTTCATTGTTGATTAGACTGGGAGATATGTTTGCTAAATACTCAAAAACTCAACATAAAGTAACATATTATGCGCAAGAGTTAAACCCAGAAACCTACACAATGTCAAGAATGAATTTAATTATGCACGGAATCAACCCTGTTGATATACACGTACGAAATGCTAATACATTAAAAAAAGACTGACCGTTCTTTATTAAAAACAATGACGAATCTTCTTACAAATTGAAAATAGTTGATGCTGTTGTTGCCAATCCTCCTTACTCAATATCTTGAGAACCTGAAGAAGCTGAAGGTGACCCAAGATTTATTGAATATGGTTTAGCACCTAAGTCAAAAGCTGATTATGCTTTTGTGCTACACAGTTTACATCACCTAGAACGTGAAGGAATAATGACAGTTGTTTTACCACACGGAGTTTTATTTAGAGGCGGTAACGAAGGTAAAATTCGTAGAAAACTAATCGAAAACGGCTATATCGATACCATTATTGGTTTACCAGCTGGAATCTTTTTTAGAACCGGTATTGCAACAATAATTATGGTATTGCGTAAAAACCGTGAAAACCGTGATATTCAATTTATTGATGGTTCTAAATTATTCACCAAATATTCTTCGACTAACAGAATGGAAGTATCACATATACGTAAAATCGTAGATGCTTACATTGAAAAAAAAGATATTGCAAAATTCTCAAAAATAGCAAGTTTTGAAGAGATCAAAGAGAACGATTTCAACTTGAATATTTCACGTTATATTGACTCATTTGAAAAAGACGATTTTCACGATTTATATGCTTCTTTACACGGCGGAATTCCTAATATTGAATTAGATAATTTTAGTGATTTTTGAGCTTCAATGCCGAATATCAAAGAAATATTATTAAAACCGCTTGATGCTAAATACTCAGAGTTTAAAGACAAGGAAAATATTTACCAAACAATATTAGACCATACTGATACACAAGTCTATTTAGAAAAATACAGCAATGTTGTTAAAAAATTAAAAGAATTTTTAAGACAAAAATTAGGCAATTTTAACGATATAAAAAATATTAGAATTGAAAATCTAGCAGACGAATTTGATAATTTCTTTTTTGATAATATTTCACAAATCAAAATGTTAGATAAATATGAACTTTACCAAGAAGCAATTACTACTTTCAAAGATATTAAAACCGATTTATATAACATTTTGGCGAACATCGATAACCAAGATAATCACCTATATTTCGATGTTTTTGCCAATAATTTAACAATCGAAAAAGTTTATTTTGCCAATG
>NZ_JANUYA010000009.1 GCF_024834065.1 Mycoplasma sp. CSL7475-4
TTGATTTTATCAATGTAATCATTTAAGATTATTTCTTTGCTCATATTTTCTCCTTATTGATACGTTAGCTAGTTTTTATCTAATTAAAATTATATTATTCATAAATGTAATTATGAAATGAAATATCGGCCGTACAGATAATTAGACGAAATTTTATTGTCATTGTGACTGATGATTCATTAAGATCTGAATAGTTATCTATGTTTTTTAAATTGTGTCCATAAATGCAAAATACGCAACAAACTAAAAAATAAAAAAAGTGTCACAACAGAAGTTGTGACTGAAAAATATTTTTCTCGGCTTGTCCTCTCACAATATATCCCACTTCCAAGTCTCAACTGCGGCTGATTCCACTTGGCGATTCAGATATATTTTGTTATGCATATTATACACTTATATATAGAACTAATAAGAATTTATTTAACTTTTTTAAGCGTCATATAAGAAACAAAAAAGCCCTTTTGACAGACTTTTTATTGAATTGGGACTGATATTTTGCTAAAAATTCATATAGTTATCTATTTAAATTTTGCTATATAAATATTTTAAATTTTAAATAAACTCTTAATTAAAATTCATAACTAGAAAATTTTCAAAGCCCACAAACTCATCAATTTTTCCATTTTTAATGTCACGATCTAACTGTGCAAGTTCTTTAATCATTTTGTGTACTCTTTTTACACCAATTGTATTTAAAAGACCGTATACTTTTTTAACTCGGTATTGATTTAATTTTAATTCGTTCGCTACATCAATTAGACTTTTTTTAGCTTTACTAAAGCAATAAATTTGGTCTGCCAAAATTAATAATTGACTCAATTGCCCAATCAAATAACCGATTTGCGTACCTTCATTGAGTTTTTCTTTATATTTACGTCAAATTAAGTTGAAATTATCTTTCTCAAAACTATTGGCAAAGCCAAATGCGTCCTCTAAATAAATATTGCTAACTGTGTTTTCGATATTTTCAACACTGATATTAGGGTTTAAATTGATTAGTTTAATTAGCTCAAGATTAATTAAATATAAGTCATTAGGGACTTTTTTTAATAAAGCTTCGATCGCAAGGTTATTAATGTTGCCGCCAAGATGTTTAACCATTTGTGCTATTTGTTTATTTAATTCATTCTCTTGTATTGAGTTGGCATACAGCAGTGTTATATCTTTTTTGTTGAGAAAATTTGTAAATTCATTATTGACAATTTTTGTTTTTTGTTCAATATTATTATTGATAAAAATAATAATATCTTGAGTATTTGCATGCAATGCGTCCATTAAATTGCGCATTGCATGCAATGTGTTATTTTTGATTTTTTCTTCTAAATAAACGCAGTCATAAATAACAATAATGCGACTCGCGCCAAACAGATTATTTGCTGCCACGATATCAATTAGATCATTGACATTATTTTCCTCATTAAAATAATAATTAACTACTTCATGACCTTTATTTGAGTCTAATATCGATTCCAAATATTGATTAATAAAATATTTTTCGCTACCGTAGATTAAATACATGTCCTTATTATAATATATTGCCCACATTGACAAATTTATTTGTCAAAGAGTATAAAAAAATCAAACCCGTTAGGGTTTGAAAAATGATTATAGAGAGTCAACAAGTTTTTTGAATTCATCAACACGTGTTTTAGCGTATTTTGCAGTATCACCATTAATTAAATCTGGCATTTTTGTTCCGTTAACTTCAATAAAGTTTACTGATTTAGCACCTAAGAAATTAAATACAGAACGTAGTCATTTTACTTGGATTGAATCTACACCAGGTTGTTGTGGACCACCTTGTGATGTTACTAAAATTACATTTAGGTTTTTTAATAAACCAACTGGATTTCCGTCAGTTGATAATTTGTATGAGAATGATAAATCAGCGATTGAAATGGCGTCAATAAAGTTTTTAACTAATGATGGAACTGTAAAGTTAACTACTGTTGAAGATAATACTAATAAATCTGTTTCTTTTAGTTTATTAATTCAACCTGGTCCATCTACTTCGCCTCAGTATGTAGCAATGTTGCTTTGTGATAAAGGTGCTCTGTTAAATACTGAATCTGTTAGGTTGATTCTTTCTGGTTTGCCTAGTGCTTCGTGAAATTCGTTCATTAAAGCTGTTGTGTATGATGTTTCATTTGTGAAAAATGAACCATCGATAAAGATTGTTTTTTTCATAATATTTCCTTTCATATTTTTATATATATTGCTAATTATATATAACAATAAAAAACAATAAAAGCAAAAAAAACAATTTTTCGTCGTTTTTTTGCTTTTTTAACACTTTTTGCTTTTTTAGGGATTTTGGCAAAGAAAAAATACCCTAACGGGTATTAAATTAGATTAAGAAATAAATAATTCGTAAACTTCAGTACCTACTGTACCTTGTGCTTCTCTATTGCCGCTTCTAAAGAATCTAAATTTGATTTTGTAGTGTCCATCAACATTTTCAACATTAATATAACCACTATTTTGGGTGTATTCTTTAGATTTGCTTTGGTATGTTGGGCGATCAGCGTTAGCTACTGTGAAACCACTTGGTATATTTTCAAGTGTACCTAGCTTAATACCTTCAAAAGGTCTTTTACTTTCTGATTTACCATAAACGGTTGTAGCACCATCGTAA
This sequence comes from Mycoplasma sp. CSL7475-4, assembly GCF_024834065.1. Taxonomy (GTDB): domain Bacteria; phylum Bacillota_I; class Bacilli_A; order Mycoplasmatales; family Metamycoplasmataceae; genus Mycoplasmopsis. Next base: position 2,636 of record NZ_JANUYA010000009.1, read on the forward strand.
GTACTGATGAATACTTGTAAACCTGTACCTTTTTTAGGTGTTATTAAGTCAGCATCAACAATTGTTTTGCCTGGTGTAGGTCTAAATTGAACTTCTGAAAAATTTTCTTGATATTGTTCATATTGTAGTTGTTGTTTATCGCCTTGTGCTGAAGCAACTTCGCCGGCATTTTTAGTACCTTGTGTTGATAGAACAACTTTAGTTGCTGCTGTGTTTGCAGATGGCGTGTCAGAGTCAGTTTTTTTAACATTTTCATTAGTATTGTTGCACGAAACAACAAATGCTGACGAAGAAATAGTTGTTAAAACTGCTCCTAAGCCAATTAAAAATTTATTTTTCATATTATCTCCTAAGTTTTCACTTATATTATAAACTAAAAAGGTAATATTAAAAATTAAGCATCACCGATGCTGGCTCACATTGGTTATTTTTGCTTAATTTTTACTAATAATAATCTTCTAAATAAACTAAGTAAACACCTTCACGCTCAATACTTCATTCATAATTTGATTCGCGTAAATATTCCTCGACAATAACTTTTAAAACTCCCATGCCATTGCCTGTGATTATTTCAACAATCTCATACCCTTGCTCTTGAGCTTCAAAAAAAGCGAACTCAATTCGTGAAAGAGCTTGATTTATGTCGCAACCATGTAAGTCAATTCTATACATTTTCAACTTCCCCTTGGCAATTAGCACAATAATAAGTACCTCTACCACCTATTCAATATTTTTTAATTATAGACTGGCAACGATAACAGTGTTTTCTATCTCGTCCATGAACTTTCAATTCATTTTGGTATTTTCCTTTTTCGCCATTTAATGATGAGTAAGATTGAATTGAAGAACCGCCCATTAGTGTTGCTGTATGCATAATTTGGCCCGCATTTGTGACTAAATCTGCTAGATCTTGCTTACTCAATTTATTGGCAGGGGTAGAAGGATTAATTTTACTTAATCATAATGCTTCATTAGCATAAATATTACCAATACCTAAAATCAACTTTTGATCGAGTAAAATGTTTTTGATAGCCTGTGTTCTTTTTCTAATTTTTGAATAAAGTTCATCAATATTAGTTTCTAGTGGAACTTTTCCTAAATCTTTTAGTGGTTGTGTTGTATACAACTCACTTTTTGTTTTAAGATGAAAAGTGGCAAAGGCTCTGGCGTCATTGAAATATAAAACCCCATTGTTTAATCTAAACACGACATGGTCGTGAATTGTAGGCTGATGGTATTTATCATAGAATGCGTATTTACCAGTCATTCTTAAATGATTTAATATAAAAATTTCGTCACTTAACTCAATAATAATGTGTTTACCTAAATTGAAAATATTGTTAATAGTTTTATTTATAATTGCTTTTTTAAATTCACTTGCACTGGCGTTTTGAATTAGTTTTTCTTTATAAATTTCAACATCAATGATTGATGAGCCTTGAATGTAAGGTCTTAATTTATTAACTACAGTGGCAACTTCGGGCATTTCTGGCATAATTACTCCTTTACTAGCGCAAGCATACTGATTGCGGCGGTTTCGGCTCTTAAAATTCTTTTACCTAGAGAAATAAAGTGGATCTTATCGTTATTTAGTGCAATGCTTCACACTATTTCATCTTTGCTTAGACCGCCTTCAGGACCTACAATGATTAGCGAATTTGTTTGAATTGAGTTTATCTGGTGTTTAGAATCTAATTGCTCGTGGGCAATATAAATATTGTAATTTTTGTCAAGATATTGGGTTATTAACTCACGAAAAGATTGAACTTGTGTTATTTGCGGAATGATATTTCTAAATGATTGTTGTGCGGCCTCTTTAATTTTTGTTCTGTAGCGCACATATTTTTTTTCATTTTTAAAGTTGATCTCTAAATATTTACGATTGCTAAATTGTGAGAGCATCGGAATAATTGTTTTGACACCTAACTCAACTGCTTTTTCAATCATTCATTCAAATCTTTCGCCCTTGATGACTGGGGCTGCGAGTACAAGATCGCTTTGATATTCATGATTGAGTTCCACTTTTGCAATAATATCAGCTTGATTTGTGTCTTTGTTATAACGACAACGATAAAATTCGTTGTGATAATTTAGCAAAAACTCATCATCAAATAAACGAGCAACTTTTAAATGATGAAGCAAATCACTATCCAAAACGAACGAATTATTTATTTTTTGACTAACGAAAAAACGATGCATACAACTCCTTAAAATTTCTTTTATAATAATACCAAATTACCTATATAACCAGTATATAAAAAAACAGGCTAGGCCTGTTTAGTTTAATTGAAAATAGGAACTTGTGGTGAGTTTTTTTCTTCTTTTTCTTCTTCGTGAACATCGTTGTCAATTAGCAACATTTCTGAAGTAATATTGAATGCATTATCTACTTCATCGACTATTTCGGGTTGTGAGTTAATATTGTTTTGTGATAATTTAATATCCAAATTAGTAGTTGTATTTTTTTGTTTATTTCGATTATCTTCGGCCAAAACATAAGCAATTTTGATTGAACCCGCTTTGGCTTGACTATCTGTTTGAAATGCGGTTTTGAACAATAGATTTTCTTCGTCTAGGTTATAACGTTTAAATAGGCTTTTTCTAATTTCACTTATTTGATTACCAGTGGCATTATTTGATTCTATGTGCAATATCATTTGTGCAAAATGATCAGATTTAGTAATGAATTTAGCACGTTCAGCTTCATCAACAAGAGCATTCGCGACTGCATCTTTCTCATCAGCTTGGCCAGAAGAAATTAAAATTTGACCGCCGTGTAAAAACATGTTTTTTATTGTATTGAAATCAATGTTTGATTGCATTTTTTCAAAAATTATGTCAAATAATACATTCAGTGCATTATTGGCAATTAGGCCCGGTAGTTCTATTAAACTGGTCATTGGTAAATCTAAAGAATCGCTTAGGTCGCTGTAGTCGATTACCATATATGAATTTACAGATTCTTTTATATTTTGTAAACCTTGCAGTGCTTTTCTACGAACTGATTTACCGTAAATATCCTCGGAAGGCATTGAAATTATCGCTAATGTGGCAATATTCATTTGTTGTGCATATTGAGCGATGATTGGTGTAGCACCACTGCCTGTTCCGCCGCCAGCGCCAGCTGCTAAAATTAATAAATCAGTATCTTTAATAATATTTTTTATTAATTCTTCATTGTCTTCGACACATTGGGCGCCAATTCGTGGCTCACCTGCCGTGCCTTTAAATTGAACACCTTGGCCTAAATTTATTTGTTTAACGTTTTCATTACCGGAGAAATCTTTAATGTCAGTTTGTGCCTCAAAAAGCTCAATGTTTTGGTCTTGAAAAGAGAATAAGTTAATAATATTTCGTCCTTCTCCACCAATACCAATTATTTTTATTTTTATTTGGTTAGCATTTACTGACATAATCCTCCCTTATAATTTATGGTTAGTATTTTTATTAAAAAAAGCAAAAATTTTACTGAAAAAGTTGTAATTTTTCGCTTGTTCTTTTTCATACACATTTTGAGTTTGGGCTAAATCTAATTGTTGCGAATCATTAACCAAGGTTATAACTCCTAGATCAATATCATCAATATTGTGTCTTTGTGCCTCTTCATCATTGAATAGGGTTAAATTATTGAATTTGGCTTGCTCAAAAATGTTTTTGATAATTTTCGAACAATTACCTCTTAAAATAATTTGTTTGTTTTTGTCTATTCGTTTGATGTCAATAATTTTTTTTGCGATTAGACTAAAAGCTTTAGAGATAATTTTATATGTCTTTAAATTATCCGAACTTAAATTCGTATTTTTCATTAAATGATAATTAACAATATTCGCTTTTATGTACGCATTAATATTTTTTTTGTTTAGATAATTATTACCGCAGTGATGAATCAATGTATCGTAAATTGCTTCTCATGGGTTTATTTCACAATTAGCTTCTGCTAAATAGGAATTTTCATACTCAATAACATTCATCTTAGCATCAATAGATGAGTCAATAATCATTGCATCATTTTCAATGTTTTGTGTTTTAATTAAACATTCCAAGTCAATGAATTTTTGAAATACATTTATCTGGTTTTTGTGTAATAATTCAATAATTTTATTGTATAAATCTAAATTTTTATCTACACAATATCTCTTGTAATTAACGGTTATTTTCACACCTGTTTTACCAAGGGGAAAAGAAGTATATTCCTTAATATTTTGTCCTGTATCAACAATATAAGATGTCGGGATAATTTTGAAAAAAGAAAGGTCTTTTAATTGCAACACATTGTTTTTAATGTGCTCTTGAGCTGTTGAATCAATTATTGATTTTTGGTCAAAATTCAATTCATAGCTTTCGTTTTTTACACAAATATTTAGCAAATTATTTGTAAAAATTATTGATCATTTTAAAGGTGATTTTTTAATTGACTTGTTCTTTTTTATAAAAATTAGTAGATTTTTCAATATTTGGTCAATATCTTGACTGTTATTGTATGCATTTAAGGTTTTATGGATGGGGTTAAAATTTTCTCCATCACTTTTTATAATACTAATACCAACATTTTCTGTTGAAATTTTTATGTTTATTAAATATTGATGCATTTTAACCCCCTTTTTTTTATTTTAATTTTGTCAATACTCTCAGTTTAGCACTTCGAGAACGATTGTTTTCACTTAACTCATCGCTTGAAGGTTCATAGATTTTAACTTTATATTTTTTTTCTTCAGCAATGGGCATTTTGACTGGTAATTTAGATTTGATTAAATTACCAAAAAACTTTTTAACAATTCTATCTTCTATTGAATGAAAGGAAATGATGGCTAGATGAGAATTTGGTTTTAACAAGTTAATGCTTTTTTCTAACATGATACGCAATGATTCAAGCTCATTATTCACTTCGATGCGAATCGCTTGAAAAACTGCTTTACAAGGATTTTTTTCCTTGACAACAATTGCCGGCAAGGAGTTTCTGATAACATTAGCAAATTCTAATGTGGTATTGATTGGACGTTGTGCAACGATGGCCTTAGCAACTCGCGGAGCAAGCCTTACATCAGCGTTATCGTTTAAAATACGTACCAATTGTTTTTCATCATAGTTATTGATAATGTAATGAGCATCAAGTTCTTGTGAACGATTCATTCGCATATCTAGAGGCGCATTTTTGTTATAACTAAATCCTCTTTCGCCATTGTCTATTTGTGGTGAAGAAATTCCCAAGTCTGCAATAATCCCATCTACTTTGTCGATTCCAAGTTTTGCTAATTCTTCAGTAATATTTTGGAAGTCCGAATGAATTAAACTGAAATTGTGACTAATTTTACTCAAACGTTCACGACTTTTTTGTATCGCAAAATCGTCTTTGTCAAAACTAATCAAACGACCAGTAGTTAGTTTTTGCAAAATCGAACTAGAATGACCGCCCATCCCTAATGTTAAGTCGACATAGATGCCATCAGGTTTAATTTCTAATGCCTCTATCGATTCTTTCAACAGGACAGAATAGTGATTATCTTTTGTCATTATTCTCTCCTTTCATTAATGATTCAGCAGCCATTTGTAATTTCTCATCGCTAATAGATGCCTCGTAATCTTGATATTGTTCAAGTGATCATAATTCAACTAAATCACCTGTCCCTATAAAAACTACTTCCTTTTGGATAGCAGATTTTTCAAGTGCTAGTTTTGGTATGACAAAACGTGCTTGCGAATCTAATTCGATTTCGTAGGTGTGACCTAAAAATCAACGTTTAACAATTTTCGCATTGCGATCGAACATACTGGTAGATGTTAAACTTTGTTCAAGTTTTTCGTACTGTTGTTCGTTACGAATCTCGATGACATTTTCCATGCCGATTGTCAAATAAAATTTCGAACCTAAAGCGTCACGTAATTTTGCTGGCAATGCAACACGGTTTTTAACATCGATTGTACGTTCGTATTGTCCATACATACACTTCCCTCCACTATCCTCCACTATTTTACATTAATTATTGACCGCTTTCAATAATTTAATTTATTATTAAGTATCCAATATCTTCTGAAAAAATAAAAAAATGCATTTCCAGGTAAATTAATTACCAAAAATGCATTTTTTAAAATATGAAATTTTTCACAAAAAAGTAAGAAATTTTTAGTCCTTTTCGTTCATTAAACCAAAGACATGAGTAACATCATTTACTTTACCTAAAAAAGTAATTAAGTCGTCTTTTTGTAAAACACTAAATCCTGATGGCAGTATGGTCTGTGTTCCGCGTTTAATTAAGACAACACTAACTCCTTTTTCGACAAATTTACACTCTTTTAAAGTTTTGTTAATGTATTTAGATGAACTTAAATTTGTTGTCCCCATAACAAAACCATCTCCTAATTCTTGTAAATCCTTAGAATATTTAGCAAAGTTAGGGTTTGCCGCTAATAAAGCAGTTCTCACACCAGCTTCTTGTTCAGGTTTAATTATCACTTTGACACCTATTTGTTGTAAAACATTAGCATGACGCTCTGAATGAGCACGCGCAATAATATTGGTGATTTTCGATTCAATTAAAGCGGCCACAATTTCAATATTGTCATTTGTGGCAACAACAACTATGTCCATGTCTTCGACGCCAAGTGCTTTTAATGATTTTGTGTCTGCTGCGTCAGCTACAATTAAATTATTGACCGAATCGCGAAATGGCTTTAAATTAGTTTCATCTTTATCTACTACTAATAAAGATACTTTCATTGTTAATAATTGTTTAATTACAGCACTACCGAAACGTCCTGCCCCGATTACGCATATATTTTGGTTTTGTCACTTACTCATAATTCTCCTAAATGATATATGTCATTATACTATCAAATTATCATTAATACTATAATTTTAACAGGAAAATGTATTACAATATGGACATGAAAAAACCTAATCTTGCAAGTCGCTGACGAAATTCTAAATTTAGAACTAACTTTAGAAATTTTATCTATTGGTTGCGTCGCATCAGCCATTTAAGAATTATTTTTCTAACTTATTTAATAATTATCGTAGTTTCGAGCCTTGTACTCTATAGTCCTATTTCCCATAATAGTGATCAAAATATAACTTATATGGATGCAATATTCACAACTGCGTCAGCATTTAGTGATACCGGTTTGGTTACTAAAGCAAGTTGGAATACCTGGAATGCTTTTGGCCAAGCAGTAATTGCATTTTTAATTTTATCCGGTGGCATTGGCATATTTGCTCTAAAAATATTTTTCTTTAGTTTGATTTTTCCGCGAGCAAAAAAATCAATTAGTGAAATGGGCTTAGTAGCCCAGGAACGTGGTGGCGATAATTTTGGTCAAAATAAAAAAATCATCTTTCATTCAGTTGCTACTTTATTAATTGTTACTTTAATTGCTGGTTTTGGTCTAAGTTTTTATTTTTATCTAGCTAAACCTTCAGGCGCTGGCAATGTTGATTTTTATGGGAAATATCTTTCGCCGCAATATAATTGAAATTTAGCTTTTAGATATGGTTTTTTTCATACTATTTCAGCTTTAAATAATGCTGGCTTTGACATTATCGGCGACAATTCATTAATGGCTTATTACCACAATATTGATTTACAAGTTATGTTTGTAATCTTGTTCGTCATTGGTGGTTTAGGATTTCCGGTAATTTATGACTTTTTAAATTTCATAAAATTAAAAATCAAATACAGCAAACAAAACCGAAGATACAATTTTAAATTAATCACTAAATTGAGTGTGACAACATACGTTATTACAACTTTTATTGGTTTTTTTGCCTTATTAACTTTTGAATTATTGTCTAAAAAAGCTAACAATGTTAATTTTTGAAACATGACTCAATACGGCAATAAAGCGGAAAAAGTTTGACAAATGTTCTTTTTATCACTTTCTACCAGATCAGCTGGTTTTAGTACTATAAATTTAGCACAACTTTCAACAGGCAGCATCATTGTGCTTTCAATATTGATGTTTATTGGTGCTGGACCTGTTTCAACCGGTGGGGGTATTCGAACAACTACGATTGCGATTTTGATAATGTCTATGATTTCAAAAATTTTAGGTCGTCCTTCGGTGCGTTCATTCAAACGTCGCATTGATGATTCTACCGTTAAAATGAGTTCAATTGTGTTCTCAATTTCTGTATTCTTAGTTATTAGTTTCTCACTCATTTGTGCCACAAGTTTAAGCGATTATGGTGGTCAATTAGATTCAAATAATTTCAATTTTGCTCATATGTTGTTTGAAGTTTCTTCGGCCTTCGGTACTAGTGGTTTAACTGTTGGTGTGACATCAGGTTTAAACATTTTTTCAAAAATATTCATTATCCTAATTATGTTTATCGGACAATTCGGTATCAGCAGTACAGTTCTTGTTTGGGGTAATAATAAACGCAATTATGCCTACAAATATGACTATATTCACGAGGAGGTGATGATTGGATAAATTAATTCAGTTCCAAAAACTAAATATTCCTCAGTCAAAGATAGACATTTTTATTAAACGCGCAAATAATAAGTTTTGGAATATTTTTTGAGTAATTTGTGCAATATTACTCGTAATTGCCTTTGTTTTATTATTCGCACTTAAATCACTAATTCAAACAAATATATTGATTATTTCTTTGAGTGTATTGGCTGTTATGTTATTGTTCAATTCATTAGTTTTAAATTACATTCGTACTTGTTTATTATTTAAAAAAATTACTCAGCCAATAAAGAAAATTTGACCAAAACTAAAACCAAATCTTTTTTCTTTGCAATGAGACTTATGGTGAGGCATAAGTTTTCATAATCTCTTATATCGTCGAGCAAAAATAACTAAACCAGAACGAAAAAAAATTACTGAATTTTTTCAACAAATTCAGTAATTTTTTAAAACGAAATCTAAGTGAGCACAATATGCTATTAACTATTGTGAAATATTAATTTTTTTCAATAGAAACATTGAGAAAATTTTGTTATTCTCGACCAAAAAATAAATCTAATTTATTAGTGTGTTTTGACACGAAATAAATCTTCATTGACTATGTATAAAACAAAATAAATTAACACAAAAATCATTAAGCTAGGTCATAAGAACAAAGTTGCATGATTGAATTTTGGCGTATACGATGTATAGTGTCCATTAACTAGGAATAAAATAAGGGTTAATACAGAGAGAATTATTCCTATTGAAACTGTAATAACTACTGCTTTATGTTTATTTGCCACAATTATTTCACAGATAAATCAAAGAGATATAAATATTAAAATCGGTGGTATTATCTCACTTGCTCAACTAAAGCCTTCTATAAACGGATTTTTATTAAACGCAATCGGCTGATTATCTAAAAATGATATTATTATTGATCTTATCATTCCGATTGCGATTGTAAATGTTAAAACTATTAAATTAATAGTCATTTTGCTAGTATCTTTTAATTTTTTAAAAACCATGTTAATTTTTCTTTCCTAATATTCAAGATATTACTGCAGTGTCTAGTATTGTTCAACTGATAATTATTGCTATAAACAATATTAAAAAAACAGTAAAGAGTATTTGATATTTATTCATATTAGTACCTTTCTTAGTTATTTAGATCAATTTTATTGACCGATCTCGTGTAAATTTGCCAATTTTGATATTTGAAATCATATTGACACGTTCAATTGTTTAGTACTGATTTTTACTTAAATTTATATTGTCGTAATTATTACTCTCGGCAAATTATCACCGCAAAAGCACCTATTTAAAGTTAAAGAATTTATAATTTGTTGTTTACTGTGCTTAATTTGCTGTATGTAGAAATGATTACTGAACTTTTTAGTCGAGATATTGCATATTATTTTCCTTCCTTTATGATAATTTTATTCCCGTTGAATAATTTAGGATTAAATGGAACATTTTTTTTGTGAAAATATGGAAATAATTCATATTCAAATAAGCAAAAAATATCTCGCTGTAAACTATGACAAAAAATATTTAAGTTTTTTTCATTGATTAAACATTCAATTTTGCTTATTTTTTTTATTTTTATGCGGTTTTAATCAATATAATTACACGTAGAATCAATCTGAAAATTTTAAAAAGCTAATAAAGGGAAGTTTCGCCTGAGTGCTAATCCTTAATAAATTTTTAAATGATTCATAATTTTGGAATTTTTGCATTAAATTAAATTTATTTATATATAATTAAATTAAAATTTATTGAAAATTTTATAATACTTATAGATAGGGGAAAATATGGCGACCAAAAAAACACCAATAACCAAATATTACTTAGCGGAAAAATTCAATAGTCAAAGAGAAATGTCTTTTAACCTAAAAAAACAAGGAAATAAAAGACGTCAAAACTTCGAAACCTTCGAACAAGCTTTAAATGAATTTATTGAAAAATCTTTAGCTTCAAACACTGAAACAAAAGTATGATTCCACAGAGATGGAGCATTTAGAGGTACCGCTACCGTTGATCAATGTCGTGTCATTTTAAAACGTGTTAAAGAAGAAAATATTCAAGATAAAGAAGTAATCGAATTTATTAACCGTGAAAATCTTGTTGATGCATCACCTGCAAAAAATACAACACCAATTGAAGACTTATCACAAACACAACAAATTGAACTAGCAAGAGTGAGCGAAGAAGAATTTGTTGATTTAGTGGAACAAGCTAGTGTTTATGCAGAAGTTGATAAAGATTCAAATGCTTTAACATTAGGTAAACACAACATTAAAACAGATTCTGATTTAAATTTAGTTATTGAACAAATTAACGTTGTAAGCAAAGACAAAGCATATGTTTTATATCATTTTTCAAAAGATTCATTTAGATCTAAAACAGTTGATGGCATTTTCGATTTTTCTAACTTTGACTATATGAGTGATAAATTCGAAATTCAAGAAAATCTTGACAACATTTACACAGAAGAAGAATTTGTTCAAGATATTAAAAATGCAAAATTATATCTTGACGTTGAACAAAAAATTCACCCAATTGAATTACGTTGTGAATTAGTTAAAACAGACGCTGATTTCAATATTATTGTTACTGCAATCAATATAACCTCAGATAAACACGCTTTTGTTGAGTATAAATTAGAAAAAGACGAGTATGTTTCTTCAAAATTAGTTCAATTCTTTGACTTCCAATACGATAAAGAAGATAGCAAAAAACTTTACCCGGCAATGTCATACATCAACGGTGAAGTTGAAGAAGAACCAAAAATGAATGAAATTTCAATGGTTGAATCTACTAGTGAACAAAAAACATACCCATATAAAAATTCAAATGGTTTAGCGTGATTTTTCGTAGCAGTTCTAATCTTAGTAATTATTTGATGTTTAGTACTACTTGGTTTATTTATTAACTATCACTTAAAATAATATAAGCATCCTAAATTAGGATGTTTTTTTTCTTCTTTTTTTCTGAAAAAACTATATATTTTATATTATAAAATATTAAGGAGAAAAATGAGAAAATACAACGGACAAGAATATGAATTAGACACAACAGAACAAGTTGTGAGATTAAAAAAAGAATATCACGAAACTTTATTGAGAAATAAACCCGGATCATTTGCAGGGTTCAAAAAGTTTGGTGGTTCATCAATTGGTAATATTTTTGAAACAGATGCATTCAAGGGACAATTCTTAGCGTTTTTACATATGGCGAGATTATCAATGCCAATTTTTAAAAAGAAATATGTAAGGGCCGGTGAAGCTGTTGAACCCAAAGTGTTTGAAGCATTAAAAACTAAGTTCCCTAATTTAGACATTCAGCACATTATTGCCTCAGAAGTAGGATATGATTATTTTAAAGGTCACCATGATATTTTAGGTGGTGTGCCTGATGGTTTGATCCCTTCTAAAAAAATAGTATTAGAAATGAAAGCGGTCCAAGCTAAAAAACAAGAAGTTTGGGAACAAAATAATAATATGAATGTTCCTTTAGATTACCGGGCACAAGCGGAACTATATGCCTATTTATTAGGATATAAAGCATATTCAATTATTGCAGTTTTTCTCGAAGAACAAGATTATGCTGACCCAGAAAATATTGACATTTATCAAAGAAATATTGGTCAATATAACTTTAAAATCGATCCGTTAAGAGCACAAAAATCAGTAGATGAAATTGTTAAATTTTGAACTGATTATTCGCGCATTGGCGTTAGCCCTCGCTACGATGTGCGTCGTGATAGTAAAGTATTGCAATATTTAAGTTGTCACAATGAACAAGAATGGGAACAATTATTTAACCAATGAAAAAAAGAAGGAGATGTTGATGAAGATATTCAATTTAAAGACGTTAGATAGTGAATTTAAAAAAGATTTAAAAATTATCAATTTTGCTAAATTTAAAACCGCTTACACTTCGCAGCCATGATTTATTTGAGCTCCAAGAAATAGAGCTAATGAGCTAGAAAATATACCGCGCGTAGATGCTAATGGTTTTGAACTTTATGTTCAAGATGAGATTAAGGACCAAAACATAAACACACAAAATAAACACAATTTTGACTCATTTGATAATTTTGTTTACGATAGTGAAGATGATGATGATAGCGCATTAATATCACTGGTGAGCGAAAAAGAAAGAGAGATTTTTTTATCAAATGAATGAAATTACAAACTTGAAAATTCAGCCAATATTTTTGTCAAGGCGCGCCGTAAAGCTTTAGACTTTTTCGTTAGTCAATTCAGCGATGATTTACAAAATTTAGATGATTTTTATTTTAGTCGTACATTATTTTCTAACGAAAATATTGAGCAAATAAACGAAGAATGAAATAAATTCATTTCTTCAAAACGTCGTTTTATTATTGATCCTAGTTTTGTCTACTTTGTCCAAGACAATGACAATAATTTTGCTGTTAAAGCTAACGCAATGGCTTATGACGCTAAAACTAAAACCTTATATTTTGAAAAATTCAAAAGTAGCACCGAGCTAATTGACTACTTAAAAAGTTTTTATGTCTATAATGTTGCACAAAAAATGGGAATTGAAATTCATGACATTCAGTATTTAATTTATAGTCCTGAGGCACAAGATTACAAAAAAGGCGAAATCCCATTTAGATTTGTAGATGGCATTTACGCAAGCAATAGTCCAGCAAGTGTTGAAAGAATCACTACGCGAAAAATAAAAGATGCCGAAGAATTAAAAATTAGAGGCTTAATTAACACCGGAATTGCAACTTCATTAGGTTTTTATTTTGATGAAGAACAAAATATTAGATACACAGGTAAAATTATTGAAGCTATAAAAAATAATCTTATTTTCAATAATCCAACCAAAGCCAAAGTTAAAGATTTTATTGACAATAGGACTGAAATCAAACTGAAAAAATCTAATAAATCTTTGGCAAACTTTGATGACAAAATTACCTTAATCACTCAAGCATACAACTCTAATTTGCCAATTTATTCATCGTTTGATAAAGAATGCGGCTGAACATACCGATTTGCAGATGATTACAGTGGCGATTTTGGCAAAAATCCTGATTTAAACCGAATTAAAGAACTCATTTTAGGAGAACGCTATAAATACTCATCAGGTATTAACGGAACTGGTAAACCACTAAAATCACTCGACGCCAATTATATTAATTTACATCGTCAAATAGTTGATAATTTTTATGAAGCACCCAACTATTTCACACTAAATTCATTGAATTTAATCAGTAAATTAATGGTCAAAGACGCTAAAATTGTTTGATACGACTATGAAGGATTAAGTTCTATAATCACAATTTTTGACGGCCTTAAATCATGAAGTCAAATTCCGCACCAAGTTTCAGTGATTGTTAGCCAAAATGGTAAAACTATATTCGAAAAAGATACGCTAAAAGATCCTAAAAGTGTTAACTTAATTGATTTAGTGGATGTGATTAAGGATGTGTACCAAGATAAAGCAGATATATATGTCGTTTTTAACAAAGGATATGAAAATTCCCGTAATTTAGAAATAAGAGATATGGTTGAACTTAGATATAAAAATAATGATATTGAATTTATATCATTAATGCAACAAAGAGGTTTTAGTTCATTTTTAGAATTTGAATCAGTCATTTTGCATATAGTTGATAACACTTTTGATTTATTAGACTTTTTTATCAAAGTCACACCTAAAACTGATGACATAATTTTTGCTTCTAATTTTGTAAAACATAACAACTTTCACAATTTAAGCGACCAATCACTAAGTCTTGATTTTAAAAATTTCAAAGGAAGCATCCAAGACTATACTAAATTATCAAACGCAATCACAGATAAAGCATTTAATGGCAAAATTAAATCAACTCGTATCATGGAATTATTGGGCTATACTAGCATTAAAAAAATTGAAAAAATTATCACTAAAACAAAATCATATTTTAATTACCGTACTCAAATCAAAGAATATGCTACCCTTGAGGTTAAAAACGGTTCAGCTGCACTAGAAATTGCTATTAATCGTAATAATGGCAACACTAGTGATTTACAATGAGCTCATATTGCAGAAAAACTAAAAGAATACTGCCACAATGATGTTGTAGCTATGATTGCAGTATATGAATTTATTTTAGCTTTTATCGCTGATGTTTTCCCTGATATTTACCAATATGAATACCAATTGCAAGCTAACCAAACCTTAAGCGTTGATTTTGAAAACAAAAAATTAATCACAGTAGAAGAGTAATTATGGATAAATACAAAGATATTTTTATCGCTACTACCGACACAGTTTGCGGTATTGGCGGCCCCATAAACAATAAGACATTAGAATTAATCTACGAATTAAAACAGCGTCCCTTGAATAAAAAAATAATGATATTAGTAGGCTCAATTCAACAAGCTAGAGCCTTTAGTGAGTGAAATTCAAAAGCAGATAATTTAGCACAAAAATATTGACCAGGTAGTGTTAGTTTAATAGTCAATGGTCAAGGTTTCAGAATGCCTAATCAACCGAAATTAAATGAGTTTTTGATGCAAAATGGTCCAATGTATGTCACTAGCGCCAACATTTCAGGACAAACCCCTATTGATATCGCTCAAGCTAACAATGTTTTCCCGCAGATTACACATGTCTATAATTTTGGTCAACCAAATGGTAAAGCTAGTGCCATATACAACGTTGACACAGATGAATGAATAAGATAAACTCTGTTTATTTTATTTTTTTATTTTTGTTTAATCTTTAAAATATATTTATGAAACATAAATTTAAAACCCTAATACTTATACCAACAATCGTTACGACACTAGGCGGAGTTGTTGCCTGCGTTAAAGATAGGAAAGACAAAGCAGATAACACCAAGCAAGTCCCAAATAGCAACAATCATGATGCAATTGACTCAAATCATAAAGTTAACACAAATGATAAAACTGATGGTAACAATACAATCAATACTGATACAAATATCGACACAACTGCTACAAGCGAAAATGAGAATTCAGCAGTAAGTGAAAGTACTCAAAATAATGACAATGCACCAGCAAATGGTACACCAGTAAATGAACAAAATAGCAATCCAAAAACAAACGAGGATGCATCTCAGGCTCAACCTGATGATGAAATTAACTCAACAGATGAGGAAAATAGCAATCCAAAAACAAATGAGGATACAGCTCATCCAAAACCCAATGATGAAAATAGCTCAACAGATGAAACAAATTCAGGTGCAAATAATGATCAAAATCCTAATGATGAACCAGAGCAACCTAATAATGTGCCAAGTGAACCCAATAATGATCAAGTAAACCAAAATAACTCTGATACAACAAGAGATGAAAAAACAATTGATGTTCTTTCGTACGAAACGAGTGCAAAATTCAATGATTATCAATTTAATTTTGAAACAAATCTAGATGTATACACTCATAAAAATAGTAAAGATATCTATGTTAATTTTTCACAAATAATTCGTCAACTTTCGTTTATTTTTGACGACAATGAAATCAAAAATATCGAGAAAAACAATAACACAATTGCGTTATTGATTAGAAATGAAAATCGATTAAATATTAATGAATTAGATGATTCGGTCGAATTAGATTCTGTTGATGCTTTAAATCTAACGCCAGCTCTTTTAGGTTCATCAACTTCGCACCATTTAAAGCATTCTCGTAAAATTAGACATAATTTTGGTCCGCAACAATTAAGCAAAATTTCCTTCCATAAATACGGAATGGATATTATCGTTGATAATGGTCAAATCTTTATGCCTCTTTCTTTATTTAACTTGTTATTTATGTCAAGTCACTATTATAACTTGTATTACAACGGAAAACGTTTTATAGGCGCAAAAACACAATTTGTGTCAAGCAGCAACAGAGAAATGCAACGTTTCTACAATGAAAATCTAAATCATAGACCTTCTGCTGCCGAAAGAGTAAATAACTATAATTTTATGAGTTTATTATTTGATATTTTCTATGGTTTAGCCGACAAAGTCTACCGTGAAAATAATGTAAATAATTTTGATGAGTTGGCAATAAAAACAGATCTTAAAGATGAATTATTAAGTACTGATCCGCTCGCTAACAAAAATGCTTACCAAAAACTTTGATATCAATATTTAGATGATCGTCACTCATGGATTTTAACCCGTTCTTATTTTGATGATGATTATTTCACTAATAGTGATGGTAAACAACTTTCAACCAAGCGTATTGAATATGCTCAAGCACACCAAGCGGTAACGAATGCTAGACGCGCTAATCAAATAAACAACAGAGGTTATTCCATCAAAGGGGATACAGCTTATATTGTTTTAGATATTTTTGACGATGCTAGAACCAATGATACAGTAGCAACTCGCGCGAATAATGATTCATATTGATATCTTTTTGAAACATTACGCGCTATTAAAAATCAAGATCACAATCACAACATAAAAAAAATAGTGCTTGATTTAGCAACTAACAACGGTGGTTCAACAACCGCAATGCAAAAAGTAGCTGCCTTTTTTGCTAAACGAGAACTTAAACTTTTGAAAAGGGATTTATTAGCCAATAATGTCGATGAATCTGATTTCGTAGTGGATATCAACAACGATGGTTTATATAATTCGCAAGATTATTTAAGTGATTATCAATGATATGTCCTAAGCTCAAATGCCTCATTTAGTGCCGCTAATTTTGTGGCTTTAGTTGCTAAAAATTCACCAAATGTTAAATTAATTGGTCGCAACTCAGGTGGGGGTATGTATTCAATATTTCCTACTATCTTGCCCGATGGAACTAATGTTAATATTTCAGGAACAATTGGTTGAACTAATGTTATCGGCTCTTTCAATACTTTAGACCAAATTCCAAATAGTGAAAACGGCGTTAGCGTTGATCATGTTTTAAGCTATGATGATTTTTACAGCCCTAATGCGTTAGATAATTTAAATAACTAAGACAAAAAAATAACATTTCGCAAGAAATGTTATTTTAATTTTATTTTGTTTTTAGTTTTGTGGTGTTGGGTTAGAAACAACACGAACACGTTCTTTTGAGTAAGGCATTAGAGCCATAAATCTTGCTCTTTTAATTGCCATAGCAACTTTTCTTTGGTCTTTAGCAGATAAACCGGTTAAAGCACGTGCTTTAATTTGTCCGGTTGCTGTAACAAATTTACTTAATAAATCTGTGTCTTTGTAATCTACGTAATTAATATTTAAATCAGCGATAAGGCTTCTTCTACGTTTATTGAATGCAGGTTTTTTATTTTTAATTCTAGCCATTTTATTCTCCTTGTCTAGTCTAGATCATCAAATCCCATTTTGTGTTTAGTATCTGATAGATTGTTTGTAGTTTCATTGTTTGGTCTGAATGAGAATAAGTCTTCATTTTCATCTGAACCACTAAATTTTGAAACTGAACTATTTACGTTAGCATTTTTGAATGAATAATTTGCATTTCCGTTATTATTGATTCTATTTTCTCTTTGTTGACGCGACTCTAAAGAAGTTATATAATCAACCGTTACTTCTACAACTCTAACATTTTCTCCAGCAGCGTTTTTGTAAGAACTGGTTGTGATTGAGCCATCAACTGAGACAAGCGCTCCTTTTGATAAATATTTAGTCATAAAATCAGCATTACCTCTTCATGCGACTACCGGAATAAAATCAGTAATAGGTTCTGTTGTTGTACTGCGACGTGAAACAGCAATACTTGTGCGAGCATAATTAATTCCGCTTTGAGTTGTGAACGACTTTATGTCATTTGCAATTCTACCAACTAATAATACTTTATTCATTTCGCTCCTTTATTATTCAGTTTCTTTTTTAGGTGTTCTAGGTTTTCTATCTGCATCGAATTTTCTTCTTGGTCTTTCGCTTGGTACATAAGCTTTTTTACCAGCTCAAGTTTTTCTTTCTTTGCCAAAACCTTTTTCGCTATCTAAATTAATCACAAGTTGTCTTCAAATTTCTTTAGAAATATTTGTACGACGTACAAATTCGGCTACTAAAGATGCTTCTCCGTTCAATTGGATTAAAAGATAAATTGCTTGTGTAGAACGTTTAATTGGGTAAGCTAGTTGTGTTTTTTCTAGCTTTTCTGCTTTGATGATGTTTTCTTTACCAAAAACGCTTTCAACTAAATCAAAACCAACTTTTTCGTTTGATTTAGGATCAAGAATCATCATGATTTCATATTTATTCATTTTATCCTCCTTATGGACATCTGGGCCTAAAGGCCAAGGAGTAATTATTTACTCGTGTATATTATATATTAAGATGGTAGATAAACTGTATTAATAGTTGAATTAATATGAATATTTTTCCATATGAGTAGATTTTAGTTTTTTACCATTATCAATTTCTAGATAAATAAATTTTAACAATAGTAAATTAAGACAAAAAAATTGACCCGAACCATTACGATTCGGGTCAATTTTTTTGTCTTAGTTTATACTTCGGTTTTAGTTAAATTTATTTAATAATATCAATAATGATAAATGCTATCTTATATGTTCGCTTTCATAATTAATATCAGTTCATTGAAAATCACCTATGTTAATCATATTTTTTAACGAGCGATAAATACTTGTATAGATTAATGAAGTGTACAATCCAAGATCATAATTACCGCCATAAGTATCGGTTTTGTATTCTTTTAATCAGATAACATATTTATCGACTTTCTCACCAATTGCCATATATTCATGAGCATCTTTTAATCTATCATCTATAAGTTTTCTCTCACGTTCCATTTCAAGAAGTAAACGTTTTCTTTCTAAATTCGAAGGATCACTTTCGATTCCTCGTTTAGCGGATTCTATACTAACTGTGTAGTAGCCTCTTATTGTTTGAAGATCGAAAATTAAATTTCTTCCCCCTAAAACTGGTGCTAGTTTAGCTTTATTTCCAACTTTATTTTGGAATAAGTCATTATATTCCTTGCCCCCTTTTTTGTATCCTAATTGTATAGCGGAAACAGTTTTACGTGAGCCTGATCAAGTGTCAGTAGGAGATTTGAAATATCAATTAGAATTTGATTCTAATTTAGATTTTGCTCATTTATCCGCAATTGAGTTCGCAATAAAATCAATTCATTTTTCTCTTAAATCTAGTTTTCCTTGTCCAGTTGTTGATTCATATATTTTTCCGGTTTGTGGGACACTATTATTTAGATATTCCAATAAACGTGCGAATGTTTCTAAAGTTCAATTGTTAGAGAAATTTAAGCGATCGGCATATGCATCTGGATTATACGAATCTCATGAACTACCAAAAGTAGCGAAAGCAGACTTATCGTTACCGTAATTCAAATTAGGTCTTACATTACTTAATACACCAGAATTATAGTTACTAAACAAATAAGAATCGGCAGGCTTGATGTTAGCTATGTAATTGTTGTTGATAAATGTAATTTTAGAATTCTCATTATTTGCTCTTTGTCATACATAAGTTTTTTTATTATTTACTTCATTATCAAAGTAGCCATCGAAACTAATAGATTCGACATTGTACGTATAAAGAGCTTTAAGATTTTCAGAACTAAATTTGAATTGAATGTTGCCATCGGGGTCAATTTCTGTACGTACATTATTAATTGTTAAATTGTGCTCTAACGGTTTAGGTTTTATTTTTGAATAGTCTATCTCACTATACGGGTTCGCCGCCTCAGCTAGTTTAATAGCTTCTTTTGTACGGACATATGACCAGTCCTTGTCCATCTCTGCCAAGCCTTTTAGTCTTAGAGAAATACTATTATCTAATAAAGTAATATTTTCTGTTTTAAACCCTGACAAAATAATTTCATTATTATTAGCTGCTTCGATAAGCGCAATTTGATTGTTGTTATTATTTGGCCTATTTGTAGGTAAATTTCTGAATAAAAGCGTTACATTTTCGGCTTTAATGTCACCGTTATTTATAACCTTAAAATCAGATTGCGTTGCATATTGTGTTGTAATTATTTTTTGATTTTCTGCTATTATTGTTGCGTCATTTTCATTATTATTTTCCGCAATCACTACCTTACTTAAATGATAAACGCCATCCTTAATTAGTTTACTTCTTCTAAAAGTAAATTTCAATTGGTCACTTGCATATTGGATAGGCTGAGAAACAATTTTTGTGCCCTTATCATCTGTAGCTACTAAATATATTCATTTATTTATATAATCATCTTTGTATTGATTAAGTTTCAGATGTCCTACAACATCTTTCTTCTTCCATTCAAATGTTTTTCTCATGCCTTTGGTGTAGGTCGGGGTTTCCGTTGGGGCGAATTCTACAACCTCAAATATAGCGTCTATTTTATCTTCAATTAGTTTTAGTTCTTTCGAAGGAACATCTAAACTATCAGACCTTTTAAGTTGATTTAATTCAGATTCGATTTCTGTTTTTTTAGGGTTAAGAGGCGAAATTATCGATGTTTTTTCAAGCACTTTATCGATTTTTGCATCCTTCAAAATTCTTTTTAGATCGTCTAATGATTTGCCACTTCTATTTAACTCATTATTTAATCTAGTTTTTTCATTTCCTTCGCTTAATTCGTTAACAGCGGTTTTTGCAGCTTCATATTTTTCTAATCAATTTGACGCTTTATTTTTGATCGTTTGTAAATCTTTAATTGTCTGATCTGTTCCTGTTATAGTTGAATGAACATTGCCTAATTCAGTCTCTAACGAAGATTTAAAAGTTTTGTCATTTACTTTATCAATTTTAGCAGCTGTCAAGTCTAACTCAGTTTTAATTGCCTCGACTTTTTTATCTAAACCATAAGCGGTTGCTGTTGTATCTGCGTCATTGTTGTTTCCTAATTGACTGGTTTGATTTCATTGACTAGTTAAATCATTTTTAATGTTTGTTGCTCTCGCATCTAGATCTTTAACTTTAGTTTCAATTGCGTTCAGTTTAGTTTTTAATGCGATAGCACTTTCGCTTATTCGCTCGATAACCTTAATGTTTTCTGGCGATACATCTCGAACATTGTCCAAGCTGGTTTGTAAAGAAGTTTTTTGATCATTTTGCGAAAGTGCGTCAATGTTTTTTTGTGCTATGGCATTAGCTCTAACAAATTTCATTTGATTTAATATGGAATCGGCATCATTTTTTAAATAATTATTAATTAGGTCGAAACTGATATATGAATTTGATTCTGGATTATCTTCATCTTTAGTTATATTTTCTATCTTTTCCTTATAAACATTTTTTGTAAATCTATCAATGTTATCATCATTTCAAAAATGATCTTTGAAATAGTTTTCAACGTCAATGTAATTATTTTTCAACGTTGGTAAATTTTTGATCAAAAGCTCTATTTTTTCAATATTGTTAGCTTTATCACTATCGCGAAAACTTTTTTGTAAAACATCACGATATTTACTTACATTAATTGTATTGTCACTTCGATCAACAAACGCTTTATTAATTTCGGTATTAAATTCATTAGATTTATTCACTGTATTTAATGCTAATGTTTGCAATTCTAATAATTTATCGCCGATTGTCATATGATCAGTTGCATTTGGAGTAGCATCATAACTTATTTTTGCTTCATTTAATTTTTCATTTAAGTAACCACGAGCATTTGCTGGCATTTTGTTAATTTCTTTTGTCAAATCTTCCAGAATTTTTTTGTTAGCTTCCTTAGCTTCTTTTTCTAATTCTAGAGCTTTTTCAGTAGTTGTATTTGGCCCATCAACTTGATTCAATTTACTTTGTCTACCGTATGTATTGTTTAAATTAGGCAATTTTTCAATTTCTTCTTTAGCACGTTTTTTAGCTTCGGCTTTTTCTCGTTCTAATACATCGTCAACTTTTGTTAAAGCCGCATCTAATTCAGATATTGAACTATTAGCATTGAATGAGCTTCTTAGATGGTCTTTATGGTCATTTGGATTTTGCAAAATATCTTTGACTTGGTTAATTTTTTCGTTTAATTGTTGCAATTTTGTTTCTTTTGCTTTTTGATCTAATGCTTCTTTATAAAGTTTTGCTAACTCATTGTAATTTTGTTTAGATTTATTGGTTTTAATTGAATTAATTTGTTCAGTCAATCTAGTTTTTGTATCACTGGCATTTAATGAATTAATTTTATTTTCAACTAAAGTCATTTTTTGATTTAGTTTCGCAGTAACCTCACTTGTAATATTTGCATACTGACTAGCCGTACTATTTAGATTTTTATTTAAAACTTGCAATTTAGAATTTAAACCAACAGGTGTTTGTCCATCTACGTACTCGTAATCTTTTAATCAAGCTGTATTAGTATCAGTTCCTTGATTATAAAAACTTAAATAAGCAGTTTCTGGATTATTTTGCGTTAAATGTAATTTTTCCACAGCAATCTCAGCTTTTGCTTTTGCTAAATATTTAGCAGCATCACTATTTAATAATACTAATTTTTCTTTAGCAGCTTTATACTCCTCTTTGATTTTTTGACCAATTTCAAGAGCAGTTTTATTACCTGTATTTTTGAAATCATCAATATTTTTTCTTAAAGCATTAACTACTTTATCATATTCAACTTTGAATAAAGCTTTGGCTTTTTGTTTTACGGCTGCATCACTTTCATTATCGAATTGTTTAGTGGCAGTATCTATAGCAGAATTATAACCATTTACTTCTACAACAGCTTCACTGTTGGTTGTTGCAAGTGAAGATGCAGTAGTTGTTGGTGCACTATATTGTACTAGTGATAAAGCGTTGCTAACTTGATTTTTTAGACTATTAGCATAATCGTCAGTGTTTACTAAATTATGAAATTCTGTAATATCAGTATTCGTTTTTGTAGGAGTTGCAAGAGATTTCAAGTTATTTATTTTTGTAATTAAGTTGTCTAATGCATCTTTTACACTATTTATATTAGAACTTTCAGCATTTAATTTATTTGTACCAGTTTTAAATAAATCTTTATTAGTGTTTGCTATATCGTCTAATCCATCTAGACCCGCTTTTACTTCCGCGATATTATCGATTGCGGTTTTAATAGCAGAATATTTATCTTCAGCTAAAGGAGCAGTAATTGCATCATATTTATCTTTAAATTCTTTAGCAGCGGCTGCTTTTTCAATTGCACCTTGTAATCCATTTTGACCAGTGTATGCGTCGTATGCTGTGTTAATTGCATCAGTTGTTGATGAATCATCGCCTAACACACTGCTTAACTCAGTATTAGCACTTGTTTTCGCACTTTCTAAATATGATTTGATATTAGCGTATTTAGGATCACTATAGTTTGTTAGTGTCGTGGTGAATTGTGAATCTTTATTATTTTTATCTTTGATTTTTTCCCTTCTGACTTGCTCTTGGGTTTTTAAGTTTTCAAACGCAGTGTTTAAATCATTGTAGTCTTTTGTTGCTTGTTCTAAACTTGGTTGTTTACCAACTCCACTAGTTTTATCAGTTTCCTTCTTAACATCATTCAATGTTTTTTTAATGTCGTCGTAACCAGTAGAAAGTTCACTTGCTTTTAAATACTCTTGTACTTGTTTAGCTAATTCAATATATTTTTTATTTTTCTGAGCTTGTTCACTATTTTTTGAGTTAACAAAATTATCTTTAGCTGTGTTAACCGCTTTTGAAGCTTTTTCGTAAGCTTCGCGTATTTTATCATTATCACCAACAGCAGCTGATATATCGGTTTTTAATTGCTCTTCAATTTCTGCTATTTTTTGGTTAAAATCAGCTTTTTGACCATCATAACTAGGATCGGTTGTATTTGTCGATTCTGTTTTAGCTGCGGCTAAATCGTTATCGTAATTAGTTTTAGCGGATTCTTTAGCATCTTGTTTGGCTTTATCTATAGCATCAGTAATTTTTGGTGTTTCTTGAATGAAATTATCAGCTGTAGCTTTTGTTGGATCATATGATGAACCATCTTTACCAACAACTTGGTTAGATGCGTCTAAAGCATCTTGCAATTGTTTTTGAATTTCAGGATATTTGCTTAAAGCATTTTTCAATTCAGTTAATTTATCAACTTCTGTTTCGTATTTAGCTTTTTCTTTTTCGTTTTTTGCTTTTTCAAAGTCGTCATTTGCTGTTTTTAACGCTCTTGTAGCTTTTTCGTACGCTTGACGTTGTTTATCTAAATCTTCACCAGCAGCTTCTAAATCTTTTTTCAATTGATTGTCAATTGAAGTTATAGTATCTCTTAATGTTGCTTTTGCTTCTGGATATGATTCATTTTCAACATCTGTAGCTAGAGTATCTAATTCAGCTTTTTCGGCTTCGTAAGTTTTTTTGGCAGCATCACTTGTTGATTTTTTAGCTTCAGTTAATGCTTTTTCTAATTCTGGTAGTTGCGCATTGAAATTAGGAGCAGTTTGTTTAGTTTTATCAGCTTCAGGATATCAATTTGTAACACCTTGTGAATCTGGTCTTGCATCAGTATCTCTACCAACAACCTCATCACTATTTTTTAAAGCATCAAGTAGTGCTTGTTTAGCATCAGGATAATCATCTAAAGTATTAGCAAAATTATTGATCTCATTAACTTTGTTATCGTATTCAGCTTTTTTAGCAGCATCAATTGCTGCTTTATCACTTGCAAATTTTTCTTTTGCAGCCGCTAATTCACTAATTGCTTTTTCGTACGCTTTACGTTTAGCATTTTTATCTGGATTGTCATCAGTATCAATACCATCTAAAACACCTTGTATACGATCAACTTCTTTTTTGTAGGCATCACTAGCACTTTGGTAGGCAGGATCGGTGCTTGTTATTTCGCTCTCTGCACTTTGTTTATCAGTGTTAAATTGATTTTTAGCTGCTTTTAAAGACTCATCTAATGCATTTTTGTATGCTCGATCTAAATTATCGTATGCATCGTTAATTGTTTCGTATGGATTTTGATTATTAGTTCCATTTGAATTATTATCATTTTTTGCTTGCGCTAAAGCTTGCTTAATTGTGGCATATTGAGTTTTGTCGCCTAAATTATCGTCATTTAGTAATTCGGCAACTTTTTCTTCCAATTTATTGTATACAGCAACTGCAGCATTTTGAATTACTTCTTTTAATTTAGCAGTTTCGCCTTTGTAATCACTCGGTTCAATTTGATTACTATTTTGTTCTTGACTAATTACAGTTTGCGAACTTGTTTTTTGAGTATTTAATGGATCAACTTGATTTGCTTCAGCGTATTCAGGTTTAGTAACCAATTGATCAATTAAAACAATTTGTTCATCATATTCTTCTTTAGCAGCATCAATTAATGCTTTTTGTTTTTTCGCCTCGCTAAATGATACTTCTAGTTGTTTTTTAGCTTCATTAGCAGCAGCTGCTTTTGGATAAGGATCATTGGTTGAAGAACCAATTTTACTTTGTGCTGCTTCTACTTCTTCTAAAGTAGTTCTAATTTTGTTATATTCGGGACTTGATACAGGAATATCGTTTTTTAAATACTTTTTAACTTGTTCTTTAAGAACGTCATAAGCCTCAACGGCTTCTTTGTCTTTATCAGCAATTGGGAATTGCTCATTTGCGTAAGTAATATCGGTATCAATAGAATTTGCTGCATCGTTATAAGCTTTCGGTGTAGATTGATCATTAATTGAACCAGTAATAGAAGTTTTATCTTTTTCCAGTTTATCTTTAATGTATTTTCTACTTGGATGATCTGAACTTTCGGTAATTTCGTCTAATTTAGCTAATTTATCATTATAAGCTTGTTTTGCCTCTTCGGTTTCTTCAGCCTTTTTGGTTTGAATTTGATCGTGAACTTGATCTAATTTTGCAATATAGTCTTTGTAAGCTTGAATTTTATTTTTTTTGTAATCAGGCGAATTTTGATCAGCATCTAATTGAGCAATTTTTTGAGTTAATTCATCATTAACTCTTTTAATTTCTGCTTGAGCTCATTTTTGAGTTTCTGGATATTCGTCTAAACCATTTGCTTCATTGTCAAGTTCACTTTTCTTAGCATCGTAATCAGCTTTTGCTTTTGCCATTTCAGCTTGATCGATAGCTTTTTGTAATTCATCATATTGTGTTTCGGCTTGTGTTATTTTTTCGCCTAATTCTGCAATCTTGTCTTTAGTGTCATCGTGAATTTTGTTTGGTAAGCCTTGTTGTAATTGAGCAATTTTATCACGTAAGGTTTGATTAATTTCTTCATAACGTTGATTATTTTGAAGATCATTATTTTTAATGAATTCAGTAGCTTTTTCACTTAATTTCGTGAATCTATCGTTAGCTTGGTCAATTACTGAATCAATTACAAAATCAGCTTGGTCTTTGTATGTTTGTGCGTCAACTGTTTCGTTGTCTTGCGCATCTGTAATAGTTTGAGCTGCTTCAGTTTTCGCTTGGTCTAAATCGGCTTGCTGATCTTTATATTTTGCATCAGCTTTTAACTCGTCTAATTTTTCAACAGCTTTGTCATAAAGATCTTTTGCATCATTAATTTCATTTACTTTGTCATCAACCGAATCAGTGAAGTTTTTTAGAATTTCACTTTGCCGATCTAGTGTTTCGATTGAAACACCTTCATATGGATTTGGCTGAGCATCGGTTTTAACTGTTTGTTTAGATTGATCAATTAAATCGTTTATTTGTTTGTTTAAACCTTTAAGTTGAGGGTTGGTATCTACATTTAATTCTTTTTGTTTTTCTTCTAGTTTTTCAACCGCTTGACGGTGTTTTTCTTGAGCAGATTTAAGAGCTATTTGTGTTTTTAAATCTGTTAAAGCATTTTCAGCATCGCTGTAAGCTTTTTTAACGTTTGCAACATAATTTTCGTCACGAGTGTTAGATAAACCACTTAAAGTAGTTGCTAAAGTTTGACCGATTTTTGCAATTTCACCATCGTATCAAACTTTAGTTTCAGGCAACGAATCATCAATAGTAGCTTTGTTACCTAATTCAGTTTCGTAAGCCTTTTTAGCTTCGTTTATTTCGTTAGCTTTTGCTACTGCTTGTTTTAAGGCAGTAATTTTATTTTCATAAGCAGTTGGAGTTAAAACATCAGCAGCAGCAACTGTTGAAGTTAGATTATCTTCGATAGCATCTTTAATTAGATTGTATGCTTGAGCATTGGTCAATGAATTTTGATCATTATTTTGGGTATATAAATCGTTATTAAGTTTTTTGGTTTTTGCAATTTCGGCTTCTAAATTATCAAAAGCTTCTTTAGCTAAATTCGCTTTTTGTTTGAATTGAGCAAGTGATTGTTGTAATTCATTAACTTGATTAACTTTATGATCAGCATCTGCATAAGTTTCGGCGTCATCAACATTAACAACATCTGCTTGATCTTTAGTAGGCTGCATTTCAGCAATAATTTTCTTACGTAAAGCATCATATTTATTATCTGAAGCTGTGTCGCCTTCTGGTTTTTTAAATATATCAGCAATGCTGTTAAATTCAGTATCGAAATCTTTTTTAGCTTTTGCTAATCTAGCATCATTAGATGCTTGAATAATTTTTTTAGTTGAAGTTTCTACACTTTTAACATCTACTGTTTCTAAATCCAATTTTGAAATAGGCAATCATTTATCATCTTCTTCATCTTTAATTTTATTTAAATTTGCTTTAATATCATTATATTTAGGATCAGTTCAATCTTCTATATAGCCCGGAATAATATTTTTACTATTATGTTCATAATTTTCTAGAGCTTCTTTAACTTCATCGATTTTAGCAATACGTTTTCTCGCCTCTGATAGAGCTTTATCCAAAATGCCCTTAGCTTTTTTATATGCTTTTTCGTAAGCATCTTCTTGATCTAAAGCTGTATATGATTCTTCATTAACATCACTTATTATTTTGTCGGCTTTTTTAATTTCGTCTTCTAGGTATTTCTTAACAGCATTTTTCTCATCACGAGCTGCTTCAACTTTTTCTTTATCAATGTCGTTTTTAATTAACTTATCAATTTCGCTTTTACCAGGGTCATTGTATAAATTAATTGCTTTATCTACAGCGTTTTGTTTTGTTGAAACGCTATCTTTAACTTCACCTAGTTTTGTGGTTGCTGCTTTAATTTGTTCTTCACTTGCAGCTGCAAAACCATCATCAAAATCAACATTTTCTTTTTCAGAATTAATGCTTTGGTCAATATTGTGAATTAAATTTGAGTAAGCGTCACTATTAGGCGCTGCGCTTAAAGTATCTTTAACTTCATTTAATTCTTTAACTTTTTTATTGAAATCATCAATTGCTTTATTTTTAGCTACATTTTCTTTGGCTAATTCTAATGCGGCTTTGGCGTTATTGTAAGCTTCGACTAATTTAGCAGGATCTAAATTTGCCTCTTTAATGGCAGCTGCTAAATCATCTTTGGCTTTTTGAACTTGTGCCTCATATTTTGCTTTAGCACCATCATAACCAACAAAATCACTATCAGTTAAAACAGTAGCCAATTCATTATTGTAATTTTTATTAGCTTGTTTAACTTTTTGTGCTTCAAGCTTTTGTTTATCTAATTCATTAATGATATTTGTGTAATTTTGTGGATTTAACACATTTTTGTCACTTATTTGTGGATCAATATCATCAGAGTTTAGAGTTGAGTTATTGTATTTATCAACAGCATTTTGTAAAATTTGTTTTGCTTCTGGATAATTTGCGTATTCAGTATTCTTAGCATTGTTTAGTTCATTAATTTTACTGTCAACTTCATTGTGTTTTGCGATAGCATCTTTCACTTTTTGCGCATAATTATCAGTTGTTAGTTGCTCAGTTTTTTGACCAATAAAATCAGTATCGTTTGAATTTTCAACATCATCTTTTAAAGGTTTCATCAACTCTTTAATTGCATCTTTAATGTCGCTATATTTATCATTTGATGTTAAGTCAACGATTTCGTTATATTTATTGGCAAATTCTTTTTGTTTGTTAGCCAAGTCATTAGCAGCTTTTAATTGGTTATAAAATTCCTCAATTTTTGCTAATTCGTTTGATTTAGCGACTTTATCAC